>JBKHVJ010000077.1:0-5393 GCA_046570145.1 Alphaproteobacteria bacterium
CCCACCGCCCAGGTGCTGGTGACGCAGATGGACCCGGCCCTGTCCGCCGATTATTTCTGCATGGCCAGCGAGCTGCGCGCCGCCGGCATCAACACGGAAATCCAGCTGGACGGCGGCAAGATCGCCAAGCAGATGAAATATGCCGACCGCGCCGGCATCCCCGTCGTCCTGCTGATGGGCTCCGACGAGAAAGCCCGCGGCACCGCGACCCTGAAGCATCTGGTCAAGGGCGAACAGGTCGAGGTCCCGCTGGCCGAACTGGCCGCGCGGGCAAAGGCGCTGCTGGAGGGGTGAGGGCACCCGCCCCCCAAAGCTGTCATGTTCGAACCCCGACGTGGACAATTCAGCTCCACGTCGCGCGGTCGGCGATTTCTCGTCCCAGCCGAAAATGCACGGTCAGCTGAGCCTCGACCGCAGCGCAGAACGTCGAGGTGCATTCGGCGTGCTGGATCGCGATCCTATCGGTCGGAGCCGGAACCACATCCCCCAAACCGATAACCTCACTTGCCGATATACCGTTCCGAATGTTAACGTCCCGAGATGTTCTAATTAGAAGACGCCCTATCCAGACTGAGGCGCATTATGTCCGACGATAATAATCCACCACCGTCGAATCGGCGGGCTCTCCTAAAAGGTGCGGGGGCGCTCGGCTTTATGGCGCTGGGAGGAAGCTTGGCCAACTTGCTCACCGATGCGCAGAAATATGTGCAGAGCAAGGTTTCCAATATCGTTATCGAATCGAACTCTTCGAACAGTACGGGCATGGATTCCAGGAGGCTGTCCCTGATATTGAAAGGGGTGTCCGATCTGGAAGCCATTTCTTTCCCATTTTCGGGCGAGTTCGGCCTGACCGTTGGGGAGAATCATCCAGACACTCCAAAAGATGTAAATGGCACAATCATCGCGGCCAATCCGGTACAGAAATATATAAGACTGAATAACGGCAGCCCCACATTGATAAAAGGGACAGCAAACGGGGATTACAACAGAAATATTATCACAATCGGCAGTCCAAGAAGCAACAGATCGTCCAGGGACCTGCTCGGTTACCATGGAAAAGAAGGGGTTTACTATCAAGGGAAACCATTGGTTGATTTGGATAAGACTTCGGACATTCGACTGCCGATCGAGCATGTATGCAACGGCAATCTGATTGAGGGAAGCGTCAAGTATTCAATCGGCGGGGAAGCCAGGCATGTGCGAAAAAGCGCTTTATTCGATCGCGGTGCAAGAACCGATAATATCCTCACCCCACGACTCAATGCATCCGGAGAGATAACGAGAGACTATCTCCTGATTTCCCTTGTTCCCAACATTCGCTCGAATCAGAAGGATTCAGGTCACCGAGTTCTTGAGATCGCCGGAATTCATAGCCCCGGAACCGTTGCCTTCTCAAAGCTCATAGAAGATCAGCTATTGATGAATGAACTGACAAGACAGATAAAGAGCACGAACAGTCAGTTCTGGCAGGCTCTGATTTCCGTCGAGCTGTCGGAAGCAACAAAAAGCTATGAAGTTGAAGGGGTCATCAAAGCAGTTCCCGTTGTGATTTGATCGCCTACCCATGGCGTTTGGAAACGCGGAGAGCTCCGTATCTGCGAGAACGAGAAGTTGCCGTATTATCCATGGTCCGGCAGAGTGTTCAAACCAGTTAGCTATCGGGAAATTCGATCTTTCCGGTGCAACCTTCGATCCTTAAACCGTCCGTTAACCATAGTCTTTCTACTATCCTCAGCTATACCGACCGGGCAGGTCGGACGGCAGGGGGTGCGCATCCGATATGGCCATGCGGTGGATGCAGGTCGGGCGTTGGACAGGGCGAGCGGCGATTGCGGCGACGCTGACCATAACGCTCGCCGCCGCCGGCTATGCCGGCTGGCGAGAGATGGAAACGTCGCGGCTCCAGGCGCGGCTGCTGTCCGGCGTCGCCCAGTCGATGACCGTGTCCTTGCGCGAAGGCCCCAACCCGGCGGCGCGCCATCCAGCGCACGGTCCCTATAACGAACGCCTCGGCTACACCGCCCTGCCCGGCCAGCTCGACCTGCTGACCCGCGACATCTATGCGGTCGAACAGCAGGCGGTGCTATCGCCGGCGCTCGACCGCTTCATGGCCGGCGGCGGCTTTCCGATCTACCGGGAAAAGACCCAGGCCGGCCTGACCCTGCTCGACCGCAACGGCGTGCCGATGTACGCCGCGCGCTATCCCGAGCGGGTGTTCGAGGGCTTCGAGGATGTGCCGGCGCTGGTCGCCGACACCCTGCTGTTCATCGAGAACCGCGAGCTTCTGAACCAGGACGAACCGCGCCGAAACCCGGCGGTGGAGTGGGACCGCTTCGGCGCCGCGGTGGCGATGCTGCCCTTGCAGATGGTCAGGCCGGGCCAGCGCTCCCCCGGCGGTTCGACTCTCGCCACCCAGATCGAGAAGTACCGCCATTCGCCGGACGGCCAGACCACCGGCAGCGTGGAGAAGCTGCGCCAGATGATGTCCGCCAGCATCCGCGCCTATCGCGACGGCGAGGACACCACCGAGGCGCGCCGGCGCGTGCTGGTCGATTACCTGAACTCCACCCCGCTGACCGCCAGGGCCGGCTTCGGCGAGGTGAACGGGCTGGGCGACGGGCTGTGGGCCTGGTTCGGCACCGACCTGTCCATCGCCAAGCGCGTGCTGGCCGAACCCGCTGCCGAACCGCGCGCCCTGCGGTTGAAGGCGCTGGCCTACAAGCAGGTGCTGGCGCTGCTGCTGGCCCAGCGGCGGCCGTCCTACTACCTGATCCAGGACCGCGCGGCGCTCGACCGGCTGGCCGACGCCCATCTGCGGGCGCTGACCCAGGCCGGCGTGATCGACCCGGCGCTGCGCGACGCCGCGCTCGCCATCCGGCTGGCCTTCCGCGAGGAGGCGCCGTCGCCCCCCGCCACCTCCTTCATCGAGCAGAAGGCGACCAACGCCGTCCGCGCCCGGCTGCTCGGCATGCTGGGGGTGCCCAGCCTCTACCAGCTCGACCGGCTCGACCTGACGGCGCAATCGACCCTGGATGCGGAAACCCAGGCCCGCGTGGTCGAGGTGCTGGGCAAGTTGAACGAGCCCGAATACGCCCGCACGCTGGGGCTGACCGGCGAACGGCTGCTCGACGCCCGCAACAACGACCTGTCGAAGCTGGTTTATTCGATCACGCTGTACGAACGGGGGCCGGAGGCCAATTATCTGCGCGTCCAGGCCGACAACCTCGACCAGCCGCTGGACATCAACGAAGGCGCGAAGCTCGACCTCGGCTCCACCGCCAAGCTGCGCACGCTGACCACCTATCTGCAGATCGTGGCGGAGCTGCACAGCCGCTACGCCCATCTGCCCAAGGATTTCCTCGCCGATGTCGAGGACGAGGCGTCGGACAACCTGACGCGCTGGGCGGCCTCCTGGCTGACGACCGCAGCGGACCGGCGCCTGCCCGCCATGCTGGATGCGGCGATGGAGCGGCGCTATTCCGCCAGCCCCGGCGAGGTGTTCTTCACCGGCGGCGGCCAGCACAGCTTCGTGAACTTCAACAAGGACGACAACGGCCGCATCCTGACCGTGCAGGAGGCGCTGCGCAGCAGCGTCAACCTGCCCTTCATCCGGCTGATGCGCGACATCGTCCAGTTCTACATGGACGAGGGGGCCGACGACGGCGCCGAGATCCTGCGCACGCCCGACCATCCCGCCCGTCAGGCCTATCTGGCCCGCTTCGCCGACCGCGAGGGCTCGGACTTCCTCAACCGCTTCTACAACGACTATCGCAGGCGCACGCCCGACGACGCGCTGGCCCGGCTGGCGGCGCGGTCCCGCCCGGTGCCCTACCGGCTGGCGGTGGTCTTCCGCACCGTGCGGCCCAAGGCCGGGCTCGCGGAGTTCTCCACCTTCCTGCGCGCCCGGCTGCCGGGAAGCGCGCTGTCGGACGGGGAGTTGTCGGCGCTCTACGCCAAATACGGGCAAGACCGCTTCCCGCTGAACGACCTGGGCTATCTCGCCCGCGTCCATCCGCTGGAACTGTGGCTGGTCGCCCATCTCCAGCAGAACCCGGCCGCCACGCGGGCCGAAATTCTGGCCGCCAGCGCCGACGAACGCCAGGAAAGCTACCGCTGGCTGTTCAAGAAGGGCATGGCCGCCCAGAACACCCGCATCCGCATCGGGCTGGAGGAGGAGGCGTTCAAGCGCATCACCGCCCAGTGGCGCAGCGTCGGCTATCCATTCGACACGCTGGTGCCGTCGCTGGCGACCTCCATCGGCAGTTCCGCCGACCGTCCGGCGGCGCTGGCCGAGTTGATGGGGCTGATCCTGAACGACGGGGTGCGCCAGCCGACGGTGCGCATCCGCTCGCTGCATTTCGCCGCCGGCACGCCTTACGAAACGAAGCTGGGGCTGGGTCCGCTGAAGGGCGAACGCGTGCTGCATCCGGAGGTCTGCGCCACTCTGCGCCGCGCCCTGTTGGACGTGGCCCAGAACGGCACCGCCAAGCGGGTGTGGGGGTCGTTCAAGGATCCGTCGGGGACCGTGATCCCGATGGGCGGCAAGACCGGCACCGGCGACCACCGGCTGGAGCGCTGGGGTCCGGGCGGCGTGCTGCTGGAATCGAAGGCGGTTGCCCGCACCGCCACCTTCGTCTTCTACATCGGAGACCGCTTCTTCGGCACCATGACCGCCTTCGTCCAGGGGCCGGAGGCCGACGACTACCGCTTCACCAGCGCCCTGCCGGCCCAGTTGCTGAAAAGCCTCGCCCCCGCGCTCCAACCCCTGATCGACAAGGGCACCACCCGCACCGCCGACACCCGCCCGGCGCCGGCCGGTCTGTAAGCTCGCCGCAAGACAGCGCGACAACCGCTATCCCCTCCTGTTGAGGCTGTCGATACAACGCAAGCCGGAGGGGAGAAGGATGCAGAACCTGCAAGGCGCCGCCGTCGTGGTGGCCGGAGCATCGAGCGGGATCGGGCGGGCCACCGCGCTGGCCTTCGCCCGCGAGGGCGCCCGGCTGGCGCTTGCCGCCCGCCGGGAGGAACTGCTGGAGGAGGTTGCGGAAGAGTGCCGCGGCCTGGGCGCCAGCGCCGTCGTCATCCCCACCGACGTCACCGATGCGGACGCGGTGAAGCGCCTCGCCGAGCGCACGGTGCAACAGTTCGGCTCCATCGACATCTGGATCGCCAATGCCGGCGTCGGTGCGGTCGGCCGCTTCGAGGATACTCCAATCGAGGCACACCGCCGGGTGATCGAGACCAACCTGCTGGGACCGCTCCACGGCGCCCACGCGGTGCTGCCCTTGTTCCGCGGCCAGGGTCACGGCACCTTCATCGCCACCGTTTCGGTCGGCGCCTTCGCCCCGGCGCCCTATGCCGTCGCCTATGCGGCCAGCAAATACGGTCTGGAC
>JBKHVJ010000078.1:0-10227 GCA_046570145.1 Alphaproteobacteria bacterium
AGCTGCTGGCCCGCCGGGCCGAGGCGATGGGGCGGCTCGACGCGCTGGCGGGCATGCCGATCGACGGCGTCAAGACCCGCATCCACGGCGACTATCACCTGGGCCAGGTCGTGCGGGCCCAGAACGACTGGTACATCCTGGACTTCGAAGGCGAGCCGGCGAAGACGCTGGAGGAGCGCCGCGCCAAGTCCAGCGCCCTGCGCGACGTGGCCGGCATGTTGCGGTCCTTCAACTATGCCGCCTGGGCGGCGCTGTTCCGGCTGGACAGCGCGGGCGAGGGCGCCAACAGCGGTGACAGCCCGGCGCTGGCGGCCGCCCGCGACTGGGAACGCCGCAGCATCGACTCCTTCCTCGACGGCTACCGCACGGCGATCGAGGGTTGCCCGGTCTGGCCGGCGGAGACTGGGGCGGGCGATGGGGCCGCGCGCGGCCTGCTGACCCTGTTCCTGCTGGAAAAGGCCTTCTACGAGATCGGCTACGAGGCGGCGAACCGGCCCAACTGGATCGGCATCCCGGTCAAGGGTGTGCTGGGCCTGCTCGACGATGCCCGGGACGGCGACCCTGCACGCTAGTCGCATCTGGCGATGATCGCCCTCTCCCGCCCCGGGAGAGGGAAGGGACCCGCGCCGCAGGCGTGGGGAGGGTGAGGGGCGGTCCAAGAAGCCATGCGTTTCTCGATCCTTGCCTCACCCGTCACCAGGCCGCTCCACGGCCCCCTTCCCGGGACGTGAGAGGGACTGCACGTCGAAATGCTATCATTGTGAGCGGTTCCTCGGCGGGCATGGTGTGACGAAACTGCCGCGAGTATGTTCACGGTCCATGAAGACGATAGGGCCTCCACGAAGAAGGGCACTTGGCCAATGGCGAGCGACATGACGACGGACACCCGCAAGGACCAGGCGCAGACCGGCGTCTCCGAAAGCCGTCCCGGTGATCGGGGGACCACGGACCGTCGGGCCGACGCCCTGCGCGCGGCGGCGGACGCCATCGCGCGGGCCGACCATGGCGATCCCTTCGCCGTGCTGGGCATGCAGCAGGAGGCGCCCGGCCGCCCGGTGGAGGTCCGCGCCTTCGTTCCCGGCGCCGAGCGGCTGTGGGTGATCGACAGCGCCACCGGCGAACCGGCGGGCGAGGCCGAGCGCATCCACCAGGACGGCTTCTACCTCGCGGTGATGCCCGACCGGACGGAGCGCTTCCGCTACCGCCTGCGTGCCCAATATCCGCTGGCGACCCAGGAGTTCGAGGACGCCTACCGGTTCGGCAACATGCTGGGCGAACTGGACGTCCATCTGCTGGCCGAGGGCACCCATCTGCGCAATTACGAGAAGCTGGGCGCCCACCCGCGCGAGGTCGATGGCGTCGCCGGCGTGTCCTTCGCCGTCTGGGCGCCCAGCGCCCGCAGCGTCAGCGTCGTCGGCGACTTCAACAACTGGGACGGCCGCCGGATGCCGATGCGCCGGCGCGTCGAGGTCGGCGTCTGGGAGATCTTCGTCCCCCACGCCCACGCCGGCCAGCGCTACAAGTTCGAGATCCGAGGGTCGGACGGCACCCTGCTGCCGGTCAAGGCCGACCCCTACGCCTTCCAGGCTGAGATGCGTCCGGCCACCGCCTCGGTCATCCACGGCCTGCCGTCCTACGAATGGCGCGACCAGGACTGGCAGAGCCGCAAGGTCGCCACCTCCGACCGCACCGCGCCGGTGTCGATCTACGAGGTGCATCTGGGCTCCTGGGCGCGGGTGCCGGAGGAGGACAACCGCTTCCTGACCTATCAGGAACTGGCGGAGCGGCTGATCCCCTACGCCAAGGACATGGGCTTCACCCATATCGAGCTTCTGCCGATCACCGAGCATCCGTTCGACGGCTCCTGGGGCTACCAGCCGATCGGCCTCTATGCGCCGACCGCCCGCCACGGCTCGCCGGAGGACTTCAAGGATTTCGTCAACGCCTGCCACCGCGCCGGTCTCGGCGTGCTGCTTGATTGGGTGCCGGGCCATTTCCCGACCGATCCGCACGGTCTGGGCAATTTCGACGGCACGCATCTATATGAGCATGCCGACCCGCGCCAGGGCTTCCACCAGGATTGGAACACCCTGATCTACAATTTCGGCCGGACGGAGGTGCAGAACTTCCTGCTGGGCAACGCGCTGTTCTGGCTCGACCATTACAAGCTGGACGGGCTGCGCGTCGATGCCGTCGCCTCGATGCTCTATCTCGACTACAGCCGCAAGGAAGGGGAGTGGGTCCCCAACAAGTTCGGCGGGCGCGAGAACCTGGAATCCATCGCCTTCCTCAAGCGCATGAACGAGCTGGTCTACGGCCAGCAGCCGGGCGCGATGACGGTGGCGGAGGAATCCACCTCCTGGCCGATGGTGTCGAAGCCGACGTATCTCGGCGGTCTCGGCTTCGGCTATAAGTGGAACATGGGGTGGATGCACGACACGCTGCATTACATGCAGAACGACCCGATCCATCGCCGCTACCATCACCACCAGATGACCTTCGGGCTGATCTATCAGTTCTCCGAAAACTTCGTGCTGCCGCTCAGCCATGACGAGGTGGTTCACGGCAAGGGTTCCCTGATCAACAAGATGCCGGGCGACGACTGGCAGAAGTTCGCCAACCTGCGCGCCTATTACGGCTTCATGTTCGCCCACCCCGGCAAGAAGCTGCTGTTCATGGGCGGCGAGTTCGCCCAGTGGAACGAGTGGAGCGAGGCGCGGAGCCTGGACTGGCATTTGCTGGACCAGCCCATGCACCGGGGCATGCGCGACCTCGTGCGCGACCTGAACGGCGTCTACCGCGAGCTGGAGCCGCTGCACAAGACCGACTGCGACCCGTCCGGCTTCGAGTGGATCGAGTCGAACGACAACGAGAATTCGGTCTTCACCTTCCTGCGCAAGGCCGACGAATCCGGTCACATCGTCATCGCCGTCAGCAACTTCACGCCGGTCCCGCGCCAGGGCTACCGCGTCGGCGTTCCGCTGCCCGGCCGCTATGTGGAGCGGATCAACACCGACGACGGCAAATACGGCGGCAGCGGCGTCGGCAATCCCGGCGGCGGCGTCTATGCCGAGGAAACCCCCTGGCACGGCCGCACCCACTCGCTGGACCTGACCATCCCGCCGCTGTCGACGCTGATTTTGGAGAGGAAGGCGGAGTAGCCCCGCCCCCGCAAACCACCCTTCATTCAACCCGACACCCATCCCTTCTCCTCCCTGGGGAGAAGGTTAGGATGAAGGGGTGCCGAAGGCACGGCACCCCGACCGGGGCATCGCTCCATGCCCGCTACCCTTAAGATGCGCATGGTGCGACAAAACACGCCGAAGGCGTGAGGCTGAAAGAGACTTTCCCAATAATATTATCATCACTATGATTTTCCCCGTGACTGCATGACGGGAGAATCCACCAACCATGTCCCCCACCCGCGCGATCACCGGCCTGTTCGCCCTGGCGGTGGTGCTTGCCGCTCCAACGGCTTTGGCAGCGATGAGCTGGCAGGATGCGGTCGCCCGGCTGGCGCAGGAGCGGACCCAGGCGGAAACCTGCGCCGCGGTGATCAAGGCGCGCGGCGCCGTCGCCGACCGTGAACGGGCGGCGATGGGCTATGGCGCCGCCAAGGCGGAGGTCGACGGGGTGATCGCCGGGCTGGTGGTGCTGCTCGCCCGCGATGGCGGCCCGGCCGAAATGGGCAACCTGCTGCCGCGGCTGGAGCGTGCCGCCGCCGGCCGCGACCAGTTGTGCCGCAGCGCGCAGGGCCTGATACCCGCCGATCCCGGCGCCAAGGGTGGCCCAGTGGCTGAAATCGTCGGCGCCGTGCTCGGGCCGCTGATCGATGCGGTGAAGGATTTGATTGTCGACGGCCGGGAACGCGACGCCGCCGCCCGCCGCACCATTCAAACCCGACTGGAGGCGACGGCATGGACCGCCTTTTCCGACCTCGCTCCTGCCAGCTTCTGACCCACCGGCTGGCCGGCGGCCTGATCGCCCTGCTGCTGGCGTTGCTACCGGTCCTGGCGCTGGCGCAGGATGACTCCGCCCTTTACGACCGCCCGGCTCTGATCGTCGATCCCGGCCGGCACACGGCGATGATCAAGCAAGCCTCCGTGGATGCCGTCGGCCGCTTTGTCGTTACCGGGTCGGACGATAAGACTGTGCGGGTGTGGTCGCTGGAGGATGGTGCGCTTTTGCGCAGTATCCGGATCCCTGCCGGTCCGGGCGGTGTCGGGAAGATCTATGCGGTGGCGATCAGCCCGGATGGCACTGTGATCGCCGCGGGCGGCTTCACGGCGGGCAATGGGCAACCACAAAATCTCTATCTTTTCGACCGTGCCAGTGGCGCCCTGATCAAGCGCATCGCGGGATTGCCGGAGGTGGTTAATCACCTGGTATTCTCCCCCGATGGTCGCCGCCTCGCGGCAACGCTTGCGGGAAACAGTGGCCTGCGGCTGTATGACGGCACTGCCGGTTGGACGGAGGTCGGGCGCGATACCGATTACGACGATCGCAGCCAGGGCGCCACCTTCAGCCGGGATGGACGTCTGGCCACCACAAGCCTTGACGGGCGAATTCGGCTTTATGGCTCGGACCTGGGTAGGCCATTGGTCCGGCAGAT
Organism: Alphaproteobacteria bacterium; assembly: GCA_046570145.1. Lineage (GTDB taxonomy): Bacteria > Pseudomonadota > Alphaproteobacteria > Azospirillales > Azospirillaceae > Azospirillum. Next base: position 4,613 of record JBKHVJ010000078.1, read on the forward strand.
GCAGGCCGGGCAGCAGCCCTTAGGCATCGCCTTTTCCCCCGATGGCAGCCGGCTGGCGGTCGGCTTCTATCATACCTCGGCGGTCGACATCCTGGACGGCCACAGTTTGGCGCGGCAACCGGGGCCGGACACCAGCGATCTAGACGGCGGGGATCTCTCCAATGTGGCATGGTCTGCCGATGGTCGCACTCTGATGGCTGGCGGGCGCTACGTCCGTGGCTTTGGGCTTGTTCCGGTGGTGGCATGGAGTAGTTCTGACTGGAGCGAGCGTCGTTTATGGCTGGCGGGACAGAACACAATTACAACCCTTGAGCCTCTGGCTGAGGGTGGAGTGCTGGTCGCGTCTGTTGAACCTACTTTGGCTCGGCTGAACGCCGACGGCACCTCCCGCTGGATACAGCGGTCGCCACTGGCGGATTATTCGGAGCAGAAAAGCACATTGGCGCTGTCACAGGACGGCACAATGGTGGATTTCGGGTATGAGTTATGGGGCACGGCTCCCGCCCGTTTCGATCTGCGCGCCTTGCGACTGACCACACCCGCGCCGGATGGTGCCACCTCCCCGCCGCGCCAGACCGGCCTCCCAATCAAGGGATGGAGTATCGGCATTACCCCTACTCTCGACGAAACACCCCTAATGCTCTCGCCTTACGAGTCGTCGCGCAGCTTGGCAGTGGAGCCCGGCGGGCAAGGCTTTCTCCTTGGGACCGATTGGCATCTCCGTTCCTTCGACGCCAGAGGAAATCTCCGCTGGGCCCACAACGCTCCCAGCGCTGTCTGGGCGGTTGCCATCAGCGGCGATGGGCGACTGGCAGTGGCCGCCTATGGTGACGGCACCATCCGCTGGCACCGGATGGACGACGGGCGGGAGCTGCTGGCTTTCATGCCGCTGGTCGACCGGGTGAACTGGGTTGTCTGGACGCCGGAGGGCTTCTACGCTGCTACCCCTGGCGCCCGCGGTGTGCTGAAATGGCACGTCAACCGCGGCTGGGACGCTGCTGCGGACGTGGTTCCTGTCGCCGACATCCCCAATCTCTTCCGTCCCGACGCCCTGCCGCTGGTGCTGCGGGAGATGGAGACCGCCCGCGCCCTGGGGCTTGCCGACATGGCCGCCGCCCGCGACGCGGTAAGGCGCCGCACCGGCACTGCCCCCGGCGCCCGGCTGCATATTCTGACGGTGGGGATCGACGATTACGGCGACCGGGCGAAGAGCTTCAAGCTCCACTATGCCGCCAAGGACGCGCGTGACGTGATGGCCGCCCTGGACGGCGAGCAGGGCACGCCCTACGGCAAAGTCTATGCCCAGACCGTCAACGACAGGGACGCGACGCGGGCCGGCATCCTCGATGCCCTCCACGCCCTGCGCGATGGCATGCGGGCCAGCAACCCGACGCAGGATCTGGCGGTGCTGCTGTTCTCCGGCCATGGCGCAATGATAGACGGCGAGTTCCATCTCATCGCCCATGGGGTCGACCCGCTGCGCCCCTCCCAGATGGCGGCGTCCAGCCTCTCCCTGTCGGAGTTGCGCAAGCAGCTGGGGCTGCTAGCCGAACGGGGCCGGGTGCTGCTGCTGCTCGACAGCTGCCATTCGGGCGCGGCCGGCGGAGGGCCGGTACCCGACGCCAAGGCGCTCAGCACCGCCCTGGCGGGAAGCAACATCACCGTCATCACCTCGTCCGGTCCCGGCGAGAAATCCTATGAGAGCAGCCGCTGGGGTCACGGCGCCTTCACCTTCGCCCTGCTGGAGGCGTTTGGGAAGACGGCCGATACCGACCGCAACAGCATGATCAGCGTATCGGAATTGGTCGCCCATCTCGCCCGGCGCATCCCCGACCTGACCGACGGCGCCCAGTCCACCGGCATGGAGATGCGCTTTGAGACCGACCTGTTCGCCGCCGGCCTGTGATGGACCTGTCCATGATGTGCCGGGCCATCCACCGCAACCGCTAGCCTGACCTCACCGCCCTGTCCTTTTTCCAACCTCCCTTGACGCCGCCGGGGGGAGGCTTTCTTATTGGATCCCTTGTGTCTTTTCGGGGAACCGGTGAGGCGTGCGCTGGCTGATGGTCGATACGAACCCCGTTCCCTCCCTTGATGACGCGCTGCGGAACCGGCAGATAAACCGCGAGGTCCTGTGCCGTCGGCGGGGGCCACACGCGGCCACGGCGGGCTCGCAAGGGCGTGGAACAATGGAACAAGCCCCGAAATCTGTTTCATACTGTTCCAAACGTTCCATCCTCTGGCCCACAAACAGACAACCCTCCGCATCGGCGGCCCTGACGATCTCGCCCAAGACTTCCACCACACAGGCCGCCCGCTGATGCCCCCCACCCCCGCCCGCACTCCGGTCTGGCCCGGCAAGCCCTATCCGCTCGGCGCCACCTGGGACGGGTTCGGCGTCAACTTCGCGCTGTTCTCCGCCAATGCCGAGCGGGTGGAGCTCTGCCTGTTCGACAAGACCGGCCAGCGCGAGGTCGAGCGGGTCACGCTGCCTGAACACACCGACGAGGTCTGGCACGGCTACCTGCCCGATGCGCGGCCCGGCCTGCTCTACGGCTACCGCGTTCACGGGCCGTATGAGCCGGAGGAGGGGCACCGCTTCAACCCGAACAAGCTGCTGATCGATCCCTATGCCAAGGCGCTGTTCGGCGGCTTCAAATGGTCGGATGCCCATTACGGCTACCGCGTCGGCTCGACCAAGGAGGATTTATCCTTCGACCGGCGCGACAATGCCCGCGGCATGCCGAAATGCCGGGTGGTGGACGGCGCCTTCACCTGGGGGCATGACCGCCACCGCCGGGTGCCCTGGACCGACACCGTTCTCTACGAGACCCATGTCCGCGGCTTCACCATGCGCCATCCCGACGTGCCGGCCCATCTGCGCGGCACCTTCGCCGGCATGTCGACCCAGAGCGTCATCGAATATCTGCGCGCGCTCGGCATCACCTCGGTGGAGTTCCTGCCGGTCCAGGCCATCGCCGACGAGCAGCATCTCGTCACCCGCGGCATGACCAACTACTGGGGCTACAACACCATCGGCTTCTTCGCACCGGAGCCGCGCTACATGACCACCGGCGTCCTGTCGGAGTTCAAGACGATGGTCGCCCGCCTGCACGAGGCGGGGATCGAGGTGATTCTCGACGTCGTCTACAACCACACCGCCGAAGGCAACCATCTGGGGCCGACCCTGTCCTTCAAGGGAATCGACAATCTCAGCTATTACCGGCTGATGCCGGACAACCCGCGCTACTACATCAACGACACCGGCACCGGCAACACCCTGAACCTCAGCCACCCGCGCGTGGTCCAGATGGTGATGGACAGCTTGCGCTACTGGGTGACGGAGATGCATGTCGACGGCTTCCGCTTCGATCTCGCCACCGTGCTGGCGCGGGAGCCCTACGGCTACGACCCCGGCTCCGGCTTCCTCGACGCGGTGCGGCAGGACCCCGTGCTGGCCGACGTGAAACTGATCGCCGAACCCTGGGACGTCGGTCCCGGCGGCTATCAGGTCGGCAATTTCCCGCCGGGCTGGGCGGAGTGGAACGACCGCTACCGCGACACCGTGCGGCGCTACTGGCGCGGCGACGACGGCATGCTGCCGGAACTGGCCGGCCGCGTCGCCGGCTCGGCCGATCTGTTCGAGAAGCGTGGGCGCCGGCCCTGGGCCAGCGTGAACTTCATCACCGCCCATGACGGCTTCACCCTGCACGACCTCGTCGCCTTCAACGACAAGCACAATTGGGCGAACGGCGAGGAGAACCGCGACGGCCATTCCGCCAACTGTTCGTGGAACCACGGGGTGGAGGGCGAGACCGCCGATCCCGGCATCAACGAACTGAGGGCGCGGCAGAAGCGCAACCTGCTGGCCACGCTGATGCTGTCGCAGGGCACGCCGATGATGCTGGCCGGCGACGAGCTGGAGCACAGCCAGGACGGCAACAACAACGCCTATTGCCAGGACAACGACATCACCTGGCTGGACTGGGCGAAGCGCGACGGCGCGATGGTGTCCTTCGTCCGCCGGCTGATCGCGCTCAGACGGACCCACCCGGTCCTGCGCCGGTCCACCTTCCTCCATGGGCGCGAGACGGCGGCCAACGGGCTGAAGGATATCGTCTGGTACAATGCCCAGGGCGTGGAGAAGACCGCCGAGCATTGGCGCAACACCCAGGCGCGCTGCATCGTCCTGCTGCTGAACGGCCGCGCCGGTGCCCATGCCGGGTCGGACGGGCAGCCGCTGTCCGACGGCGTTCTGCTGATCGTGCTGAACGCCCATGCCGACATCCTGACCGTGACCCTGCCCGACGTGCCGGGCGGCCGCGGCTGGCGCTGCGTGCTCGACACCCGCGTCGCCGATGGGGCGGGGGACGAGCGCCTGCATCTCGCCGGCCGGTCGGTGCTGGTCGACGGGCGGACGGTGCTGGTCTTCACCCTGGTGGAACAGGCGGGGATGTGACCGGTCGGGCGGCAGTGGCACGGCATGCTCCGCGGCCTGCGGTCCTTTGCCCACTGTTCTTTTCCCTGGTGAAGATGCTACCGCGACGGGCGGAGAGAATGCGTGTTAACCTGCGGGGCGTGTTGCCGTCACGATCGCAGCGGAGCTTCGGGTAGGGCGATGCCGGATTACGATTTCTCGCAGGTCGACGCGGCGATCATCGACAGCCAGCTCAACACCGCGCGCGTGTTCCGAGACGTGCTGATCCGCCTGGGCTTCCGCCGGGTGGAGCTGTTCGATTCGGTGAAGGCCGCCGCCGGGCTGCTGACCGCCGCCATGCCGGATCTGATGCTGCTCGATGCCGACGGCGAGGATTCGGAAGCCTTCCGCTTCATCCGCTCCTTGCGCAACGAACCGGCCGTGCCGAATCCCTTTGCCTGCGTCATCGTCACCACCTGGGCGCCGACGCCGGCGCTGCTGACCCGCGTCACCAACGCCGGCGGCGACGATCTGCTGATGAAGCCGGTGTCGCCCAAGCAGGTCCGCGACCGGATCGTCAGCCTGATCGAGGCGCGCAAGGGCTTTGTCGTCACCGCCGACTATACCGGTCCCGACCGGCGCAAATCTCCGCGTGAGGGCGCCCAGGTGCCGGTTCTGGACGCCCCCAACACGCTCCGCCTGAAGGCTGTCGGACAATGGACCCAGTCCGGCGCCCGCATGCTGCTGAACGAGGCGATTTCGACCGTCACCACCCAAAAGCGGCTGCGCGCCAGCATCCAGGTCGCCTTCCTGGTGGAGTTCGCCCTGTATGGGCTGGCGCGGCCCGTGCCGGACCGCATGGCCATCGACCATGTCGGCCGCATCGGCGGCTTCCTGGACGACCTGCTGCGCCGGCTGGGCGAGGACGGCGACCATGCCCCGGTGGAGGCGGTGGCCCGCGCCGTCAAGACGCTGGCCGATAAGGTCCGCGCCGCAGCGGAGACCGGACCGGTCCCCGCCGACGACCGGGTGCAACTCCAGACCCTGTCGCGCGCCCTGATGCAGGCCGTCGATCCCGACCGCCCGCTGGAAGCGATGACGCGCGAGGTGTCCGCCGCTGTCGCCGGCTACCGCAGCCGGCTGGAGCAGATCGCCCAGGCCAAGGCAGCGGCCGCCGCCGCTCTGCCGGCGGTCCCCG
>JBKHVJ010000079.1:0-18197 GCA_046570145.1 Alphaproteobacteria bacterium
AACGTCGGCCGGCCAGGGACCGCGAGGCTGCCCTTCGACCAGTTGCAAGCTCCCTTCGTCGCAGGCAAGGTCCGATGGAATCCTCGTCTGTTGCGGAGTGGAATAGCGTGTCGCAGAAGGTCATCGGCCTCATCGGGGGCATGAGCTGGGAAAGCTCGGCCGAATATTACCGGATCATCAACGAGCGGGTGCGCGACCGGCTGGGCGGCCTGCGCTCCGCACGCTGCCTGATGTGGTCCTTCGACTTCGCCGAGATCGAGGCGCTTCAGCATGCCGGCCGCTGGGACGACGCGACGGCGCTGATGATCGACGCCGCCCGGCGCCTGGAGCGGGGAGGGGCAGACTTCGTCGTCATCTGCACCAACACGATGCACCGCATGGCCGATCAGGTGCAGGCGGCCATCGGCATGCCGTTGCTGCACATCGCCGACCCCACCGCCGAGCGCATCCGCGCCGCCGGTCTGGGGCGCGTCGGCCTGCTGGGCACCGCCTTTACCATGGAACAGGACTTCTACAAGGGCCGTCTCGTGCAGAAGCATGGGCTGGAGGTTCTGGTCCCCGACGTTGCGGACCGCGCCACCGTGCACCGGGTGATCTACGACGAGCTGGTCCAGGGCCGCATCGAGGAGGCATCGCGGGAGGCCTATCGCGGCGTGATCGCACGGCTCGTCGAACGTGGGGCGGAGGCGGTGATCCTCGGCTGCACGGAAATCATGCTGCTGGTCCGTCCGGAAGACAGCCCGGTGCCGCTCTACGACACCACGGCCATCCACGCGGAGGCAGCGGTGGAGCTGGCGCTTTCCTCCCTGTAATGCCGCCTTCCACCGCCATCCCGGATCGCCACCACCCCTGATCGCTACTCGTTCGGGCCGCCCACGCCCACGAGGTCGGGATGGATGCCCAGGACTTCCGCGGCCATCCTGGCGACGTTGCCGTCGACGGGGGGCGGGGCGATGTTGACGCCCGCCTTCAGGGCGGCGGTGACCGTCTCGAGCACCTTGATGCGGGCATGCCATTTGGAGTTCGCTTCCACCGCATGCCAGGGCGCGTGGGGGGTGGAGGTGCGGTCGAACATCGCCTCCGCCGCCTTGACGTAGTCGTCCCATTTGGAGCGGTTGCGCAGGTCCTCCTCCGTCAGCTTCCAGCGCTTGTAGGGGTTCTTCATCCGCTCGCGGAAGCGTTCCAGCTGTTCTTCCGGGGTGATGTGCAGGAACAGCTTGACGATGCGTGCGCCGTCGTCGGTCAGCAGCCGTTCGAACTCGTTGATCTCGTCATAGGCGCGCCGCCACTGGTCCTTGGTCGCGAACTTCTCCACCCGCTCCACCAGGACGCGGCCGTACCAGGAGCGATCGAAGATGGCGAAGGTGCCGGCGCCCGGCAGCTTGGTCCAGAAGCGGTAGAGGTAATGCTTGCTCTGCTCCTCCGCCGTGGGGGCGGAGATCGGCCAGACATGGAAGCCGCGGGGGTCGAGCGGTTCGGTCATGCGGCGAATTGCCCCGCCCTTGCCGGCGGCATCCCAGCCCTCGAACACCAGGATGGCCCGGCGCTTTTCGTGCCAGTAGGTCTGCTGGATGTGCAGCAGCTCCTTCTGCAGCTTGCCGAGTCGGCGGTCGTATTCCTCAGCGCTGTCGTACCGCGCCTTGTTCTGGTCCAGTTTACCGAGGCGGATCTTCACGACCTTGCCGGGCTTTTCGGCCATGCGGGGCATCCTGTTCTGGTAGGTTTGCGTGGTGTGTCGCAGGCGGCGGGCGGAACCTTCACCGCCCCGACGGGTTGACCGGCGGGGGCATGTGCCGGCCGTAGCGCCGGTCCGGTTGCCTCTCCCGGGGAGAGTGAGGTCATCCCGTCCGGTCGATCCCACAACGGGACCGGCGGGCTGTCAACGAAGAAGCAGGGCCAAGGAAGGGGGTTCCATGAGCATCGTCGGACCGCGCATCTACAACCTGTTTCCGACCCTGGCGGGTCCCGTGCGCGATTGGGCCGGGCACCTGCCGCGGATCCAGGGGATGGGATTCGACTGGATCTTCCTGAACCCGATCCACCAGCCGGGATTCTCCGGCAGCCTCTATGCCGTCAAGGATCCCTACCGGCTGCACGATGCCCTGCGCGGCGGATCGCATGAAAGCGACGACGAGCTGCTGCGCCGCTTTACGGCCGATGCCGGGGCGCATGGCCAATCGGTGATGATGGATTTCGTCATCAACCACACCTCGCGCGATGCGCTGCTGGTCGACCGCCATCCCGACTGGTACAAGCGCGGCCCCGACGGCGACCTGCACCGTCCGGGCGCCGTCGATCCCAACAACACCGCCCACGTCACGGTCTGGGGCGACCTCGCCTCGCTGGACTACGACCGGGCGGACTCGCGCGCCGGACTGATCGGCTACTGGTCCGACTATCTGCGCCATTACATCGGGTTGGGCGTGAAGGGCTTCCGCTGCGACGCCGCCTATCAGGTTCCGGCGGAGGTGTGGAGGAGCCTGATCGACGCCGCCCATGCGGTGAACCCGGAGGTGAAATTCTTCGCCGAGACGCTGGGCTGCTCGGTGGAACAGGTGCGCGAGCTGTGCGGCGCCGGCTTCGACTTCCTGTTCAACAGCGCCAAATGGTGGGACTTCAAGGCCGACTGGCTGCTGGACCAGTATGAGGAGTTCCGCTGGATCGCGCCGTCCATCGCCTTCCCGGAAAGCCACGACACCGACCGCCTGGCGGCGGAGGTCGGCAGCCAGGACGCGGTGCGGCTCGCCGCCCAGATGAAGATGCATTACCTGTTCGCCGCCAGCTTCTCCACCGGCGTGTTGATGCCGGTCGGCTACGAGTACGGCTTCACCCGCAAGCTGGACGTGGTGCGCACCAGCCCCGCCGACTGGGAACAGCCGAAGCTTGACCTGACCGGCTACATCGGCGCGGTCAATACCATGAAGGCCGCCACCCCGGCCCTGAACATCGAGGGTCCGCAGCGCCGCGTGACCTCGCCCCACAGCCCGGTGCTGGGGCTGATCCGCCAGGTGGACGGCGCCGCGCTCGACCAGCCCGACGGCTGCGCCATCCTGGTGCTGAACCCGGACGAGAACCGGCCGCACACGCTGGACGTCGGCCCGATCCTGGCCGCCACCGGCGGAACCTACGAGGCATTCGAGGACGTGACTCCGGAGGCGGAACCGCTGCCGATGGAACCCGGCGCCCCGATGATGCTGCGCCCGATGGAACTGCGCGTATTCCGCGCCCGCGCCGCCCGCAGCCACCCGGTGGAACTCCACGACGTGGAGGAACGGGAGTGGATGGACTCCATCGCCGCCGGCCGCATGACCATCGAGAACGTCTATCCGGAACTCGACGGCGGCCGCTTCGCCATCAAGCGCGCGGTCGGCGACGTGATGGAGGTGTGGGCCGACATCTACACCGACGGCACCTTCGTGCTGGCCGCATCGGTCATGTACAAGGCGGACGGCGACGACGGGTGGAGCGAAGCGCCGATGCGCCTCCACGAGAACGACCGCTGGGTCGGCCGCGTGCCGCTGACCCGCAACGCCCGCCATACCTACAGCATCGAAGCCTGGCGCGACGTGTGGGAAAGCTGGCGTGCCGACTTCAAGAAGAAGGTCGATGCCGGCATGGTCGTCGATCTGGAACTGGTCGAGGGCCGCCGCTTCGTCGAGCAGGCGCTGGACCTGAACCATGGTGACGGGCGCGCCGCGCTTGAGGCGGTGATCGAGCGGATGCAGGCGCTCTCCGGCCGCGAGGCCATCGACTATGCCTTGTCCGACGAGCCGCGCCGGGTCATGGCGCTGTATGGCGAGCGGCAATACAAGTCGCGCTATGTGCGCGAGTTGGAGGTCTATGTCGACCGCACCGCCGGCGCCTATTCGGCATGGTTCGAGATCTTCCCGCGCTCGGCCTCGCCGGATCCGTCACGACCGGGTACCTTCGACGATGTGGTGAATCTTCTGCCCATGGTGCGCGACATGGGCTTCGACGTGCTGTATTTCCCGCCGATCCACCCCATCGGCCGCGCCTTTCGCAAGGGCAGGAACAACACGCTGAACCCCGGCCCCGACGATCCCGGCGTGCCCTACGCCATCGGCGCGGAAGAGGGCGGGCACGACGCCATCGACCCGATGATCGGCGATTTCGACAGCTTCCGCCGGCTGGTGCGCGAGGCCAAGCGCCATGGGATCGAGATCGCACTGGATTTCGCCGTCCAGTGTTCTCCCGACCATCCCTGGGTGAAGGAGCATCCGCACTGGTTCTACTGGCGGCCCGACGGCACCATCCGCTACGCCGAGAATCCGCCGAAGAAGTACCAGGACATCGTCAATGTCAGCTTCTACCGCCAGTCCTACCCGGACCTGTGGTACGCGCTGCGCGACGTGGTGCTGATGTGGTGCAAGGAGGGGGTCCGAATCTTCCGCGTCGACAATCCGCACACCAAGCCCTTCCCCTTCTGGGAGTGGATGATCCGCGAGGTGCAGGACCGCTACCCCGACGCCCTGTTCCTGGCCGAAGCCTTCACCCGCCCGAAGCTGATGAAGCGGCTGGCCAAGGTTGGCTTCACCCAGTCCTACAGCTATTTCACCTGGCGCAACACCAAGCCGGAACTGACCGAGTACCTGACGGAGCTGACGCAGGGTGAATCGAAGGAGTACATGCGCCCGAACTTCTTCGCCAACACCCCCGACATCCTTCCGAAGATCCTGACCCAGGGCGGGCGGCCGGCGCACATGATGCGGGCGGTGCTGGCGGCGACGCTGGCCGGCGTCTACGGCCTGTACGGTCCCTACCTGCTGTGCGAGGCGGAAGCCTATCCCGGCAAGGAGGAATACAACCATTCAGAGAAGTACGAGGTCCGGCACTGGGACTGGAACCAGCCCGGCAACATTCGCGATTACGTCACCGCCATCAACCGCATCCGCCGCGAGAACCCGGCATTGCAGCAGTTCACCAATCTGCGCTTCTACAACGCCTTCGACGACAACATCCTGCTCTATGGCAAGATGACGGAGGCCAAGGACAACGTGATCCTGATCGCAGTGAACCTCGATCCCCACAACGGCCATGGCGGGACCATCGAAGTGCCGTTGTGGGAGTTGGGCCTGCCCGACGGCGCCCATGTCCAGGTGGAGGATCTGTTCAGCGGCCACCGCTTCACCTGGATCGGCAAGTTCCAGCATGTCTGGCTGGATCCCCACCGCAACCCCGCGGCGATCTGGCGGATCGTGCCGCCGGGGGTGTGAAGGTTCTGGCGACGGGCGCTCTCCCTAACCCTCCCCCGCTCAGCGGGGGAAGTCGGGTAGGGTGCTGACCTTTCAAGACAGCCACATACGAAAAACGGCCCCGAAGGGCCGTTTTTCATTTTCATCTCCCCACCGATCAGCGGCGGCGGATCATCGTAACGCCGCCCACCGTCTTGTCGAGGAAGGCGATCATGGTGTCCGGCTTGTGGCCCACGGAAGAGGCGGCGAAGGCCATCCACCAGCGCGCCATGGGGGTGGTCCAACCGTAACGGTCGGCGATGACTTGAACATCCAGGGTAGAGGTCATGGTCGTCGGGGCAATCGTCGCTTTGCCGACGGTGCGGGCTGCACCGGACGGGGTAACCTGGGATTCGACGCTGTGCATGGTTCCTCCCAATGGGGACATTCGGTGTCCGCCTGCGCGGTACCTTATCCCTCAACCCCCGGAAGGGGCAGAGAGGCTTTGGTGCTAACGGGTACTATACCTTTGGCTGCAAAGTCGAACGGCGTCGGGGCATCGTTCGGATAGGCGGATCAGATAATATTAGCGTTTCCAATGCCCTGACCGAGGTGCTCAGGTTCTGCGGCGACAGCCGATCGCCCGACCGTTCTATCGGAGCATGTCATCATGTCGCACTCTTGTCCCGCAGCCGCCTCACTTGGCGGCCAGCAAAGCCCGTGGCGCGCGGTCTGCGCCGCTCGCCAGCGGCATCTTCGGGTTGCCGATCCAGGCGACGATGTCGTTCACCACCAGCCCGCCCTTCAGGTCACGCAGCAGCATGTGGTAGCCGTCGGGATAGACCGCGACGACATGCCGGCCGCCGGCTTCGAAGTCCTTCAACGCATGCTCCACCGGCCGCGGCGGCAGCACTTCCTCATGCGCGCCATAGAGCACCAGCGACGGTGTCTGCAACTTTTGGCAGGCGTCGAGCGCGGCGCCCATCAGGTCGGTCAGCCCCTCCAGCGCATCGACGCGCGACCCCTTGATGACCAGCGGGTCGCGGCCCAGCGCCCGCAGCATCTCGATGTTGTCGGACGGACGGATGTTCAGGTCGCGCGGCGGGTGCACCACCATGCCGGGCACCAGATTGTAGGTGATCCACAGTGCCGCGCGCGGGAAGAAGCCCATGGCCTGCCGGCCCCAGACGGCGGGGGCGACCAGGATGGTGCCGTCGACCTTGGGCGGGTTGGGACCGGTCATGGCCGTCAGCACCACCGCCCCGCCCATGCTTTCGCCCATCAGATGGACCGGCACGCCGGGATGGCGCTTGCGCACCATCTCCACCGCGGTGGCGGCGTCGCTGACCAGGGTCGGGGTGCCGGCCCACACGCCGCGGTCGCGGGTGGCCCCGAAACCGCGCTGGTCGTAGGCATAGGTGGCGATGCCGGCGGCGGCGAACTCGCGGCCGGCGCCGTCGAAGGCGTTGGAATAGTCGTTGTAGCCGTGCAGGGCCACCACGGCGGCCCGCACCTTGCCGTCGGCCGGAAGCCAGAAGCGCATCGGCAATTCGAAGCCGTCCGCGGCGACCAGCACCTTGTCGTTCAACTGCGGCTGGACGAGGGCCGTCCCCATCGGCTGGAAATTCGCGGCACAGCCGCCAAGCAGAAGTCCCAGCCCGAGAACAGCCGCCAATCCGCTACGCTGCATGGATTACCCCTGTGTTGCCGTGCGCGCCACCCGTCAGTTGGAGGAATATATCCTCCAGATCAGATTCCTCGGTCGTGACATCGATGATCCCGATGCCCGATGCGGCCAGAGCCGACAGGATGGCGCCCGCGCGCTGCCGGCTGGGCTGGTAGCGGACGACCATCCGCCGCGGCTCCGGCAACTCCACCGTATAGCCTTCCAGCGAGGCCGGGGCGGCGGACAGGTCGCGCTCCAGCGTCAGGCACAGCGCCTTGTTGTCCACCCGGCGCAGCAGCGTCGTCTTCGGCTCGCACGCCACCACCTGCCCATGGTTGATGATGGCGATGGTGTCGCACAGCTCCTCCGCCTCCTGCAGGTAGTGGGTGGTCAGCAGGACGGTGGTGCCGGACTTGTTCAGCGTGCGCACATAGTCCCAGAGCTGGCGGCGCAGCTCCACGTCGACGCCGGCGGTCGGCTCGTCCAGGATAAGCACCGGCGGGGTGTGCACCATCGCCTTCGCCACCATCAGCCGGCGCTTCATGCCGCCCGACAGGGAGCGCGCGTGGGCATCCGCCTTGTCGGCCAGCCCGACCGCGTCCAGCAGTTCCTCCGTCCGGCGTTCCTTCTTCGGCACGCCGTAGAGGCCGGCCTGCAGTTCCAGCATCTCGCGCGGGGTGAAGAAGGGGTCCATGTTCAACTCCTGCGGCACCACGCCGATGGAGGCGCGGGCACGGCGCGGCCGCTCCGAAACCTCGTGGCCCCAGATGCTGGCGGTGCCGCCGGTCTTGTTCACTAGCCCGGCGAGGATGTTGATCATCGTCGACTTGCCGGCGCCGTTGGGGCCGAGAAGCCCGAACAGCGATCCGCGCGGAATGGCGAGATCGATGCCCTTCAGCGCATGCTTCGGCCCGGCCTTGCCGGTCGGCTGGTAGATCTTGGTCAGGCCGCGCAGTTCGACCGCGTTGGCCGGGAGCGAGACGGGCGTGGGGGTATCGGTGGGCGCGGCCATTGATCCTGAACCATGATGATTGCGGTTGGTGAAAAAGCTCGGCGATCCGGTGGTTTCCCCCGTTGATCCGCGGCGCGCGATGGGTATCATCCGGCCCGCGCGCGCGGTACCTCTCAACGGGGGCCCGGACAGCGGGCGTGTCCACGATGGCGTGAACCGGCGCGCCTGTCAAAACAGAGGATGACTGCCATGCAGCCGACCGAGACGATCCTTGTTGAAACCTCGACCGTCGGGTGCGACGGCGGCGGCGGCGCGCTGGGCCATCCGCTGGTCTATCTGACGCTGGATCGCGAAGGGCAGGTGGAGTGCCCCTACTGCTCGCGCATCTACAAGCTGAAGGAAGGCGCCAAGGTCGCCCACGGTCATTGACCGACCTTTGGCCGGACCGCCCCGGTTACGGGCGGCCGGCCAGCAGGACCAGCACCGCAAGTGCCAGCAGCGCCGACAGCCCCTGCCAGAAGGCCAGCGGGTTTCGTTCGATCAGCGGCCGGTGCCGCGCCCCCGCAACATGCTTGCGCGGGTGGCGCAGGTCGTAGAGGAATTCCGACAATTCCCGATAGCGCTTGGCCGGATCGGGGTGGACCGCCTTGCGCAGCACCCCGTCCAGCCAGACGGGGAGATCGCGCTCGTCGCTCAGGGCGGTGCGGTAGACCAGCTTGCGCTGGCGCGCCCGTGTGGTGGCCGTCGCGGTATCGCCGCCGTAGGGCAGGCTGCCGGTCAGCATCTGGTAGGCGATGACACCCAGCGCATAGAGATCCGATGCGGGCGTCCCGCCTTCGCCCAGGAAATACTCCGGCGCGGTGTACTGGACGGTGCCCAGGATTTCGCCGCGGTCGGCCTCCGGCATGGTCTCCAGGATGCCGGGCACCAGGACCGAGCCGAAATCCACGATCTTCACGGTGCCGGTGCGGTCGATCATCACATTGTCGGGCCGCAGATCCTGGTGCAGCATCTCCAGCCGGTGGAAGGCCTGCAGCCCCTTGCCGATCTGTTCGACGATGGCGCGCACGGCCGGCAGGTCCGGGCTGGGGTGGTCGCGCATCCACTGGGTCAGCGTCTGCCCCTCGATATACTCGGTCGCCACATAGAGGTGGCGGCGGGGACGACCTTGCGGTGGCGGCTTCAGCACATGGGGGCTGTTCACCCGTCGGGCGATCCACTCCTCCATCAGGAAGCGGTGCAGGTGCGCGCGGTCGTCGCGCCGGTCGATGGCCGGGACCTTCAGCACCACCGCCGGGCCGCCCTTCCCGTCCTGGGCGAGATAGACATGGCTGCGGCTGCTGGCATGCAACTCCCGCAGGATTCGGTAACCCTCGAACTCCGCCCGCGGCTCCAGCAGCGGCGGCAGGGGAAGATCGGACAGGCGATGGAACAGGTCGCCGGCATCGGGATCGGGCACCGCGTCGATCCGCAGGATCTGGATCGTCAGATTGTCCGGACTTCCGCGGCTGAGCGCCTCCTCCACCGCGAGTCGCGCCGCCCGGTCCAGATCGTCCGGATGTGCGGCAATCATGCTGATTAAAAAATCGGCATCGACATGCTCATAGACACCGTCGGTCGCCAACAGGAAGATGTCGCCCGGCTCCACCGCTACCTCGCGGTAGTCGATCTCCAGATGCGGCGTCACGCCCATCGCCCGGCCGAGATAGCTGATCTCCGACGAGACGACCACCCGGTGATCGGTGGTCAGCTGCTCCAGCGACCGGCCGGCGATGCGGTAGATGCGGGAATCGCCGACATGGAACAGGTGGGCGGTGGCCGATTTCAACACCAGTGCGCTCAGCGTGCAGGCATAGCCGCGGTCCTGGTCGTAGCGGTATTCGCTGCGCCGGTTCTGGGCGTGCAGCCAGGAATTGGTCGCGGCCAGCACGCGCTGCGCCGCCGTCTTCACCGACCAGCTTTCCGGCGTGCAGTAATAATCGGTCAGGAAGCTCTTCACCGCGGATTCGCTGGCGATGTGGCTGACCGGGCTGCTGCTGATGCCGTCGGCCAGCGCCATGGCGATGCCCTTCATCCCCAGAATCGGCGCCACCGGGATCAGGGCGCCGTGAAAGTCCTGGTTGGTCTGCTTCCGTCCCTTGTCGGACCATTGGCCGATGGAGATCCGCAACTCTTTCACGATACAGGCCCTACTCGTGGAAAACCCCGGCCCAAGGCGGACCGGGGTGGTGACGAACGGAAGGGCAGAGTGGCTTATTCAGCCGGCTGCAGGCCGGTCTGCTGCAAGCGGCGCTTCGGCGCGGTGCGGACATGGGTGGCGTAGAGCGTCAGACCGGTGAAGGCCAGTCCGCCGACGAGATTGCCGAGCACGGTCGGCAACTCGTTCCAAATCATATAATCCATGACCGAGAAGTTGCCGCCCATCAGCATGGCCGATGGGAACAGGAACATGTTCACCACCGAATGCTCGAAGGTCATGCCGAAGAACAGCATGATCGGCATCCACATGGCGATCACCTTGCCGCTGACCGAGGTGGAGATCATCGCCCCCACCACGCCGGTGGAGACCATCCAGTTGCACAGCACGCCACGCAGGAAGATCGTCAGCATGCCGGCGGCGCCATACTGCGCATAGCCCAGCGTCCGGTTCTCGCCGATGTGCGAAATCACCGAGCCGACCTTGTCCGGCGGGGTGGAGAAGCCGTAGGTGAAGACGATCGACATCATCACCGCCACCGTCAGCGCGCCCAGGAAGTTGCCGACGAAGACCAGCCCCCAGTTGCGCAGGATGCCGCCGACGGTCACGCCGGGCCGCTTGTCGATCAGCGCCAGCGGCGTCAGCACGAACACGCCCGTCAGCAGGTCGAAGCCCAGCAGATACAGCATGCAGAAGCCGACCGGGAACAGGATGGCGCCGATGATCGGAAACCCCGTCTGGACCGTGACCGTGACGGCGAAGACCGCGGCGAGCGCCAGGATCGCACCCGCCATGAAGGCCCGGATGACGGTGTCGCGGGTGGACATGAAAATCTTGGATTCACCGGCATCCACCATTTTGGTGACGAACTCGGAGGGCACCAAATACGACATGACAAGTCCCCTTGGAACATGTGCTGAAGGAACGGCAAGCAGCGTCGGGACCGGCCCGCGCGGCACCGGTCCGGTGCGTGGGCCAGGAAATGGCGGACGTCTTGCGTGTGATTTGGGTGCGAGCCGAGTCTTTGGTCTCGCGTCGGTCAAGCCGCCGTTGGCTTGCCACCGACGACTTTGCACAGGGTGTGCCAGCTGGCCGGATGTACGGAAAGGGGCCGATTTGCACAACCGTGCCGCTTGTCGACGCCGACGCCCGCAGGGGCAAGTGATCAATCACTGAGCAGCGGTGGATAAAAATCAGTCATTCCTGACGGGGGCCGTGTGCGCGCGGCAGCGGAGCATCCCGTGGTTCGAGCCGAATCTTTCAGATTTTCAATAAAGCACGCGTAAATTATCTTTGTTTATCAATGGCTCGCCTCCCATTGCCGGCAAGGTTGGCGCTTATGGGACAGGATGCGTTACCTTTTTGTTATATTTTTCATTCTTACTATGCCAGAGTATCGCACGATGGCGCTTGACGGGCGTTGTCGGGCCGACGTCTACTTTGCCGCATTGCGGAAAGGTGGAGCTTCCACAATCGTTGTTTGAGTTGTACGCTTATGTTGTTTCCAGGCGGTTCGGGATTGGCGTCGGATGAGGCGCAGGGAATGAGTCACGAGACGGAAGAACAGTACCGCAGCATCTTCGAAAATGCCGTCGAGGGCATTTACCAGACCACCGTCGATGGGCGTTATCTTCGGGTCAATCCGGCGCTTGCCGACATCTACGGGTACGCGTCGCCACAGGACCTGATCGCCAACCTCACGGACATCGCCTGCCAGCTCTACGTCGACCCCGGCAAGCGGGAAGCCTTCGCCGACCTGATGGCACGCCAGGACCGCGTCCACAGTTTCGAGGCGCGGGTGTTCCGTCGCGACGGCACGATCATCTGGATTTCGGAAAGCGCGCGCTGTGTGCGCGATACCGCCGGCCGCATCCGCTATTATGAAGGCACAGTCCAGGACATCACCGAACGCAAGCAGCACGAGGAGAAGATCCGGCTGCTCGCCACCGTGTTCGACAGCGTTGCCGACGGCATCCTGATCGTCGATCCCGAACTGACCGTCCAGGCGATCAACCCGGCCTACGAGATCATGACCGGCTTCCAGCGGGAGGAGCTCCTGCGCCGGCCGCTGGTCCTCTTCGCCCCCGGCTCGCACGAGCGCGACTTCATCGACGCCATCTGGACCACCGCACGCCAGTCCGGCCGCTGGCAGGGGGAGGTCACCAGTTTCCGCCATTCCGGCGACGCCTTCGCCGCCGCCCTGTCGGTGACGTCGGTCCGCGCGCCCAACGGCGTGCTGGAGCATTACGTCCTCACCATCGCCGACATCAGCCAGCGCAAGTCGCAGGAACACCAGATCCGCTATCAGGCCAGCTTCGACCGGCTGACCGACCTGCCCAACCGCTGGCTGGTCTGCGAAAGGCTGGAGGAGGCGATCGTCCGCGCCCAGCGCAGCAAGAGCAAGGTCGCCGTCGCATTCCTCGACCTCAACCGCTTCAAGCAGGTCAACGACACGCTGGGCCACCATGCCGGCGACGAGTTGTTGAAGCTGGTGGCACGGCGCCTGCGCAACTGCACCCGCATGACCGACACCGTGGGCCGGTTGGGCGGGGACGAGTTCCTAATCGTCGCCCCGGACGCCGCCGACCGCTCCGCCGGCGCCCGACTGGTGGAAAAGGTGCTCTATTCGATGGACGAGCCCTTCGCCGTCCACAATCAGGAGCTTTTCTGCGGCGCCTCCATCGGCATCGCCTTCTATCCCGACGACGGTGAAACCGCGGACCAGCTTCTGCGCAACGCCGATCTCGCCATGTACCATGCCAAGCGCAACCCGGAGCACAAATACGTCTTCTACGACGGCGGGATGCGCGAGCGGTCGGGCTTCACGCTGGGTCTGGAGAGCGACCTGCGCCGCGCCACCGGCGGCGGCGAATTCGAATTGCATTTCCAGCCCAAGATCGACCTTGTCGGCAACCGCACCATCGGGGCGGAGGCGCTGATCCGCTGGCGTCACCCGATCCGCGGCATGGTCAGCCCGGCGGAGTTCATCCCGCTGGCCGAGGAGACCGGCCTGATCTGGGAAATCGGTGCCTGGACCCTGATCGAATCCTGCCGCCGGCTGGCCGACTGGATAAGACGCGACCTGCCGATCCCGTCCGTTTCGGTCAACCTGTCGCCGCGCCAGTTCCAGGATGCCCGCCTCGTCGGCTTCGTCCGCAGCGTGGTGGAGTCCGCCGGCATTCCGCCCGACCGGCTGGAGCTGGAGTTGACCGAGGGCGCCATGATCGGCGACATCGAAAAGGCGGTGACCATCCTGAACGGGCTGAAGGACATCGGCGTCCGCCTGTCCATCGACGATTTCGGCACCGGCTATTCCTCGCTGGCCTATCTGAAGCGCTTCCCCATCGACACGCTGAAGATCGACCGCAGCTTCGTCCGCGACATCGTCAAGTCCACCACCGATCCGGCCATCGTCGGCACCATCGTGAACCTTGCCGAAAGCCTGGGCTTCGACACCATCGCCGAAGGGGTGGAGACGCAGGAGCAGGCCGACATGCTGCGCCAGCAGCGCTGCACCCGCATCCAGGGCTTCCTGATCAGCCGGCCGCTGCCGGTCGACCAGTTCGAAACCTTTCTCGGCAACAGCGTGGTTCCGGCCTGAAAGGCGGGCAGTTACCGGGCGGTTCTTTTCTCAACCTCGCAATGGGGCTTGTGAGGATACCGGGTGCTCGCCGAGAGAAGCCTTGCGTTTGAACCGCTTCCCATCGACTCGCACCATGTGCGTCTCCCGGCCGTGCGGCTTGCTTTGACCGCCGCAATTCGTGCGCGTTCCCCCAACGACCGGGTCGTTGAAATTTCGATAGTGGTAGGGTTTCCTTTACATTTAGGGTGCGAACCTTAAGTAGACACATTATTTCGCTCCCGGCGATGCAATGCGTCTGAAACCGCCAGTCCCACAGCGATCCCTGTCGAGGCCCCATGACATCGGACGTTGCACGATTCCTCGGCTTCGCGTTCGCCAACGCGGATGTGCTGATCGAGGTGGATGCGCGCGGGACCATCGGATTTGCAGCCGGTGCCTTGCAGAATCTCCTGGGCATCACGGACACCGAGCTGATCGGCCAGCCCATCGACCGGGTGGTGGCGGCCGGCGACCGTGGGCTGGTGCGGCGCCTGCTGCGCACCGCCAGCTCCAACCGCCGGCTGCAACCCCGTGCCGTGTTGCTCGTCGGCGGCGTTCAGGCCAACTTGTCCGGCTACCGGCTCGGCCGTTCCCCAAACGTGCAACTCACGCTCACGCGGTCGGAGAGCGGCGCCGGCAGCACGATGCAGCCCTCCCGCGATGCGGAGACCGGGCTTCTGGACCCAAACGCCTTTCAGGCGCAGTTGGGCGAGCGGTTCGGCGTCGATGTCGGCAACGCGCCGCCGAAGCTGACGCTTATCAAGATCGCCGATTTCGGCGAGGTGAAGTCGCGGCTCGGGCCCGAATTGACGCTGCGCCTGCTGGGCGATGTGGGGGCGCTGCTGCGCGTCCACGCTGCCGACGACACGCTGGCGACACGGTTGGGGGAGGACCGATTCGGTCTTGTCCATGGCAGTGACGTCTCGGCCGGCGCGCTTGCCGACGAGATCGCGGTGACCGGCGCCGGTCTGATGCCGAATGGCCAGCCCCTTGCTTCGGAGAATCTGACGCTCGACATGACGGCCCCCGGCCTCAGCCGGGAGGATGCCGGCCGCGTGCTGATGTTCACGGTGAGGAGCTTCGCCGAAGACGGCACCGGCTTCGACATTGCCACCATGCATGACGCGGTGAAGCTGCTGGTCGACCAGACGGTGACGCGGGTGACCAGCTTGCGGTCCACCCTGACCGACGACCGGCTGAAGTTGCAGTTCCAGCCGATCGTCTCGCTCGCCACCCGCGGGCTGCACCATTACGAGGCCCTGGCCCGTTTCCCAAACGGTGCGCCGGGTCCGACCATCGCCTTCGCCGAACAGGTGGGCATGGTCCATGACGTCGACCTGCTGGTCTGCGAAAAGGCGCTGGAGGTTCTGTCTGGCAATCCTGGACTGCAGGTCGCCGTCAACATGTCGGCGGCATCCCTGGGCAGCGACATCTTTGTCGTCGCCTTCCAGCAGTTGGTCGCCCGGAATCCGTCTCTGCGGTCCCGCCTGCTGGTGGAGGTGACGGAGTCGACCGGCCTCACCGATCTGCCGCGCGCCGCCCGCATCCTGGAAGACCTGCGCCGCGCCGGGCACCGCATCTGTCTCGACGATTTCGGCGCCGGAGCCGCCTCCTTTCCCTACATCCAGGCATTGCCGATCGATTTCGTGAAGATCGACGGCAGCTATGTGAAACGGCTGGGCGGCAGCCCGCGCGACGACGCCATCCTGCGCGCCATGGTGGGCCTGTGCCGGGAGGTCCGCGTGCAGGTGATCGCCGAGATGGTGGAAACCGCCGACCAGGCGGCGCAACTCAACGCCTGGGGCTTCGAACTGGCCCAGGGCTATCACTTCGGCAGGCCGGCAGACCGCCCCGACTACAAGCCCCCCGGACTGTTCACTCCACCGCGCCCACGTCCCGGCCTCGCCGACGGTCGGCTCTGACCGCTTCGACCAAGGTCGTAGGACGAAATCTTTTTCGCAGGAGTGGAATGAAAGCGGGAGGCTTCGCGTTCATCCGATCAAAGGGGAACGTTCGCTTCCCGACACCAGGAGGACGCCGGAATGACTGGCCGTTTTGGGTTTGGATTGAAAGCCGTGGTTCTGGGCGCTCTGGTCGCCGGATCGATGCTGGGTGCGACCGTCAGCCGGGCGGAGGCGGACGACGGCTGGCGCGGGCGCGGCGATCACGGCCGCGAATGGCATGGTCCCGGCCGTGGCGGCCATGAGTGGCGCCGCTGGGATCGTCCCCGCCATCACCACAGACATTGGCGCGAGCGCGACGTCTATTACGCTCCGCCTCCGGTCATCTACGCCCCGCCCCCGCCGCCGCGGGTGATCTACGCGCCGCCGCCGGTCATCTATGCGCCGGCCCCCGTCGCTCCCGGATTCGGCTTCAGCGTCAACATCCGCTGATCTCGCGGCCGGTTTCCCCCGGTGAAAAAGGACGGCTTCCGGCCGGGCGCGTGCCGCATTATGGTGCGCGCGGTTCGGACAGCCGCCCCGCCGGGGCGCAGCAGCCAGGGAGACGGCCTTTGCGGGTTCTTAGTGTGTGTGCCGCGGTGACGGGCAGCCTTTTGATCGCCACTTCCGCAGGCGCGGCCGAGCCCCGCCTGATGGCGGCGCTCGGCAACACGATTTTGACGATGACCGACATCGGGCCGAAGCACACCCAGGTGTCGGTCAACGACAAGCCGGTATTCGAGGACAAGGAGAGCGACATGCTGTCCTTCGTCGGCGCCTATTCCCTGAAGGAACGCTGGATCGCCCTGTTCCAGGCCGACACCGGCACCAAGGATTGCCCAACCCGTTTCCGCATCCTCGAGGTTGGCGGGCCGCAGCCGGTCGTCTCCTATCCCTTCGGCTCCTGCAGCGATGCCGCCCAGGTTACCATCGACAACGACATGCTGACCGTTTCGATGCCGCAACCGGCCGGCGGCGGCGAAGCCGCCTGGACCTACCGCAACGGCAAGATCGGCCGCACCAAGTAGGCGGCCGGCAGGGGCGCTGGCAACGGCGCTGGCAACGGCGCAGGCAGGGCTGCGGATCCGGTGTGGCTGGGCGTCGCTGCCCGTCGATTGACGGGCGGGGGCGCAGCTTTTAAGGTCCGGACCTCCGCACATTCCCGTTCCGGGACAGGAAGTCCGCCCATGAAAATCAGCCAGCCCAGCCGCCGCCCCAACAATCCGCTCTTCTCCTCGGGTCCGTGCGCAAAGCGACCGGGCTGGTCGCTCGACGCGCTGGACGGCGCGCTGCTCGGCCGCTCGCACCGCTCCAAGCCGGGCAAGGCCAAGCTGAAGGAGGTCATCGACCTCACCCGCGCGGTTCTGGGCATCCCCGGCGACTACCGCATCGGCATCGTCCCCGCCTCCGACACCGGTGCGGTGGAGATGGCGCTGTGGTCGCTGCTGGGCGCCCGCGGCGTCGACATGCTGGCCTGGGAGAGTTTCGGTAAGGAATGGGTGACGGATGTCGCCAAGCAGTTGAAGTTGCCGGACGTTCGCAACCTGATCGCTCCGTATGGCGAACTGCCGGACCTGTCGGCGGTCGATTTCAGCCGCGATGTGGTTTTCACCTGGAACGGCACCACTGCCGGCGTCCGCGTGCCGGACGGCGACTGGATCCCGGACGACCGCGAAGGGCTGACCATCTGCGACGCCACCTCCTCGGCCTTCGCCATGGCGATGCCCTGGAACAAGATCGACGTCGCCACATGGTCCTGGCAGAAAGTTCTGGGCGGCGAAGCGGCGCACGGCATGCTGGTGCTGAGCCCGCGCGCGGTGGAGCGTCTGGAGAGCTTCCAGCCCGACCGGCCGCTGCCGAAGATCTTCCGCCTCACCAAGAACGGCAAGCTGATCGAAGGCATCTTCGAAGGCGACACCATCAACACCCCGTCGATGCTCTGCGTCGAGGATGCCATCGACGGCCTGCGCTGGGCCTTGTCGCTGGGCGGCCTGACCCAGTTGATCCGCCGGTCGGAGCAGAACCTGCGGATCGTCGCGGAATGGGCGGAGGCCAGTTCCTGGGCCGGATTCCTCGCCAAGGAGCCGGCGACCCGCTCCTGCACCTCCATCTGCCTGCGCTTCATCGATCCGGAGGTGACGGCCCTGCCGGAGGACGTCCAGGCCGGCTTCGCCAAGAAGCTGACCGCACTGCTGGAGAAGGAGGAGGCCGCCTTCGACGCCGGTTCCTACCGCGACGCGCCTCCGGGCCTGCGTCTGTGGGGCGGGGCCACGGTCGAGAATGAGGATATGGAGGCGGTGCTGCCATGGCTCGATTGGGCCTTCGCCACCGTCAAGGCCGAGATGCTCGGCCCCAAGCAGGGCTGATGCTGCGCGCAGCAGAGCGCAAAGCGTAAGCCGTGCCTTAGTCCACAGGGCTGTCCGACTCGGGTCCAGGGCCCCGCCGTGGCGTAAATGCCACAGCGGGGCTCTTTGCGTTCATTGATTTTGTGCTGTGCAGCAAAGGATCCGGCCAAGGAACCATACGTACACAGCAGCATTTCTGCACCAGTGTGTCCGGTCCGACGCGGGATGCGGACTGGCAAGCTTGACCATGGTTATCCACAGAACCGTGGACAAGGTGGTGGAT
>JBKHVJ010000080.1:0-9621 GCA_046570145.1 Alphaproteobacteria bacterium
ACCGACTGGGTGGTGCTCGACGTGAACGGCGTCGGTTACCTGCTGTCCTGCTCCAACCGCACGCTGTCGCGCATGGCGGTGGGAGAGCGGGCGTCGCTGGTGGTGGAGACCTTCATCCGCGAGGAACGCATCGTCCTGCACGGCTTCGGCGATCAGGCCGAGCGCGACTGGTTCAAGCTGCTGACCACCATCCAGGGCGTCGGCGCCCGGCTGGCGCTGTCGATCCTCGGCGTGCTCGACCCCGACCAGCTGACCCGCGCCATCGCCTCGCAGGACAAGACCGCGCTGGTGCGCGCCGACGGCGTCGGGCCGAAGGTGGCGGCGCGCATCCTCAACGAACTCAAGGACAAGGTCGGCAATCTGGCGCTCGGCCCCGCGGCGACCGCGGGCGCGCCGGCCGGCAAGGGTGCCCCCGCCGCCGTTCCGGGCGCCAGCCCGGCGCTGGCCGATGCGGTGTCGGCGCTGGTCAATCTCGGCTATGGCCGGTCGGAGGCCTTCGGCGCGGTCGTCGCCGCCGGGCGGGCGCTGGGCGATGACGCCGGCGTGTCCGATCTGATCCGCCAGGGCCTCAAGGAACTGAGCCAATGAGCGATCCCAACCACGACCGCCAGGGGGACAGGCTGGTCCAGCCGGGCCAGGGTCACGGCGATTCGGCCGAGGCGTCGATCCGTCCGCTGTCGCTCGCCGAGTTCATCGGCCAGCGCCAGGCGCGCGAGAACCTGTCGATCTTCATCCAGGCCGCCCGTTCCCGCAACGAGGCGCTGGACCATGTGCTGCTGTTCGGGCCCCCAGGCCTGGGCAAGACCACGCTGGCGCAGATCGTGGCGCGCGAGCTTGGGGTGGGGTTCCGCGCCACCTCCGGTCCGGTGATCGCGCGGGCCGGCGATCTGGCGGCGCTGCTGACCAACCTGCAGCCGCACGACGTCCTCTTCATCGACGAGATTCATCGCCTTAATCCCGCCGTGGAAGAGGTGCTCTATCCCGCCATGGAGGATTTCCAGCTCGACCTCATCATCGGCGAAGGCCCGTCGGCGCGATCCATCCGGATCGATCTGCCGCCCTTCACCCTTGTCGGCGCCACGACGCGCAGCGGCCTTATCACGCGCCCGTTGCGCGAACGCTTCGGCATTCCCGTGCGCCTGCAATTCTACGAGCCGGACGAGCTGGAACTGATCGTCCGCCGCGCCGCCGGGGTGCTCGGCATGGGCATCACGCCGGAGGGCGCGCGCGAGATCGCCAACCGCTCGCGCGGGACGCCGCGCGTGTCGGGCCGTCTGCTGCGCCGGGTGCGTGATTTCGCCGCAGTCGCCGGTGTAGAGGAGGTCGACAAGCGCGTCGCCGATGCCGCTCTGACCCGCCTGGAGGTCGACCGGCTGGGGCTGGACAGCATGGACCGGCGCTATCTGGGGTTGGTCGCCAACAATTATGGCGGCGGGCCGGTGGGCGTGGAGACGCTGGGGGCGGCGCTGGGGGAGCAGCGCGACGTGCTGGAGGAGGTGGTCGAGCCCTACCTGATCCAGCAGGGCTTCCTGCAGCGCACTCCGCGCGGACGCATGCTGACCGACCAGGGTTTCCGCTATCTCGGCCTCAATCCACCGAACGCGCCGATCCGGCAGCTCGACCTGCTGGACCGGGTTCCGGATCCGACTGAGGGGGATGGCGATGAGTAACGCCTCTTTCTCCCTCTCCGGCTGGTTCGGCGAGGATGGCACGCACCGCTATCCGCTGCGGGTCTACTACGAGGACACCGACGCCGGCGGCATCGTTTACCACGCCAACTATCTGCGGTTCGCGGAGCGGGCGCGGACGGAGATGCTGTACCTGATGGGCTTCCGTCAGAAGGTGATGGCGGAGGGTTCGAGCGATGTCACAGGTGTGTCATTTGCGGTACGGCGCCTGACCATCGATTTTGACGCCCCTGCCAAGTTGGAGGACACGCTTGAAGTGGAAACCCGAATCGTCGATATCCGCGGTGCCTCCTTCGCAGTTGCACAAGTCATTCGCCGCGACGGTCGCGTGCTGGCGCGCGCCGACCTGCAGCTGGTGACGATCAACCGGGCCGGGCGGGCCGTGCGCCTCCCCGAACCGGTGAAAGCGGCGATGGAGACGCTGCATGCCAAGCAAATTTCCTCTCCGCCTGCCTGACCGTTCGACCCTTTCCTTCCCACTTCCCGTGCCAACAGCGCAAACGCGAGACTGACTGCGATGGACGCCCTGCAAACCGCCCAACTGGCCGGCAACGCCGCCGCCACGACGGCACATGAGATCACCATCCTTGGCCTGTTCTGGCAGGCGGATGCGGTCGTCAAGATCGTGATGCTGATGCTCATCGTCGCCTCGGTCTGGTGCTGGGCGATCATCATCGAGAAGCTGATTCGCATCCGCCGCCTGAACGCCCAGGCCGACGCCTTCGAGGAGGCGTTCTGGTCCGGCGGCTCGCTGGATGCGCTCTACGACCGCATCGGCCAGTCGCCGGCCGACCCGATGGCGGCGACCTTCGCCGCCGGCATGCGCGAATGGCGCCACGCCGCCGACCGCGGCATCGCCGGCACCATGAAGGGCTCGCTGCAGCAGCGGGTGGAGCGGGTGATGGCTGTGACCATCGGCCGCGAGATGGCGCGGGCCGAACGCTACATGACCTTCCTGGCTTCGGTCGGCTCGACGGCCCCCTTCATCGGCCTGTTCGGCACGGTGTGGGGCATCATGAACTCCTTCACCTCCATCGCCGGATCGGGCAACACCAGCCTCGCCGTGGTGGCGCCCGGCATCGCCGAGGCGCTGTTCGCCACCGCCATGGGTCTGCTGGCCGCCATTCCGGCGGTGCTGTCCTACAACAAGTTCTCCACCGACCTCGGCCGCTACGCCGACCGGCTGGACACCTTCTCGGGCGAGTTCTCGGCGATCCTGTCCCGCCACCTCGAGGAGCGGGGAGCCGCCTGAACCATGGCCGGACAACTCGCAGGCAAATCCCACGGGCGCGGCAAGCGCCGGGGCTATCGCGCGATGGCCGAGATCAACATGACGCCCTTCATCGACGTCATGCTGGTCCTGCTGATCGTCTTCATGGTGGCCGCACCGATGCTGACCGTCGGCGTGCCGGTCGACCTGCCCAAGACCAACGCCGCTCCGCTGGAGCAGCAGAAGGATCCGCTGTTCGTCACTGTCCAGACCGACGGCCGCGTCTTCGTGCAGGAGACGCCGGTCGAACTGGGCAACATGGTGCCGCTGCTGATCGCGGTGACCAACAACAACCCCGAAGCCCGCATCCTGGTCCGCGGCGACGCGAAGATCGCCTATGGCAAGATGCTGGAGGTGATGGGCACCATGAGCGCCGCCGGATTCAAGAAGGTCGGTCTGGTCGCCGAGATGCCGAACGGCCCGACCGCGTCCGGCGCGCGGGTCGGCGCACCCAATCCGGCGCGTTGAGGCGGGCGGAACTCCCATGCGCAAGCCCCTGATCGCCTCGGCGGTGCTGCACGTCGCGTTGGTCGCGCTGATGGTGCTCGGCATGCCGCCCAGCGATCGCAAGCTCGAAATCGCCTCCTCGATCCCGATCGAGATCGTCGACGTCGGCGAGATCACCGAGGCCGCCCGCGTCGAAAAGGGCGAACCGAAGCCGGTCGCCAACGCCGCGGCCCGTCCGCCCGTGCCCGAAGCGAAGCCGGCCCCGCCGGCGCCCGAACCGCCGGACGAGGAGGACGAACCGCCTCCTCCGCCCCCGCCGCCCGCCAAGACGCCGGAGCCGCCGAAGGTCGCCCAGGTGCCGCCTCCCCCGCGCGAGCCGACGCCGCCGCCCAAGCCGGCCCCGACGCCGCCTCCGCCTCCGCCGCCACCCCCGCCTCCTCCGCCCCCGGATCCGGCGCCGTCACCGACTCCCAAGCCGCCGGAGCCGCCGAAGCCCGAGCCTCCGAAACCGGAGCCGCCGAAGCCCGAGCCTCCCAAGCCGGAACCGAAGAAGCCCGAGCCCCCGAAGCCGGAACCGCCCAAACCGGAACCGCCGAAGGCCGAGCCGAAAAAGCCGGAGCCGCCCAAGGAGCCTCCGAAGGAGGTTGCGAAGGCCGAGCCGCCGAAGGAGGCCGCCAAGGCCGATCCGAAGAAGACGGACGCTCCCGCCAAGCAGCCGGAGAAGCCGTCGGCCAAGACCGACCCGCTGTCCGACCTGCTGTCGAATGTCGGGAAGATCAAGCCGTCGGACAACCCGAAGGCGGACGGCAAGGCATCGGCCAGCTCCAACAGCGACGCCAAGCCCAGCCAGAAGACCGCATCGGCGGCTCCGGCCGGGGCGGCGAAGGCGACGAACGGCCCCGACAAGCCGTTCAAGCCGTCGGGCCGCGCGCTGGATGCCATCCGCGGGCAGCTGAGCAAGAACTGGAATTTCGACAGCGGCCGCAAGGACGCCGGGTCGATGCAGATCGAGATCCACGTCGAGGTCGGCCGCGACCACACCGTGGTTCGCGCCTGGATCGACCAGAAGTATGAGTCGCGCTATAGGTCGGACGCCGCCTTCCGGGCGTCGGCCGACGCGGCGGTGCGCGCGGTCAAGCGGTCCAGCCCCCTGGAACTGCTGGCCAGCGAGTTCACGCCGCAGACTTATGAAGACTGGCGCTTCATCGTGTTCAATTTCGACCCGAGGGACATGTTCTGACCATGACGACGAAGACGAGGCTTCTGTTGAAGCTGGCCGGGGCCACCGGCGCGCTTCTCCTCTCCCTCGGCGTTGCCGCTCCGCAGGAGGCGCGCGCCGAGTTGCGCATCGACATCACGCGGGGCGTGTCCGAACCGCTGCCCATCGCGATCACCAGCTTCGCCGGTGCGGGCGGGCGCGATGCGCAGATGGGCGCCGACATCTCCAAGGTCATCTCCGACGACCTGGAGCGCTCCGGCCTGTTCAAGCCGCTGGACCCGCGCGGCTTCCTGCAGACCCCGGACCAGCTGCGCACCGGCGAACCGCGCTACCAGGACTGGAAGGCGCTGGGCGCACAGGCGCTGGTCGCCGGCAACACCACCACCGGTGCCGACGGCCGCATGAAGGTCGATTTCCGCCTGTGGGACGTCGCCGCCGGCCAATACATGCAGGGGCTGAGCTACAGCGCCTCGCCGCAGGAATGGCGCCGCATCGCCCACATCGTGGCCGACGCCATCTATAAGCGGCTGACCGGCGAGGACGGCTATTTCGACACGCGCATCGTCTATGTCGCCGAATCCGGCCCGGCGAATGCGCGCAAGAAGCAGCTGGCCATCATGGACCAGGACAGCGCCAACCATCAGTTCCTGACCGACGGGCAGACGCTCGTCCTGACGCCGCGCTTCTCGCCGACGTCGCAGGAAATCACCTACATGTCGTACTTCAACAAGAAGCCGCGCGTGTACCTGTTCAACATCGACACCGGCCGCCAGGAGGTCCTGGGCGACTTCCCCGGCATGACCTTCGCCCCGCGCTTCTCGCCGGACGGCAACAAGGTCATCATGTCGATGGCCCAGAACGGCAACACCGACATCTACACGCTGGACCTGCGCACCCGCCGCCAGACCCAGCTGACCGACGCGCCGGGCATCGACACCGGTCCCAGCTATTCGCCGGACGGCCAGCGCATCGTCTTCGAATCGGACCGCGGCGGCACGCAGCAGCTCTACACCATGGGCGCCGACGGGTCGGGCGTGAAGCGGCTGACCTTCGGCGAGGGCCGTTACGGGACGCCGGTGTGGTCGCCGCGCGGCGACCTGATCGCATTCACGCGCCAGCGTGGTAGCAGCTTTGCAATCGGTGTAATCCGTCCGGATGGGACGGGAGAACGAATCCTGACCGAAGCGTTCCACGTCGAAGGTCCGACCTGGGCGCCGAACGGCCGTGTTCTCATGTTCTTCAAGGACTTGCCGTCGGGTGACGGTCGCGGCCGCAATGCCAAGCTGTACAGCATCGACATCACCGGCGCCAACGAGCGCCGCGTCAGCAGCCCGGTCGACGCGTCGGACCCCGCGTGGTCGCCCTTGATTCCCTAGTGGAGTAGCCCTATTTTGCGGCCACGCGAGAGCAATGCTCAAGACTTGGGTTGGACGTCGTCTTTTCGTCGGGGCTTGACGGAAAGAAGCGGCTCTCGCGCTGATAATTGTCCGACCACTCAACAAGTTTCGTTCAAGGGGTCCCTGAACATGCGTATGAAGTTCCTCGCTCTCGCCGCGGTCGCTCTGCTCGCCGCTTGCGAATCCACTCCGAACGACGCCGCCAACGGCGCGAACACCGGTGCCCAGCAGTCGTCGGTCCGTCCGGGCTCGGCGGAAGATTTCGTCGTCAACGTCGGCGACCGCGTCTTCTTCGGCCTCGACCGTTACGACCTGTCGCCGGAGGCTCGCGCCACCCTGGACCGCCAGGCCAAGTGGCTGCAGACCTACGGCTCGGTGACCGTCACCGTCGAGGGTCATGCCGACGAGCGCGGCACCCGCGAGTACAACCTGGCTCTCGGTGAGCGCCGCGCCAACTCGGTGAAGAACTACCTGGCCGCCAAGGGCATCACCCCGAACCGCGTCAATGTCGTGTCCTACGGCAAGGAGCGTCCGGCGGTGGTTGGCTCGAACGAGGCCGCCTGGTCGCAGAACCGCCGTGGCGTGACCGTCGTCAACTGATGACGCCGGTCCCTGCCTGACGGGGAATGGAGACAAGGCGCCGCCGCCGGGCAACCGGTGCGGCGCCTTTTCTTTTGGCGGCAGAGAGGTCCGGCACGGGCATATGGCTGCGGCGGTTCTTTGCGCCGCTGCGAAACTTCTGCTAAACAGCGGCCATTGCGTCGCCTTTTTCGTTTGCCATGGTCGCCGCGGGTGCTTCCGCCCTCCGGCCTCAGATCTCCTCAGGATCCCACGCGCATGACCCACATCCGTCCCGTCGCCGCCCTGCTGCTGGGTGGCATGCTCGCGGCAAGCCCCGCACTGGCCCAGTCCAAGGGGCAGGTCGAGCGGCTGCAATCGCTGGAAACGCAGGTCGCGGCGCTGGGCGGGCCGGTGGAGGTGGCGCAGCTGTCGCCCTCCGTCGCGGCGGATTTCGAGATCCGGCTGCAGAACCTGGAACGCTCGATGCAGGAGCTGACCGGCAAGTACGAGGAGTCGACCTACCAGATCTCCCAGCTGCGCGAGCGCCTGGAGAAGGTCAACGGCGATATCGATTTCCGCCTGAGGGACCTGGAGAAGGGCGGCAGCGCCATGGGGGGTGCGATGGGTGGCGCCATGGGAGGGGCGATGTCCGATGCCGCTCCGCCCAAGGCCGCCGCGAAGGCGGACGACAAGAAGTCCGTCGACAAGCCGGCGCAGACCGCAGCCGCCAACCCGCCGTCCACCGCCGGGCTGTCGCCGGAAAAGCAGTATGAGCAGGCGTTCGAACTGCTGCGCAATTCCGACTACGACCGGGCGGAGAAGGCGCTACAGGAGTTCATCGTCAAGAACAAGAGCCATGCCTATGCCGGCAACGCCCAATACTGGCTGGGCGAGAGCTACTACGTCCGCAACAAGTATCCGGAAGCGGCACAGGCCTTCGCGGAAGTGCTGTCCAAGCACCGCAACAACCCGAAGGCGGCCGACAGCCTGCTGAAGCTTGGCATGACGCTGCAGCAGATGAACAAGAAGTCGGATGCCTGCACCGCCTTCAGCCAGTTGCTGACCAAGTTCCCCGAAGCCTCGGCCAGCGTGAAGCGCCGCGCCGACACGGAGCGCAAGCGCATCAATTGCCCGGCCTGATGGCCGACCACGACTCCGGGCTGGGCGACGCCGCCCCGGTGACGCCGGGGGAGTTCGCCCGCGCGATGGAGGCGCTGGACGGTTTCGAACCGGCGCCCGCCGTGGCGGTCGGCCTGTCCGGCGGCGGCGACAGTCTGGCGCTGGTCCTGCTGTTGCGGCATTGGGTCGCAGAGCGGGGCGGCAGCCTGCTGGCGCTCACCGTCGATCATGGGTTGCGCGCCGAGTCCGCCGACGAGGCGGCGGCTGTCGGGCAGGCGATGGCCCGCCTCGGCATTCCTCACCGCATTCTACGCTGGGAGGGGGACAAGCCGGTCGCCGGGCTGCAGGCGGCGGCGCGGGCGGCGCGCCGCCGCCTGCTGGCCGGCGCCTGCGTCGAGGCCGGCATTCTTCATCTGGCGCTCGCCCACCACCGCGACGATCAGGCGGAGACGGTGTTGCTGCGGCTGGCCCGCGGCTCCGGAACCGACGGCCTGGCGGGAATGGCGGCTGTGCGCGCCGATGGCGCCGTTCGGGTGATCCGTCCGCTTCTGGACTTTTCCCATGACCGGCTGCTGGCGACCTGCCGCGCCGCTGGACTGGAGTGGGTCGAGGATCCCTCCAACCACAACCCGCGCTTCGCCCGTGCCCGGCTGCGTGCCGCCCGCCATCTGCTGGGCGGGGAGGGGCTGGACGGCGACCGGCTGTGCGAGGTCGCCCGCCGGGCCGGTCGTGCCCGCGCCGCGCTGGAGCAGGCAACCGCCCAATTGCTGGCGCAGACCGCGACCATCCATCCAGAAGGCTGGGTCACGTTGGAACCGGCCCCTCTGCTGGCCGCGCCGGAAGAGATCGCGCTGCGGGCGCTGGCGCAGGCGCTGGCGGCGGTCGGCGGACCCGGCCCGGTGCGGGACGAGGCGCTGGGGCGGCTCCTCGGCTCGCTGGCCGACGGGCAGGGCGGGACCTTGGGCGGCTGTGTGGTGCGGATGCGCCGCGGGGTCGTCATGGTCGCGCGCGAACCGGCCGCGGTGGAGCGTCTGCTGGCTCCGCCTGGCTGTCGCGTCCTGTGGGATGGGCGCTTCGACCTGCGGGTGTCCAACCGGTGGGGGCGGCCCGTCGAGGTCGCGGCGCTTGGCGCCGCAGGCTGGCGCGAATGGGCGGAGCGGCGTGGGCATTCGAGACTGCCCGACCTGCCGGTTCCGGTGCGCGAATCGCTGCCAAGCCTTTGGTTGGGAACGGAAATGCTTGCCATCCCGATGATCGGTGGCGCATACGGGTTCGACGCGGATGGACAGGCTCGGATGGACTGCGCGATCTTCCGTCCGATTTCGCCGTTGGGAAGACCAGCTTTTACGGTTGTTTCGGACCGGCGCGGCATTATTTAATCAGGGAACGTGCCCGTAGGAGACCGGGGTGCGGCCTTGTCGGCGCACCGCATGGCGATGGGTTCGCAGAAAGGCGTGTGACGTGAACAATTTCGGCAAGAACCTCGCGCTCTGGATCATCATAGGGCTGCTGCTCGTGGCCCTGTTCAATCTGTTCCAGAGTTCCTCCACCCGCAGCCCGCAAACGACCGTTCCGTTCAGCGAGCTTCTCGCCGAAGTGGACCGGGGCCAGGTCGCCGACGTGACGATCAAGGGCAACCAGGTTTCGGGCCATTTCTCGGACGGCCGCTCCTTCAGCACCTATGTCCCGCCCGAAGCGGGTCTGGTGGAGCGCCTGACCAACAAGAACGTCCGGATCAACGCGGTCCCCGACGACAGCAACGTTCCGTCGCTGTTCTCGGTGCTGCTGTCCTGGTTCCCGATGCTGCTGCTGATCGGCGTCTGGATCTTCTTCATGCGCCAGATGCAGTCCGGCGGCGGCAAGGCGATGGGCTTCGGCAAGTCGCGGGCCCGCCTGCTGACCGAGAAGGTCGGGCGCGTG
>JBKHVJ010000081.1:0-7613 GCA_046570145.1 Alphaproteobacteria bacterium
GCAACGGCGACCGCGACTTCCATGGTGAGAAGCGGTCCAACGAGACCCATGCCTCGACCAGCGATCCCGAGGCGCGGCTGTACCGCAAGGGCAACGGGCAGCCGGCGAAGCTGGCCTTCATGGGCCATGCGTTGATGGAGAACCGTCACGCCCTGGTGGTGAATGTCCGGCTGACGGCAGCCACCGGCTTGGCCGAACGCGAGGCGGCGGTTTCCATGGTCGAGGCGATCCCCGGCCGTCACCGCATCACGGTGGGCGCCGACAAGGCTTACGACACCAAGGATTTCGCGGCGAACATGCGCGAGTTGGGCGCCGCTGCGCATGTCGCGCAGAACACGAGCAACCGCCGCTCGGCGATCGACGGCCGGACCACCCGCCACCCCGGTTACGCCGTCAGCCTAAGAATCCGCAAACGGATCGAGGAGGTGTTCGGCTGGATCAAGGGAGCTGGCTTGCGCAAAACGCGTCATCGCGGCACGGCCCGCGTCGGTTGGATGTTCACCCTGACCGCCACCGCCTACAACCTGATCCGCCTGCCCAAGCTGCTGGCGGCGGCATAATCACGCCCGGAGTCCGCCTGAACGGCGGCTCTGGGCGCCTCGGAGCGCGAAAAGGCGCTCCATTCTGATAAAAACGGGCGGTGGAAACGCCATTTTCAAGCCTCGGCGGAGGAAAAAAGCCGAAATATGTTCGTTTTTCCGCGACCTGCTAAGACTTCTGCCCGAGGGACGGGCCAGCCGCGAGGAGAATTGCCGTCGCCAACGGAACGGCAATGCGGAGCGAAGTGTTCGACAACATGGAAATGTCCTCCTTGTCAGGGCAGCCGGACATCGCGCAGTTAGGCTGCCGTAGAACGGTTAACTGGGCCGTCCGGGTATTGTTGCCGCGAATTCAGCAGGGGTCAGCCACCATCCGCTGCCGGCTCGAGGGTGCGCTGGACACCGCTGCAGGCAAGGCCGGACTTTTCCAAGTCGCGCAGAATGGGGCAATCCGGCCGCTGGTCGCCATGGCACGCCTCGGCAAGCTCGTGAAGCGTGTCCGCCATCGCCCGCATCTCGGCGATCTTCGCCTCCAACTCGGCGACGTGATCCAGGGCGATCCGCTTCACCTCGGAGCTTGCGCGCTCCTTGTCCCCCCACAAGCCAACGAGGTGCTGGATGCGTTCAATGGAGAAGCCGAGCGTACGGGCCCGCTTGATGAACCGCAGGACATTCACCTCCTGCGCCGTGTAAACCCGGTAGCCCGAGGCGGTGCGGCCCGCCTCCGGGATGAGGCCGATGGACTCGTAGTACCGGATGAGCTTGGCGCCGACGCCAGACGCCTTGGAAGCCTGACCGATGTTCATGGCGTTCTCCTCAGATGCCCCTGGGCTTCCAGCCGCGGAGCGTAAGCGCATTCAAGACAACGCTAACGGAGCTCAGCGCCATGGCGGCCCCCGCCAGCACAGGGCTCAGGTACCCGAGGGCGGCGAGCGGGATGCCGATGACGTTGTAGGCGAAGGCCCAGAACAGGCCCTGCTTGATCTTGGCATAGGTCCGCCGGGAGACGTCCACGGCCCCGCCGACCAGAACCGGGTTACCGCGCATCAGGGTCACCCCGGCCGTCGCCATGGCCACATCCGTGCCGGTGCCCATGGCGATGCCGACATGGGCCGAGGCCAGGGCCGGTGCATCGTTGATGCCGTCGCCAACCATGGCCACAACCTTGCCCTCGCGCTTCAGGATCGCCACGACCTCCGCCTTGTCTCCGGGCAGCACCTCGGCGAACACCCGGTCGATGCCAAGCTCCCGGGCGACGGCATTGGCGGCGCCTTTGCTGTCGCCGGTGACCATGACGGCCTCAATGCCTTGCTCGTGCAGCTTCTGGACAGCCTTGCGAGCCGCCTCTTTCACCGTGTCACCGAACCCCACGATGCCCAGCACACGCCGCTCCGGCGCCAACTCGAACAGCCAGGAGACCGTCTGCCCAGACTTCTCCCAGTCGGCAGCAGAGACCTCCAGGGCATGTTCGGCATGACCATTCTCCGCAGCCAGCCTTCTTGAGCCGAGTTGAAGAGTCCGGCCCTCCACGATGCCGGAAATCCCGCGCCCTGGGAGCGCCTTGAAATCACTCAAGGCCGCAGCCGTGATGCCTTCCACGCTGGCACGCTCGCGCATGGCCTGGGCGAGCGGATGCTCACTGCCCTGCTGTAGGGTAGCCGCCAAACGCAGAACCTCTGTGCGGAGTTGATCGGCTGCCGGGGACACGTTTGTCACCATCGGCTTGCCCTCGGTCAGCGTCCCGGTCTTGTCGAAGGCCACGGTCGTGACGGCGTGCGCCCGCTCGAGCGCCTCGGCGTCCTTGATGAGGATGCCATGCCGCGCGGCCGCACCGGTGCCGACCATGATCGAGGTCGGCGTGGCCAGGCCGAGCGCGCAGGGGCAGGCAATGACCAGGACGGAGACAGCCGTCACGATGGCTGCCTCCACGTTGCCGGTGAGGCCCCACCAAGCCACGAATGTAACAATGGCGATGAGCAGGACCACCGGCACGAAGATGGCGCTGACGCGGTCAACGGTACGCTGGATGGGGGCCTTCGATGCTTGCGCGCCCTCCACCATCCGGACGATTTTCGCCAGCATGGTCTCCGCACCGACGGCGGTCGTCTCGACCACCAGCAGGGCGTCGACATTGATGGAGCCTCCGGTGACCTTGGCCCCTGCGGCCTTCTCAACCGGCAGCGGCTCGCCCGTCAGCATGCTCTCGTCGACACTGCCAGTGCCCTCGACAACCCGGCCATCGACCGGTATGCGCTCGCCGGGCCGCACAACCACGAGGTCGCCCCGCCTCACTTGGCCAACCGGCACCTCGATCTCGGCGGCGGCGCGACGAACGCGGGCGGTATCCGGCCGCAGGCTCATCAGGGCACGGATGGCGACCGCGGTCTGGCCCTTGGCACGGGTTTCCAGCCATTTCCCAAGCAGCACAAAGGTGATCAGGACCGCCGAGCCCTCGAAGTAGAGGTGCGGCATTCCATGCCCCGGATGCGCGGTCAGGAGCATGTAGACGCTAAGGCCCCATGCCGCCGTCGTGCCAATGGCGACCAGGAGGTCCATATTCCCGGCGCCTGACCGGACGGCTCTGTAGGCGGCCCTGTAGAAACGCCATCCAAGCCAGAACTGCACCGGAGTTGCCAGCAGGAACTGGAGCCAGCCTGGCGGCATGACATCGTAGCCAAGCAGGTGGCCGACCATACCGACCACCAGCGGCAGCGACAGCACCGCGCCGATGAAGACGTGCCGGAGCTCTTTGCGGCTGCGGTCTTGCGCCTCGTCCGGCGCCGTGGTGGCGCCCTCGGTGACGGGTCTGGCTTGGTAACCCGCCTTTTCGATGGCAGCCGCCAGGGTCGAGGAGTCGATGCCATGACCGGTGACATGGGCACGCTCAGTCGCGAGGTTCACGGCCGCATCGGAGACACCGGGCACCTTCCTCAGCGCCTTCTCGACCCGACCAACGCAGGACGCGCAGGTCATACCCTCGACGCGGAGGTCAAACTCAGTGGTGGCGGGTTCGTAGCCCGCCTTCTCGATCGCCTCGACAACGCCCAGGGTGTTCGGAACTGAATCGGCGAAGGAGATGCGAGCCTTCTCTGTTGCCAGGTTCACCGATACGTCCGCTACGCCCGGCACCTTGCGGATGGCCCTCTCGACCCGGGCAACGCAGGACGCACAGGTCATCCCGCCGACGGTGATGTCGATCTCCAACGCGGCCAACTCCTGCGGTCCCGTCCATTCTCTTGCAGCTGCATCAGCCATGGTTGGCTCCTTCATCCTTAGCTGACCATGGAGATGGTCCTTCCAGTGATTGGAAGGTCAAGGGGGAAATCGGCAGCGGCGGATTCGGCACGTCCGTCTGCATGGGTTCAGCCGAGAACTCCACAGATTGCTTCCGCATCACCGGAAGCATGTGGCGCCCGAACCGCAAGATCGTAGCGGGCGATGCTACCTTCTCGCCGGCGCACCGCTCTGGTTCGTCTGGCCCATCATGGCCTGGCAGTGCTGCATCATCTGGGCGTGGTCCATCTGACCCATGTTTCCCGAGGCCATCGAACCACTGCTGCCCTGCATCATGTCCCGGCAGTGCTGCATCATCTGGGCGTGGTCCATCTGGCCCATCCCAGAATGGTTCATGCCCGACTGACTCGTCATGCCTCCCTGGCGTCCCGACGTGGTCGTCCTGGACGCCTCCCCGGTGCCACCGGCGCAGGCGGCGAGCCCAAGCATCAGGGCAGCCAGCGAACTGGCGCGCAAACCGTGACCAAACATCATCGTCCTCTCCTTTCCAAGGGTGGATATAGTTCCAGTGAGATCCCGGTGATCGGCGACGGTCCCGGGAGCAGCTTCCTGGCCGCTCCCGGTCCTCGGTATCACGCGGCGTTGCGGACGTCGTAACCGGCGTCCTCGATGGCCTGCCTGACGGCGCCTTCGTCGGCGTCGCCCTGGACGGTCACCTCACCGGCCTTCAGGTCCACGACCGCTCGTTCGACCCGTGGCAGAGCCTCCACAGCTTTCGTGACGGTCTGGGCGCAGTGACCGCAGGTCATTCCATCGACTTTGAACTTCAGCATGGTGTCCTCCTGGTTAGCGGATACCCCCAGTCTCCGGCTTCCTATCGCTGGAAGGTCAATATCCAACTCACGGCGCTTGAGGGCGACCGAGGGTAAAGGACTTGGAGGTTCAGAGTCTGACCTGGATCGGCACTGCTCGTAACCACCGGTGAGGCGAGCACCGACCCGGAATTGGCCGATCAGGGCTCGGCGGCCGTACCCAGTCAGGCCGCCATCTGGCGGCAGGACTCCGCGCACCTGCGACAGGCCTCGGCGCACCGCTTCATCTGGGCGTCGTCACCCCTGTCTTTGCAATCTCGGGCGCAAACCTCGCATATGATCGCGCAGACCCCACAGGTCTTCGCGTGGAAGGACGAACCGCGGATCATGAAATCGGCACTCGTTTGGCAGACCTCGGTACAGTCCAGAAGCAATCTGATATGCGACGCATCGGCGTGCGTGCCGCCCTGCTGGAGGCAACAGGCAGTGGTTTCGAGGCAGGTGCGATGGCAGTCGATACAGTTCTGAATGCACTCCTGCATGTCCATAGCCGATGTCCTTTCGGATCCGAGTGACAGTCCAGGAACAGCGGTTGGCAGCCAGGGTTTCGCCGCAGAGGCCACTTGTAACACTTCGTAATATTTCGGGGCGGGTTAGGGGGTGTTTCCCGACTGTTTCCTCAGTCGTGAACAATCCCGAACTAATTTCGCATGGCTCGGATTCGAATCTGGCTCAAAAGTAGCGAACTTAAGCGCGAGCGCGATTGGTCGTCGTCCCTAAACGCTCATTGTGTAGTTCGCGACGTGCATCGCTAAGACACGGCGGGACCTCTTGGGCAGATAAACGACCGTTTGCTTTACTCCGCCTTCGTCGTCGCGGGCGTGTGACCTTCGACGATAAGTGGCGGTCTTTCTCCAGCGCTATGTGGCGCCGATGACGAGTGTACTCCGCGCCGCCTCGACCACATCGTCGGTGATCACCGACAGGCCGTTGATCTTCAGGATTCGCCCGATCTGGACGAACAAGCGGTGGAGCAGGCGGAAGTTACCGCCCGTGATCCGCGCGATCGAGGCCATCGCCTGGGCATCGGTGAAGTCGGCCTCGTCGAGGGCAAGTCCGAGCTGCCGCCAGTGGCGGGTGAGCACAAAGGTGAGTTCGTCGCCCTGCAAAGGACGGTAGTGGTGAGCAAAGCCGACACGGCTGTAGAGCTGCGGGTAGCGCGACAGGCGCTTTTCGATGCCCGGCATGCCGATGAGGATCACACCCATGCCTGTTCTGTCGAAGATGTCGCGCAGGTGCTCGACTGCGGCGGTCGAGAGCCGCTCGGCCTCATCGACAATGAGCAGCTCGGCGGGATTGGCCTGGGCTCCCGTGCGGACGAGGTCATCGCGATGCAGATGTTCGTCAATGCAGACGCCCGCACGCGAGATCAGCTTGGCAATGCCGTCGCGCAACTCGCGGAACGGGCAGCAGACCGTGGGCGTGTAGAAAATAGTTCGGGTGTCGGCGATCGCTGCGTACACCTTCGCATCGGAGGGTTGGCGTGGTCCCCATTCAATAAGCAGAGGCTCGGCAACGTCCCACTTCGCGTAGCGCCGCGCCGACAAGGTCTTGCCGACGCCGGCAGGGCCGAAGCAGAGGCCGATGTAGCGGTGCTTGCGCACGGCATCGGCGAACTCGGAAAAGCGCCGGTGTTCCTTCGTCGCGATGAACGCACCCTCCCGCTCGCCGTCGGTCACGGATCATCCTCCTCGTAGACACGCAGCCGTGGCCGGGCCGATGACGCCGCCGGTCGCGGAGGCGGGGCTTGCTTCGACGGCTGGTCGTGGCGGGGCAGGAAATCGGCGACCTTTGCCACACGTTCGTTGATCGCCGTACGCAAGGACCGGCGATGGGCACGTCGCGCCGCCTGGATGTCCTTGAGCGTCACCACCTCCCCAGCGTGTTCCTCGCTCACCGCGCGGCAGAGGAAGGCGTTGCGGTGGAAGAGCCGGACTTCGGACAGGTCGCGTGGATCGTAGCGGACGGTAACCGCCTCGCCGACGAAGCCTGCGAGCGTCGGGGCGACGTAGCGCAGTCCTTGGAAGCGGACGCCGTCGCGCCGTACGCGGCGCGGCTCAGCATGCAGGATCAGCAGGAGGTCAAGATCCTCGAGGCTGTCGGGAAGGCAGGGCAGGAAGCCCTCGCCGCGCCACGCGTCGAGGGGCGTCTCGCCGATCTCGCCGTGAATCCGGGTATGATAGGTGCCGGCGATAAAGGCGCCGACCTCGCGGTCGAGCCGCGCCAGCGACAGCGTCGGGGTCGAGGCGGGCTTCCCCTTGACAAGGTGCCCAGGCAACTCGGGCAACAGCTCGGCGTTGATGGTGCCGAACAGGCGCTCGACCTTGCCCCGACCCTGCGGGCGGCCGACGGCGGAGTAGACGACCCGGAACCGCAGGTCCGCCGCCACCCGGTCAAGGTGCCGGCTGGTGAAATCGCTTCCGTGGTCGACGTAGAGGACGTCCGGCACGCCGCAGACCGGCCAGGCGGGGTCGGCCTTGCGCCAGATTGCCTGACGGAGCGCAAGGCACGTGTTGAGCACGCAAGGCGCGCCGAGGAACACCAGGTACCCGGCGACCGCGCGGGAGCGGTCGTCGATTACGGTGGTGAGCCACGGCCGCGCCGGCTTCCCGCCCTCGTCGAGGACGAGAACGTCGAGCAGCGTGTGGTCGGCTTGCCAGAGCGCGTTGGGCGTCTCGGCACGGTGCCGATGGATCAGCTCGTAACGGTCGCAGTAGGCGGCTGGTCCGTCCAGCGCGAGCGTCACCATCGCCGGGTCCAGGCTCGCGAGGATGGCGTGGACCGTGCCGTAGGACGGCGCGCGCCATCCCTGCGCCGCGGCGACGTCACAGACCCGACGGTGCGGTACGTGTCAACGCGAATGAGACAGCCGGGTTAGGAGTTCAAGCTCGGTCAGCCTGCGTGATCAGCGGCGCCAGCGAGCTGGTCGCCGCGTCCGTCTGCTTGCAGGATGCCGGCGGGCTCAGGT
>JBKHVJ010000082.1:0-4934 GCA_046570145.1 Alphaproteobacteria bacterium
AGGCGATGATGCCAGCTCCGATGTTCTTCAACAAATTCGATATGGAATTGTCCATGCCATTCCCCTCTTGTCCATGTGCGGCACGCCGCCGACCAGTCGGCGGCGTGCCGACCGGCTACTTCACGGCGTCGAGGATGGCGTTCATGTTGGCGACGGCCTTCGGCCCGACCTGTTCGGACATCTCCTTCCAGGTCGAGCGCGCGGCCGTGATGAAGGCCGCCTGGTCGGCGTCGGAGAAGGGCTCCAGCATCTTGCCGCCAGCGTCGGCCAGCTTCTTCAGCCCGGCCTCTTCCCGCTCGCCCTTGGTGAATTCGTCGTTGGTGTAGGCCAGCACGTCGGCGGCGGCGGCGCGCAGCGCCTCCTGCTGGACAGGCGACAGGGACTGGAAGCGCTTGGTCGAGATCAGCAGGTTGATCGGCACCCCGGCGTGCGGCTGCAGATAGGCGGCGTAGGGCGTCACCTCCTGGAGCGAGATGGTGGTGGCGATGCTGCCCATGTAGGTGGCGCAATCGACGACGCCGGTCTGCAGGGCGACGTACATGTCGTTCTGCCCAATGATCTGCGCGGCGATGCCCAGCTTCTTGAAGGTTTCGACCTGATGGCGGCCCCAGACGCGGATCTTCTTGGATTTCAGATCCTCAAGGCTGCGGACCGGTGTCTTGCAGAAGACATGGACGCCGCGCTCGGGAACCTGAACGGCGCCCAGCGTGGTGATGCCCCACTTCTCGAACACCGGTGCATAGATGGCCTGGATGGCCGGCACGGCCTTGAGCTGGTCGTCCACCGCCTCGATGGAGCCCTGGACGTAGGCGACAGCCAGTTCCGGCTCGTCGCGCGCCACATACTCGGGATACAGCGCCGACATGTCCACCGCGCCCGACGGCAGAACGCGCAGAATGTCGGCATCCTTGATGCCCAGGGACCCGCCATGGAACACCTGGATCTTCAGGTCGCCCTTGGAGTGCTCGGTCACCTTCTTTGAGAAGTAATTCAGGTATTCGGCGACCGGACGGCTTTCGACCCAGACCGAATGCAGCCGGAGGGTGGTTTCCGCCGCGGCCGGAAGGGCGGACAAGGCCATGCCAGCCGCCAAAAGCGCAGTGCATGCCGATTTGCAGAAACGCATATCACCCTCCTTGATGAGCATCCAATATGAGAGGCTGTCCTACAGCCGTATGTAAGCGTGTCATACTGTACGGCGTACAGTCAATGTCCGCATTACAAAAAATTGCCGACATAGCCATACACTTGAAGCGTCTGCACCCGGCAATGTATGGTGAAGCTCGAACATCAACGCCCCTGGGCTCAGACGACAGGGGGGCGATAGGCCATCATGGGACGGACAATGGCACTGAGCAGCCGCGACCGGCGGAGCGGCACCGATGCGCGCGCTCTCGCAACGCTGAAGGCCACGATGGCCGAACTCGACCGCGACAGCCCGATCTACGTGCGCATCGCCACCGCCCTGACGGCACAAGTCGCCAGCGGGCAACTGTCGCCCGGACAGCCGCTGCCGTCGCACCGCGAACTGGCGCGTTCCCTGGATGTCAACCTGACGACTATCACCAAGGCCTTCAACCTGTTGAAGAAGCGCGGTGTGATCTCGGCGGAGGCGGGGCGGGGCACGGCGGTGCGCGGGCGGGATTTGAACCACGCCGCCCCGTCCTACGATCAGCCGCGCCTGCCGCCGGCCATCGATCTGTCGGTCCACAAGCTGAGCGTGCCGGGTTATCAAGAGTTCACAGGCAGCCTGTTGCGCAAGATCGCCAGCCACCCGGACGATCTGGCGCGCCTGCAGGAGTATCATTCGGCCTTCGGCAGCAACCACAACCGCCGTCTGGCGGTGGAGTGGCTGCTGTCCTGGGGGGTCAGCGCCACGCCCAATCAGGTCGCGGTGACCGCTGGCGCCCAGCATGCCATCCTGGTGGTGCTGGCCAGCGTGCTGACCGCCGGGGATTCGATCCTGGTGCCGCGTCTGGTCTATCAGGGCGTGAAGGCCGCCGCGCAGGTGCTTGGCCTGGGCTTGATCCCGGTCGACACGGACGATCAAGGGATGATCCCCGACAGCCTTGCCCGGCTGGTCGGCGACCCGCGGGTCAAAGCCATCTTCCTGGTGCCGACGCTGGCCAACCCGACGACCGTCACCATGCCTTTGGAACGGCGTCAGGCCATTGTCGACATCGCGCGCCGTAACTCCCTGCTGATCGTCGAGGACGACCTGTTCCGGCCGCTGGCGTCGAATCGGCTTCCCAGCCTGTGGTCGCTCTATCCGGAAGGGTGTTTCCACATCTCGTCGCTGTCCAAGGTGATT
Organism: Alphaproteobacteria bacterium; assembly: GCA_046570145.1. Taxonomy (GTDB): domain Bacteria; phylum Pseudomonadota; class Alphaproteobacteria; order Azospirillales; family Azospirillaceae; genus Azospirillum. The sequence goes on from JBKHVJ010000082.1 coordinate 2,312, forward strand.
GCGCCCGGCAACCGCTGCGGGTTCGTGGCTTTCCCGGAACGTTTCGGAGCGGCGATCGCGTCGTCGCTTCGCGGCAGCATCTGGATGACCGACGTCATCTCGCTCACGCTGGTGCAGAGCATGCTGGAGCAGAAGAAGCACCTGGAATTCGTCGACACGCTGCGTCAACAGCTGACGACGCGCCACAGCCTGGCGCTGACCCATTTCGGCGGCGCCCTAGCGAAGAGTGATCCGGAAAGCCTGTTCCTCTGGCTGGATCTCGATTCGACCCAAGACTCCACGGCCATTGCCGAAATGCTCTACGAGCGGGGCATCGGCGTGGTGTCGTCGGATGTCTTCATGATCGGGAAGACCAAGCCGAGCAATGGCATCCGTATTTATAAGGGTTCGGCCCGCAGCGATACCGAGTGGGACATTGCCCTCTCCTTGATCGCGACCCTGGTGCGTAAACCGGGCTAGCGAGTGAGCTGATGTGGTGGACGGCCCATCCACCTTTTTGAATGGCACCGTCAAGTTCAGGCTGGCATCGGGGCGATGCAGGTCCGTAATACCAGCTCACGCCTGAACTGACTCTCGGGCGGTAGGGGATTCCAAAATTATAGCGCGCATGATTCACTGAAGCTCCACCGGGAGTGGGGGTGACCATGTCGGCAAGCCTGACGATCGCGGACGAGATGACGGGGGCGGACCTGCGGCTCCGGGCACGGCGGTGCGGTAACGGTCGGGCGGCGGCGCGGGCGTATGCCATCGCCAACGCCTTGGATGGGCTGGACCGTGCGGAGGCCGCACGCTTGGCTGGGATGGAGCGGCAGGCGCTGCGGGACGCGGTGCGGCGCTACAACGCGGACGGGGTTGCGGGCCTGTTCAACCGGCCCAAGGGGCACCGGGCGGAGTGGCTGACCGACGCGGAGCAGGCGGCCTTGGCGGCCGCGGTCTTCAAAGGACCGGACCCCACCGTGGATGGGGTCTGCACCTGGACCTGCGAGGCCCTGGCGGTGTGGATCGCCGCCAAGTTCGGCAAAACCTTCCATCCGCACAGCGTCGGGCGGACATTGCGGCGGCTGGGCCTCTCGCGCCAGAAGGCCCGGCCCGTTCACCCGAAAACCGAGAGCAAAGCGCAGGAGCGCTTCAAAAAAGGGGGCTTCGCCGCGCCCTGACGGCGGCCGCCGAGGCACACCCGGGCAAGCGCCTGCGCGTGTTTTTCCAAGATGAGGCGCGGTTCGGGCAGAAGGGGCGGCTGTGTCATCGCTGGTGGCTGAAGGGCCAGCGTCTCCCCGGCCTATGCGACCGGAGGTTCGACTGGACTTACCTCCATGCCGCTGTCGAACCCAAGACGGGGGACGGCTTTGCCCTCGTCCTGCCGACGGTGCCCATCGTCGCCATGACCCGCCTCCTCGCCGACTTCGCCGCCACCCTGGCCCCGGACGATCATGCCGTCATGGTCCTCAACGGCGCCGGTTGGCACGCCAGCAAGAGCCTGGTCGTGCCCGCCAATCTCACCCTCGTGCCCTTGCCGCCCTATTCCCCCGAGTGCAACCCGGCCGAGTGGATCTGGCTCTTCCTCAGCGAAAAGCTGATGTCGCTGCGGGCCTTTCCCGATCAAGACGCCATCATCGACGCTTGCTGCAACGCCTGGAACGCGCTCGTCGCCGAAACCGGCCGCATCAATTCCCTCTGCTACCAGCCGTGGATCCAGAAGGTCATTTCATAGGAGAGGCGGTATCACGGGCCGGCTTGCCCAGCCCTTCGGCGGCGCACCGGGCGTGGATGCCCTTCATCAGGAGTGATTTCTTCGGCTTGAGCAGATCCATGTAGCGGGTCTGGATCTCCTCCTCGATGATCGTCTCGACACGGGGATGCAGGCGCTGCAACCCTGCTGGTGGCCCAGAGATCTTGGGCAGCAAGGAGCGGGTTCGCGGATCAGCCGCATAGGCTTTGACGAGGCGATAAAGTTACTGGAGGGTGACCCCAAGCTCGGTGGCCGCGGCAACCATGGCCTCGCTGCGGGCTCCGTACAGAACCGGCTGCTGAACGAGCGTTCTGATGATCCGTTCACGCTCACGCGCGGTCTGCCAGACCTCGTTAGGCACCTTGGTCAGGGGAGTATCGGTCGGAGATCGGGCCAAGACTTTTCCCTTGTTCCGCTCTGTACTTCTAACCAGAATACCTCTTTTCTAAACTGATCTATTCAACCAAATTTCCTACGACCCTGCGGTTTTCCTGGTGAACTTTTAAACAGATCCTCTCTGCGGCAACACCGCTGTCAGGCGGTTGATGCAAAAAGCCGGAGTTCCGGTGTTCAGCGCTCCCTGCAGGCACCATACGGCCGGCCGGTTCATGCGCAAGGCACAAGGCGAGAGGCCGGTTTGGCGTCTTGTCGCGAAGGGGGATTGGCTGCGGCTGCGGAGGGCGGGAGCCGAGGCAACCCAGCCTGACCGGCCCCAGTCCGGCGGGCCGCTGTAAAGGAAACGGCCTGCGCTGAAACGGTCCCTTTCCATTCCGTCCGACAAGCGGCATTTTCAGACGGAACCCTTGCGTGCAGTCCATCGATGCCGCATCCTCCGCGCGAACCACCCTCGATGCCGCCCCGGAGCCCCGATGTCCGACGATCCCATGACCGACG
>JBKHVJ010000083.1:0-20457 GCA_046570145.1 Alphaproteobacteria bacterium
GGTCATGTTCTGGACGTCGTACTTGCCCAGCATGTCCAGCGTCGCGTCGGCGCAGGCCGCCTGCAGCGCCGCCTTGTAGGCCGGCGGCAGCGAATCGAACTTCTCCTTGCCGAACAGCATGGAAACCTGCGGGCCGCCTTCCCACCAGCCGGGATAATAGTAGTACTTGGCGACCTTGTTGAAGCCGAGCTTCTCGTCGTCGTAGGGGCCGACGAACTCGGCACCGTCGATGGTGCCCTTCTCCAGCGCCGGATAGATGTCGCCGCCGCCGATCTGCTGCGGCACGACGCCCAGGCGGGCCATGATGGTGCCGGCATAGCCGCCGATGCGGAACTTCAGGCCCTTCAGGTCTTCGACCGTCTTGATTTCCTTGCGGAACCAGCCACCCATCTGGGTGCCGGTGTTGCCGGCGCCGATGGCGACGAGGTTGTGGCCGGCGAAGAACTCAGCCATCAGCTCCTTGCCGCCGCCATGGGTCATCCAGGCGTTCTGCTGGCGCGCGTTCAGGCCGAACGGCATCGCCGCGTCGAAGGCGAAGGTCGGATCCTTGCCGACATAGTAGTAGGAGACGGTGTGGCCGCACTCGATGGTGTTGTCCTTGACCGCATCCAGAACCTGCAGCGCCGGAACGATCTCGCCCGCCGCGAAGACGCGGATCTGGAACTTGCCGTCGGTCAGTTCGGCCACGCGCTTGGACACGAACTCCGCACCGCCATAGATGGTGTCGAGGCTCTTCGGGAAGCTGGAGGCGCAACGCCACTTGATCTCGGGCGAGGACTGCGCGATGGCGGGGGCGGCAAGCGTGCTGGCGGCGACGCCCACACCGGCCGAGGTCAGAAATGCACGACGTTTCATCCAGAAGCTCCCTTTGTCCGTTCTCTGTTATACGTTGTTATGCGTTCTTGTTGCCGGGCCGGATCAAGCCGGTCCGACACCGGAAGTGCCGGCCCCTGGAGGGGGACCGGATGCCGCCGGCTGAGCGGTGAAAGCGGGATTGGCTGGGAAGCACGCCTGGCCAGATGCACGTGCGGCCAGACCGGACGGCGCAGGGCGCGAGGCGTCATGGAGCGGGATGTCACGGAGAGGGACATTGCGGATGCCGGGGCGCCTGCGCATGGGCAGCCCGACAGTTTCCGCGGAGTCCCGCCATGTCCCCTGCGCTTCCTCCCATCCATCCGGGTTGCCGCCGGCCTTTCGGCCGATCCGTCCCAGCTTTCTTTCGCTGACCGGATTATGCAGTAAGCCAACGGTCCGGATCAAGCGCGAAGCGGAATTGACGTCCGTATTTCAGAGGTTTAACGGTGCGACGCGAAGCCGCGGGGGGCGTTCAACCACTCCGCTCCGACGCCAGTTGCACAGGTTCCGCCGCCCACCCACTCGAAACCGGCGGAGGCACCCCCATTTGTTGCAGGAACAGCCGAAGATCCTGGGAATCGTCCTGCCGCGGAGCACCGGCCGGGCTGGAGTGTTGATGAGGAAGACCGGGAACTTGCGGGTTGGAAGGCCATGAAGGACATGACTGTGACGGAGCGCGGGGCGGAAGCCGTCGCGGCGCGTGACCTGCGGCTGGATTTCTTCCGCGGGCTGGCCTTGTGGTTCATCTTCGTGAACCACATCCCGGCCAACCAGATCTCATGGCTGACGCCGCGCAATTTCGGCCTGAGCGACGCCACGGAGATCTTCGTCTTTATCTCCGGCTACACCGCGGCGCTGGTCTATGGCCGGACGCTGGAACGGCAGGGCATGCCGATGACGGCGGCTCAGGTGCTTCACCGCTGCTGGACGCTCTACGCCACCTACATCGTCCTGTTCTTCGCCTTCACCGCACAGATCGCCTACACCGCCCGCGCCTTCGACAGTCCGCTGTTCGCGGAGGAGATGGGCATCGCCAGCTATTTCCAGGATCCGGTCACCGCCCTGACCCAGGCCCTTCTGCTGAAGTTCCGGCCGGCCAACCTGGATGTGCTGCCGCTCTACATCGTGCTTCTGCTGGCCTTTCCCCTGCTGCTGCCGGCGCTCCGCCGCCGGCCGCTGGCGGTGCTGGCGGGGTCGGCCGCGGTTTATCTGGCGGCGCGTTACTGGGGCTGGAACCTGCCCACCCATCCCGACGGCGGCGTCTGGTACTTCAATCCCTTCACCTGGCAGTTCCTGTTCGTGGCCGGCGGCGCGCTGCAGTATCAGCCGGAGTTGCGCGCGTCCCTGACCCGCTTCCGCCTGCCGGTGATGGCCGCAGCGGCGGCGATCCTGCTGGCCAGCCTGTTCCTGACCCTGTCCTGGAAATTCCCCCCGCTGCACGCGCTGATCCCGGACATGGTGGCGGAAGTCCTCTACCCGATCAGCAAGACCGACCTCGACCCGCTGCGGCTGCTGCATTTCTTCGCGCTGACCTATCTGGTCCTGTGGCTGGTGCCGCCCGGCGCGGCCTGGCTGCGCGGGCCGCTGGCCGCCCCGGTGCTCGACTGCGGACGGCAGTCGCTGCAGGTGTTCTGCCTCGGCGTGCTGCTGTCCTTCGCCGGCCAGACCGTGCTGGTCCATGTCAGCGGCTCGCTTTCCGCCCAGTTCCTTGTTACCGTGCTCGGCATCGCCACGATGGTGCTGCTGGCCCGCTTCCTGATCTGGTACCAGTCGGCCGAACGGGCGCGCCGCCACGGCAAGGTCGCGGCCAGCAGGAATATGGGCGTATGAAGGCACGGGGGTTCAGACGGTTGCTGACGGCCGCGGCCACGGTGCTGGCGGCTTCCACCTTTGCCGGTCCGGTCCGCGCGTCGTCCGTGGCGGTGGATCCGGCCTGCGCCGTTCCGGACTCCGTCTTCTCCTCCGGCGAGAGCCTGCCGCGGGCCACGGCACGGCTCGCCGCCGGCCGTCCGCTGTCGGTGCTGATCGTGCATTCCGGCAAACAGGCGCCCAAGCCCGGCGTCGTCGGCTATCCCGCCCGTCTGGAGGAGGAGCTGAAGCGCCGCCTGCCCGGCCGCGCCGTGCGGGTCGCCGTGCTGGGCCTGCCCGGCGAGGCCGCCCCCGCGATGGTGGCGCCGCTGGCCCAGGCGGTCGAGGATCAGCGCCCGGCGCTGGTGGTCTGGCAGACCGGCACCGTCGACGCCATGCGCAACCTGGATCCCGAGAGCTTCGGCACGGCGCTGCAGGCCGGCATCGCCGAGGTCCATCGACGCGGCGCCGACATCGTCATCATGGACATGCAGTACAGCATGCACACGGCGCAGCTGATCGACTTCGCCCCCTACCTGTCCTACATCGCGTGGCTGGCCCAGGGCTCCGACGTCTTCCACTTCCCGCGCTACGACATCATGCGGCGCTGGGTGGAGGAGGAGCGGGTCGATTTCGCCGACGAGCGGGAGGAGGCGAAGCGGCGTTCTTACGATTTCGTTCACCAATGCATCGGACAATTGCTGGCGGAAAGCATCGCCACGATGATCGCCCCGCCGGTGGCCGTTCCCCCGGCGATGGCACGAAGCAACGGACCGAGTCATTGAGCCCCATCCTGCATGCCGCCGCCCGTGCCCTGACGCTGATCGCCACCCTTACCGTTTCCGTTCCCGCCTTGGCCGCCGATCCCGCAAGTCCCGCCCGGTGCCAGTTGCCGCGCGGGGAGGCCGCGCTTTCGGCGCCCCTGCCCCATCTGTCCCAGCGCATCGCCACGGGCGCCCCGATCCGGATCGTCGCCATCGGTTCCTCCTCCACCGCCGGGGCGGGAGCCAGCGCGCCGGACAGGACCTATCCCGCGCGTCTCGCCCATTATCTGGCCGAGCGGTTCCGCAACGCGGACATCGCCGTGCTGAACCGCGGAATCAACGGGGAGACCGACGACCAGACCGAGAAGCGGATCGACGCCGACGCCCTGGGCGCCAAGCCCGATCTGGTGATCTGGCAGGTCGGCGCCAACACGGTGCTGCGCGACGGCGACCAGGGCCTGAGCGAGCGGTCTGTCCGCCAGGGGGTGGAGCGGCTGCGAGCCGCCGGGGTGGACGTGGTGCTGATGGACCTGCAATACGCCCCGAAGATGCTGGACAAGACCGGCGTCGCCCCGATGCTGGCGCGCATCGCCGGGATCGCCGCCGACCAGCGCGTCGGACTGTTCCACCGCTTCGACGTGATGCGGTCGCTGGTTGAGACGCGCGGGATGACCATGTCGGACCTGATCGGGCCGGACGGCGTCCACCAGAACGACGCCGGATACGACTGCGTCGCCCGCATGCTGTCTGTCGGCATCGAGGACGCGGTGAGCGTCCACAACAGCGGGCTTCAGCGGTAACGAGGTCGGGGCGGAACTCCGCCCCCCCTCACCGCTGCATCATCGCGCTTTCCTTGCCGCAGAGGAAAAACACCTTCGAATAGACCTTCAGCAGCGCGTCGGTCAGCGCCTGCACCTCCGGGCTGCCCATGGCGCGCGGCTTGGCGGGGTCGACATGCAGGACGCAGCTGTCCTTCACGTCGTTGAAGGCGGCCAGCGCGTGGATGCGGTCGGGGCGGAACTCGTCGGGGAAATTCTCGTCCATCAGCCAGAAGCACTGGAAGTTCCGGCAGGATTGCGGCCGCTCCTCGTAGATCGAGCAGCCCTTGCCCTGGTCGCAGGACGCGCACCATTTGGCCGAAGGCTTCTTCAGCTCCGGCACCCCCATCAGCTTGCAGCAGAGGGTGCATTCACCGCAGTTGCGGTCGGACATCACGCAAACTCCAAATCAGCGGCTCGCAGCGGCTTCAGGCCGGTGCTGGCAGGGCGATGTGCTCGTCTTCGGCGGCCAGCAGCCGCTCCACCGCTTCCGGCGGGGCCGGGCGGGCGAAGTGATAGCCTTGGGCGTACTTGCACAGACCGCGCAGATACACCGCTTCGTCCGCCGTTTCCACCCCTTCCGCCACGGCGTCGAGGCGCAAAATGGTGGCAAGGCCGGCGATGACCTGGACGATGGCGGCGTTGCCCTCCCCCGTCGACACCGCGCGGACGAAGCTGCGGTCGATCTTCAGCACATCCACCGGCAGCTTGTGCAGGTAGGCCAGCGAGGAGTAGCCGGTGCCGAAATCGTCGATCGACAGCCGGACATCCATGTCGCGGATGCTCTGCATCAGCATCCGGCATTCGTCCGGATCCTGCATCAGCAGGCTTTCGGTCAGCTCCAGCTTCAGGCTGGACGGCGGGATCGGCACGGCGTCCAGCAGGTCGCGCACCGCCCCCACCAGATCGTCGTCGCGGAACTGGCGGGTGGAGACGTTGACGCTCATGAACAGCGGGGTGGCGCGGGGGAACCGCGCCTGCCAGAGCGCCAGCCGCCGCACCGCCTCCCTCAATGCCCAGCGGCCCATCGGCGTGATCAGGCCGGTCTCCTCGGCCAGCGGGATGAACTCCGCCGGTGGCACCAGCCCGCGGTCGGGGTGGTTCCAGCGCATCAGCGCCTCGAAGCCGGCGATGGCCCCGGTCTCCAGCAGGACGATGGGCTGGTAGTGCAGGCAGAGCTGCCCCTGCTCCAACGCGGCGCGCAGGTCGGCCTCCATCCGCATGGCGGCCATCGCCTGCCGGCGCAGCTTGGCGTCGAAGACGTCGATGCGCGCCCGACCGCCGCTCTTGGCGCGGTACATGGACAGGCTGGCATCGCGCAGCATGTCCTCCGCCCGGTCGTAGCCGGTCTGGCTCAGCGCCACGCCGATGGAGGCGGTCAGCACGAGGTCGCGCCCCTCCTCCAAGGTGATGGGGCGGGAGATGGCGCGGGCCATCCGCTCCGCCGCCTCCAGCGCGTCGCCGGCGTCGTCCAACTCGTCCACCAGCACGGCGAACTCGTCGGCGGACAGGCGGGCCAGCGTGTCGCCGACGCGGCGGCTGGTGTCGAGACGCTTGGCGACGATGCGCAGAACGCGGTCACCGGCGCTGGTGCCGAGCGCATCGTTGATCGCCTTGAAGCGGTCCAGATCGATGATGATCGCGGCGAAGGGCCGGGCGCCGGCCCGGCGGTTGCGGTCCAGCGCCTGTCCGATGCGGTCGAGCAGAAGCGTGCGGTTGGGCAGCCCGGTCATGGCGTCGTGGACGGCGTCGAACAGGATCTGCTGCTCGGCCTTCTTGCGCGCGGTGATATCGGTCATCGAGCCGGCCATGCGGACGGCGCAGCCCCTGTCGTCGCGCACCGCAAGCCCGCGCACCAGCATCCACATCTCCGCGCCGGCCTTGTCGCGGATGCGGAATTCATGCTGAAGGTGCGGGCGCTCGCCGGTCAGGTGCAGGTTGATCGCGGTGCGCAGCCCGTCCAGGTCGCCGGGAAGGACGCGCCGGAACCACTCGTCGACGGTGCCGCCGATCTCGGCATCCTCATAGCCCAGCATCGCCTTCCAGCGCGGGGAGTAATAGATCTCGCCGCCGTCGATGTGCCAGTCCCACAGCCCGTCGGCTGCACCGGCGGCGGCGAGCGCATAGCGTTCCTCGCTCTGGCGCAGGCGCTGCTCGGCGAGCTTGCGGTCGGTGATGTCGGCGACGGAGCCGACCAGCCGGATCGGCATCCCCGCATCGTCCATCACCGCCATGCCGCGGCAGACCAGCCAGCGCCATTGCGGTTTGTCGGACGCGCCGGAAACGGACTCGGCGTAGCGGACGCGGTGTTCGATCTGGAAGGGGACCGACAGTCCGACCATCTGCGCCTCGAACGAGGCGTGCAGCCAGTCGATGTCTTCGGGATGGACCAGCGACAGCCAGTCGTTCGGCCGGTTGGTCTCGCGGTTGGAATCGCCCGGAGGCAGACCGAGAAAGTCCTTGAAGCGGGGGGAGAGGTACAGCGTGTCGCTGCGCAGGTCCCAGTCCCAGACGCCTTCGGAGCCGGCCTTTTCCGCCAGCAGATATCGGTCGATGTTGGTGTTCAAGACCCCTCGTCGGACCCGTTGGCGGTCAGCGATTGGTGGGGCCTCCCACCGTTGAGGTCACGATTGTAGGGAGGTTTGGTGAAGATTCGGTGAATGCTCTCATTGCGGGCAGCTCCGTTTGTCATGACCGGTTCCCTTGGTGAGATTTTTTCCTATATTAGGATAGCTCACCGCCTCCCCTGCCACAGCTCATGCGAACGGCGCCGATGGATTGGTCCGATCAGGGAATCGTTCTGTCCGCCCGCCCCCAGGGGGAAGGGTCCGCCGTCGCGACCCTGCTGACGCGCGAGCACGGCCGCCATGCCGGCATGGTGATGGGCGGCCGGTCGGCGCGCCAGCGCGGCACGCTGGAGCCGGGAACGCTGGTCGCCGCCCGCTGGCGCGGGCGTCTGCCGGAACATCTCGGCCATTTCACGCTGGAGCCGGTGAAGGGCTATGCCGCCACCTTCTTCGACGACGTCCAGGCGCTGGGCGCGCTCATCAGCGCCTGCGCGCTGGTGGAAGCGGCCCTGCCGGAGCGTGAGTCCCATCCCGCCCTGTTCGACGGGCTTCTCGCCCTGTTCGACCTGCTGGACAGCCCGGCCTGGGCGGAGAGCTATGTGCGGTGGGAGATCGGGCTGCTGGCGGAGCTTGGATTCGGCCTCGACCTCGACCGCTGCGCGGTGTCGGGGGCCAACGACTATCTCGCCTATGTCAGCCCGCGCACCGGCCGCGCGGTGACCGCGTCGGTGGGAGAGCCATATCGCGACCGGCTGCTTCCCCTGCCCGATTTCCTGGCCGGGCGCGGCGGCGGCGGTCCTGCCGCGGTGTCCGACGGGCTGCGGCTGACCGCGCATTTCCTGGAACGCCACGTGCTGAACGGGCCGCTGCCGCCCGCGCGCGAACGCCTAAGAGAACGTTACGCGAACGCGGTAGCGCGCTCATCCTGAAACTGTTAAACCGACCTCATCATGAAGCCGCAAAACCCCGCCTCCGAGATTCTGGAAAAGCCGCTGGCCGACGCGCTCGGCGAGCGCTACCTCAGCTATGCGCTGTCCACCATCATGTCCCGCTCGCTGCCCGACGTGCGCGACGGGCTGAAGCCGGTGCACCGACGCCTGCTGTTCGCCATGAGTCAGCTCCGGCTGGAACCGACGACGCCGCCCAAGAAGTCGGCGCGCGTCGTCGGCGACGTGATCGGCAAGTTCCACCCGCACGGCGACAGCTCGGTCTACGACGCGCTGGTGCGGCTGGCGCAGGATTTCTCCGTCCGCTATCCGCTGGTCGACGGACAGGGCAATTTCGGCAACATCGACGGCGATAACGCCGCGGCGATGCGGTACACCGAAGCCCGCCTGACCGAGGTCGCCAAGGCCCTGCTGGAGGGCATCGACGAGGATGCGGTCGATTTCCGCCCGACCTATGACGGCGACGGCGACGAGCCGGCGGTCCTGCCCTCCAACTTCCCGAACCTGCTGGCCAACGGGTCCAGCGGCATCGCAGTCGGCATGGCGACCAACATCCCGCCGCACAATGTCGGCGAGATCTGCGACGCGCTGCGCCACCTGATCAAGCACCGTGACGCCACGATGGAGACGCTGGTCGGCTTCATGCCCGGCCCCGATTTCCCCACCGGCGGCGTGCTGGTCGAGTCGCGGGAGAATGTGATCGAGGCCTACCGCACCGGCCGCGGCGCCTTCCGCCTGCGCGCCCGCTGGGAGGTGGAGAAGCTCGCCCAGGGCACCTGGCAGATCATCGTCACCGAGATCCCCTATCAGGTGCAGAAGGCCCGGCTGGTCGAGAAGATCGCCGAACTGCTGCTGGCCAAGAAGCTGATCCTTCTGGACGACGTCCGCGACGAGTCGGCGGAGGACGTCCGCCTCGTCCTGGTGCCGAAGAGCCGGAACGTGGATCCCGAGGTGCTGATGGCCTCGCTGTTCCAGGCGACCGACCTGGAGATCCGCTTCTCGCTGAACATGAACGTGCTGGGCGCCGACCATGTGCCGCGGGTGATGAACCTGCGCGAGGTGCTGCAGGCCTTCCTCGACCACCGGCACGAGGTGCTGGTCCGCCGGTCCAATCATCGGCTGAAGCAGATCGACCACCGGCTGGAGGTTCTCGGCGGCTATCTCGCCGCCTACCTGAACCTGGACGAGGTGATCCGCATCATCCGCGAGGAGGACGAGCCGAAGCAGGAACTGATCCGCGCCTTCACCCTCACCGACGTTCAGGCCGACGCCATCCTCAACATGCGGCTGCGCAACCTGCGCAAGCTGGAGGAGATGGAGATCCGGCGCGAGCACGACACGCTGACCGTCGAGAAGAACGGCCTGCTGGAGCTGCTGGGCGACGAGGCCCTGCGTTGGAAGCGCATCGCCGAGGGTGTGGCCGAGATCAAGAAGAAGTTCGGCTCCGGCGCGCTGGGCAAGCGGCGCACCGACGTGGCCGACGCGCCGACGGTGATCGAGGTGCCGCTCGACGCGCTGGTGGAGCGCGAGCCGGTGACCGTCATCTGCTCGGCCAAGGGCTGGATCCGCACGGTGCGCGGCCACCTGACCGACGCGGAAGCGGAGGATGTGAAGTACAAGGACGGTGACGCCCGTGGCTTCGTCGAGCGGTGCGAGACGACCGACAAGCTTCTGGTCTTCGCCAGCAACGGCAAGTTCTTCACCATCGGCGTCGACAAGCTGCCGCGCGGCCGCGGCTTCGGCGAGCCGGTGCGGCTGATGATCGACATCGGCAACGACGTCGACATCGTCGACCTGTTCCGCCACCAGCCCGGCCGCACCCTGATGGTGGTGTCGGAGGATGGCCGCGGCTTCCGCGTCGAGGAAGCCGAGGTGCTGGCCCAGACCCGCGCCGGCAAACAGGTGCTGAACCTGGAGGACGGCAAGTCCGCCCGCATCTGCCATCCGGTGAGCGGCGACACCGTCGCCATCATCGGCAACAACCGCAAGATGCTGGTCTTCCCGCTGGAGCAGGTTCCGGTGATGACCCGCGGCAAGGGCGTCCAGCTTCAGAAGTACAAGGACGCCAGCGTCGCCGACGTGAAGACCTTCACGCTGGCCGAAGGGCTGAGCTGGAGGAACGGCGAGCGCAATTTCAACGTCACCGACCTGACCGGCTGGATGGGCGACCGCGCCGGCCAGGGCAAGATGCCGCCGAACGGCTTCCCGAAGAACAACCGGTTCATGTGATGGGTGGTGATTGGGTGGGGGAAGTTAGACCCCCACCTAATAACCTCCCCCGCTCTCAGCGGACCTACGGTCCGCCTGCCGCGTCGGCACAAAGCAGAGCTTTGTGCGAGAGCTGGGCGGGGGAGGGTTAGGGTGGAGGGCCAACCTCGCCGAATGGAACTTACTTCGGTGCCGTGATCGTCGCCGTGAGCGGCACGCGGCGTTCGACCAAAGCGGAAGTGACCTCCTTGGCCTTGACCGGGTCCATGGCGGCCAGGATCGGGGCGGTCTTCTGTTCCTTCATCTTCTGGATGACGCCCAGCAGAACCGGCATGTCGAGTTCCTCGAAGATGCGGGCCGCTTCCTTCGGCTTCATCGTCTCGTAGATCTTCACCAGGCTTTCCAGTTGGGCGGACTGCTTCTCGTCGCCCTGGGACATCAGCTTCTGGATGTCGGCGCGGGTCTTCTCCATCTCCGCGACCTTCTGGTCGATCCGCTTCTCGGCGGCGGCCAGCAGGGCTTCGCGCTGCTCCATCTCCTTGGTGCGGCGCTCGATCTCCGCGCGGCGGTCGGCGAAATGCTGGAGCAGTTCCTGGTTGTTGATCGGACCGAGCGGGGCCGGAGGGGCGTTGGCCGCCGGAGCGTTCGCTGTCGGAGCATTCGCCGGGCCGCTCGACCCGCCGGGTGCGGGGGGAGTTTCCTTGCCGGGCTGGCTGGCGGCCGGCTTGGTGGTGGCGGCAGGAGCCTGGCCCGGCGGCGTCGCCGGGGTGGAGCTTTGCGGGCCCTGGGCAAGGCTGACCGGGAAGTCCGGCAGGCGGGCGTCATGGGTGGCGAGGCGCCACAGGTCGCCGACCCGCACGCCCAGCATCAGCACCGCGACGAAGATGGTCAGCGGCAGCAGGCGGAAGCGGGCACCGCGCATCCGCGCCCGCAGCCGCTCGGTCAGCGGCACGCGCGGCGTCGCCGGCTTGCGCGGCTTGCCCTTGGCCTTGCCCTTCTTCGCCGGCACCTTGCCCGCCGCAGGACGCACCGCCGGCAATTGCGCCTGCTGGGCCGCCGCCAGCGTGGAAGAGGTGCGGACGCCGGTCGGCGCGGCACCGGCCGGACGGATCACGACCTTCTGTTCCTGAGAAGCTCCCGCCCCAGCGGGCTTGCCGTCACTGGTGCGCATGGTCATCCGAGCCCCTTACCGGCATTCTCGATCGCCTGCAGAAGTTCGCGTTCGGCCCTGGATAGGCTTTCGCCGTCGCGGGTGATGGGATCGCGCGGCTCGGCCGCCGGTTCGGCGCGCGCGGCGGCGCGGCGCGGCGGCGCGTCCAGCCGGGCCGGCGGCGGGGCATGGTCGTCATGGTCATGCTCGTCCTCGACCGGCAGGCTGCGCAGGGCCGGACGCGGTGCCACCAGCGGCGTCTTGGCCGGGATGCGCGAGGCCAGGGCCGGCGCCACGGCACTGGAGCGCCCACCGTCGCGCCGGCCGCCGTCACGCTCGCCGCCTTCGCGCCGGCCACCGCCGTCGCGCTCGCCGACGCCGCCCAGCCGGTTGGCCAGCGCGTCGGCCGCCTCGATCATGAATTCCAGCTCGTCGCGCAGGGTCTGCGCCTTGTTGACGGTGCGCTGAAGATCCTCGCCGGTGTCGCTGGCCGCCTTCTTCAGCGTGCGCACGCCGGTCTCCGCCCGCGCCATCGCGTCGTTCAATCCCTGGATCAGTTCGGCCATCTCGCCGCGGCTCTCGCGCAACGCGATGATCTGCCGGTTCAGGATGATCGCATAGGCGATGGTGGCAGCCAGCAGGCCGACCATCACGACGTCGATGATGATGGAGACCAGCGGACTCATAACCTCATGACCTCCTGCTTGGGCAGTTCCTTCTCCAGGCGGACGGCGATGTGCCCGCCCTTGCGCCCCATCCGCCCCTGGAACATCGACACATCGCCGCAGCGCAGCTCGATGGCGCCGTCGGGGGTCGCGTTCAGCAGGATGCGGGTGCCGACGCGCCAGTTCAGCACGTCGTGCAGGGTCATCGTCACCTCGTCCAGAACGGCGGACAGGTCGACGTCCGTCACCATCAGCTCCGACGCCAGGTGGGTTTCCCAGATCGAGTCACGGCCGAACTTCTCGCCCATGAACATCTGGAGCAGCAACTCACGCACCGGCTCCAGCGTCGCGTAGGGGATCATCAGCTCCAGCCGGCCGCCGCGATCCTCCATGTCGATGCGCAGCTTGACCAGCACCGCCGCGTTGGCCGGCCGCGCGATGGTGGCGAAGCGGGGATTGGTCTCCAGCCGGTCGAAGCGGAAGGTGACGGGCGACAGCGGGTCGAAGGCGGCGGACAGGTCGGACAGCACCACATGGACCATGCGTTCCACGAGGTTGCGTTCGATGGTGGTGTAGGGTCGGCCTTCGATGCGCATCGCCGCGGTGCCGCGCCGGCCGCCCAGCAGCACGTCGACGATGGAATAGATCAGGGCGGAATCGACGACCATCAGGCCGTAATTGTCCCACTCCTCCGCCTTGAAGACCGACAGCATCGCCGGAAGCGGGATGGAGTTCAGGTAATCGCCGAAACGGACCGAGGAAATCTGGTCGAGGCTGACCTCGACGTTGTCGGAGGTGAAGTTGCGCAAGCTGGTGGACATCATGCGGACGAGGCGGTCGAAGACCACCTCCAGCATGGGCAGGCGTTCGTAGTTGACCAGCGCCGAGTTGACCAGCGCCATGATGCCGGAGTTGTCGCCGTCGCCGGCGCCGCCCTGGTCGAAGCCCAGCAGGCTGTCGATCTCGTCCTGGTTCAGGACGCGGGTCGAACCGCCGCCGCCCATGTCGCCGACATCGCCGCTGTCCTCGGCCAATGCCGCCCATTCGGCGGCAAGCCGTTCTTCCTCGCTCAGTTCACCGGTGTCGCTCATCGGTCCACATCCCCACCTGACCGGGCCCTCACTGGACCAGCATTTCCTTGAACAGCACGTCCTTCACCTTCACCGGATAGGCGGCGGCGGTGATGCGCAGAAGCAGTTCCTGGCGCAGCCGGTACATGCCGGCCGAACCGCGCAGATCCTCCAGCCGCAACTCGCGCAGATACACCTGGAAATTGTCGATGATGCGCGGCAGCACATGCTCCACCGCCCCCACATCCTCCGGCTTCGACAGCTGGATGGAGATCTTGATCTTCAGGAAGGCCGGACGCTTGTTGCCGGTGTTCAGGTTCACCAGCATGTCCGGCAGGTCGTAGAAGACCGGGGCCGCATGCGGATCGGGCTTGCCGGGCTCCGCCGCATGTTCACCCTCCGCCGCGGCATGTTCGCCCTCGGCCGCCTGTTCCTCCTTGCCCAGCAGACCGTCGAGCAGACCGGAGAAATAGACGCCGGCACCGGCGCCGATCAGCAGGACCAGGGGAAGGACAACGAACAGGACCAGCTTCTTGCCGCTGAATTTCTTCCGCGGCAGGCCGTCGGTCGAAAGTTCGCCGGCGTCGGTTTCGGCAGCCATGACATCCTGGATCGTTCGAGGTGCGCAACAGGTGCAGGCATCCGCCGCCCGCCCCACCGTCTGTCCATGCCAAAGCTACTTTTGGGATAGTTAATAACTCCTTTCGAGTGGCTGATGGGACACCCCGGACGAGCAGGTTTCACCCCGTTGTGGCCGTTTCGGCACGGTTCTTGATTGGGGCTGCCCGGCAGTCCGCCGCCCGTCCGGCCATACCGGCCGCGCCACGCCCGGACTTGCGCCCGCCGCGACCCGCCGTCCCTCTGGACCGGCCGGGCCGCCGCCCATCGCCCCGCCGCCACTCCGTTGCGGCGGGAACGGGAGAGTCTTGCCCGGGGGAACCCGGCAAGCTTCGCCCCCGTCCCGGCAGATTCTGCCCGGCATCCCCTGCCCCATCCGGCGGGATTGCCCCCGGCTTGCCGGGATTCCGCGGCATTCCGGGCTTCGGCGAGGTTGGCACGGCGCCTGCAATACCCCTTTCGCCGGTCGGACGCAGTCGCCCGATCCGTTCGCAAGGTGAAGAGGCCGCAAGATGGAAAATTCGATCTACGTCGCCCTGTCGCACCAGATGGCCCTGCGGCGCCAGCTGGACGTGACCTCGAACAACATCGCGAACGTCAACACGACCGGCTACAAGAACCAGCGGATGCTGTTCACCGAATTCCTGGAAAAGCCCGGCCTGCACGAGAAGGTCAGCTTCGTCCAGGACCGCGCGGTGGTGCGCGACCTGTCCAACGGCGCCATGACCCAGACCGGCAATCCGCTGGATCTGGCGCTGACCGGCCAGGGCTACTTCACCGTCGATACCGCCAGCGGCCCCCGTTACACCCGCGCCGGCAATTTCCGCCTGAACGACCAGCGCCAGCTGGTGGATGCCGGCGGCCTGCCGGTCCTGGCCAACAACGGCCAGCCCCTCACCATCCCGGCCGGCACCAGCGACGTGAAGGTCAGCGGCGACGGCACCGTCGCCACCGAACTCGGCCCGGTGGGCAAGCTGAACATCGTCACCTTCAAGAACGAGCAACTGATGACCGAAGTCGGCAGCGGCCTGTATGTCAGCGACGAGCAGCCCGAGCCCGCCCCGGTCGAGACCAAAGTGGCACAGGGATTGCTAGAAGGTTCGAACGTGAAGCCAGTGGTCGAGATGACGCAAATGATCGAACTCCAGCGCCAGTACATGTCCGCACAGCGGATGATGGACAACGAACACGAGCGCGTCCGCACGATGCTTCAGCGGCTGGGCCGCAGCGTCTGAACCAGACCGACGACGAGAGGAGAAGACCACCATGCGCAGCCTCGCCATCGGCGCCACCGGCATGATCGCCCAGCAGCTCAACGTCGAGACGATCTCCAACAACATCGCCAACTCGACCACCACCGGCTACAAGAAGCAGCGGGCGGAATTCCAGGACCTGCTGTACCAGAATTTCCGCCGCATCGGCTCGACCTCGTCGGATGCCGGCACCATCGTGCCGACCGGCGTGCAGGTGGGTGCCGGCGTGCGCGTCGCCGCGGTGGCCCGCGTGCTGGAACAGGGCAACCTGAACATCACCGACAACAAGCTCGACGTGGCGATCAACGGGTCGGGCTATTTCCAGGTGACGCTGCCCAGCGGCGACACCGCCTACACCCGCGCCGGCAACTTCAAGCTGTCGCCCGAGGGCATGATCGTCACCGCCGACGGCTATCCGATCCAGCCGAACATCACCGTCCCGACCAACGCGGTGGACATCTCCATCAACTCGTCGGGCGAGGTGCTGATCAAGCTGGACGGCCAGACCGCCACGCAGAATGTCGGCCAGCTCCAGCTCGCGACCTTCGCCAACGCCGCCGGCCTGGAGGCCACCGGCGACAACCTGTTCATGGAATCCGGCGCCTCCGGCCAGGCCGTGACCGGCAACCCCGGCGCCCCCGGCTTCGGCCGCGTCACCCAGGGTGCCCTGGAGACCTCCAACGTCAACGTCGTGCAGGAGATCACCACCCTGATCACCGCCCAGCGCGCGTACGAGATGAATTCCAAGGTCATCAAGACCACCGACGAGATGATGCAGCAGGCCAGCCAGATGAAGTAACGCCGGCACCGCCGGCGCCTCGCTTCAGCCTCGAAATCGGGAACCACCGCCATGATCCGCCACATCGCCACCCGCCGCCTGTCCACGCTGATCCTCGGTGCCGCCCTGCTGACCGTCCCGGTCGCTGCGTTCGCCGCCACGGTTCCGGGTGCCGGGATGACGGCAACCGGTGTGACGGCACCGCTTCCGGACGTCGTCTACGGCATGCCGCATGTGGAGGCGGTGCTGTCCGACGCGCTGTCGCGGATCGTCACCGTCGGCCGGCTCCAGATGGAACTGGACAACCGCGCGGTGGAGCTGCGGGCGCCCCAGGGCGCAGGCGGGCTGGCGGTGGAGAACCTCTATTACAGCCCGGTCCAGGGCCGCTTCGCCGCGGAGATCGTGGTGACGGGCAGCCAGGTCCGCCTGCCGGTGTCGGGCCGCGCCTTCGGCGTGGTGCAGATCCCGGTGCTGTCGCGCCGCGTCATCCCCGGCGACGTCATCGGCCCGGGCGACGTCGACTGGCTGGACGTTCGCGCCGACCAGACCACCAGCGATACCGCCGCCACCGACGCCCAGCTGATCGGCATGACGCCCCGGCGCGGCGTGTCCACCAACCAGCCCGTCCGCCTGCGCGACCTGCAATCGCCGCGCATGATCGACAAGGGATCCCTGGTCACCATCACCCTGTCGACGCCGTCCATGACGCTGACCACCCAGGGCAAGGCCCTGCAGGACGGCGGCAAGGGCGAGGTCATCCGCGTCGTGAACACCCAATCCAACCGCATCGTCGAAGCGACGGTCGCAGGCCCCAACGTCGTCGCCGTGGCAAAGCCCGGCACCATCGCGCAGTGAGGAGAAAGCTCCAATGTCCGCCACCAAGACCGCCCGCCTGATCCGCTTCGCGATGATCGCCGCCGCCGCCACCTCGCTGACCGCCTGCGGTGCCGCTTCGCGCATCGCCGACATCGGCAAGGCGCCGGAGCTGTCCAACATCCAGGACCCGCAGGCCAAGCCCGGCTACCAGCCGGTCAGCCTGCCGATGCCGACCCCGCTTCCGACGGAGCGCAACCCGAACTCGCTGTGGCGGAACGGTTCGAAGGCCTTCTTCAAGGACCAGCGCGCCAACAAGGTGGGCGACATCCTGACCATCAACATCTCGATCGACGACAGCGCCAAGGTCGCCAACTCCAGCAAGCGGTCGCGCGCCAATTCCGAGGACGCCGGCATGCCGAGCCTGTTCGGGCTGGAAGGTGCCACCCTCAGCCGCGTGCTGCCGGCCGGCGCCTCGGCCGCCAACCTGGTGGACCTGACCAGCAACAGCTCGAACGACGGCAAGGGCTCGGTCGACCGCAACGAGCAGATCGACCTGAAGGTCGCGGCGCTGGTGACGCAGTCCCTGCCCAACGGCAACCTCGTCATCCAGGGCCGCCAGGAGGTCCGGGTGAATTTCGAGGTCCGCGACCTGCAGATCCACGGCGTGATCCGTCCCGAGGACATCACCGCCCAGAACACCATCAGCTACGAGAAGATCGCGGAGGCCCGCATCTCCTACGGCGGCCGCGGCCAGATCAGCGACGTCCAGCAGCCGCGCTATGGCCAGCAGCTGTACGACATCATCATGCCGTTCTGAGGACGTTTCGCGAACTGAACGACGGAAAACATTGTTGGAATAAGGCCATAGAGGGAGAAATCCCCCTATGGCCGTGTTGTATGCCGTTTCATGACGAAACCCTGCAAATCCGCCGTTTTCCGATCATTCCCGAAAACTCCATGCAACACGGACGCAACACGGGCCGGCCGATTGTTCGCCGCCTGTTCTCATGGGTAATTGCTGCCTCCCGGCGGGTTGTGCCGGGCCGATGTTGCCGGGCCGCTTTGTCGAGATGGATGAGGCCGGCGGTATCCAATTGGTCCCTGTACCGCTTCCGACCAGACGGTTCAGATCGCTCGCCGCCCCACATGTCGCAACGGTGGACCTCACGACGATGCGAGCATGGACAAACTGCTGACCCTCACCGAATGGGCCGAGAGGGTATATGGCGACAACCCGCCTTCGCTCGTCACCCTTCGACGCTGGGCACGTGATTGCCGGATCTATCCGACGCCCGAACGCCATGGCCGCTCCTACTACCTGCCCGCAAGCGCTCGGTTTCAGGCTGAAGCCGCCCATGCCGACACCTCAGTTCGTCCTGTCCGAACCGTAGGGCCCGGGACTGAGCCCATCACAGCAGGTCGCCCGCGGGGCCCGAAAACCAAAGGCCTACCAGCGAACCTGTACGAGCGCTCCGGCTATTACTCGTGGCGCGACCCGCAGACCGGCAAGGAGCATGGTCTCGGTCGCGACCGGCGCAGCGCCGTTGAACAGGCCATCGAGGCGAACGTCGTGGTGGAGGGCCTGCAGAACAAGCGCCGGCTGGTCGACCGGCTGAACACCGGCCCCAACAACAGCGTCAACGCGTTCTGCGACCTCTACTCCGGCATCATCGACAGCCGCAAGGAAGCCGGCCGGATCAAGAAGGCCACCCACGAGCAGGTGTCGCAGCGGCTCCGGCATCTTCGGTCGGCGCTGGGCGAGCGGCGCATAGACAGCATCACCACCCGCGACGTCGCCGACTATCTGACCGCCTGGGAGGAGCGCGGCAAGCTGCGGATGGCGCAGTCGGTCCGCGCCTTCCTGTTCGACCTGTTCACCGTCGCCAAGTCGAAGGGATGGGTGACGATCAACCCCGTCACCGATACGAAGGTCGCGCCGGCGGAGGTGCAGCGCGCCCGTCTGACCCTGGACGACTTTCGCGCCATCCATGCCGTTGCGGTGAAGGACTATGCGCCGTGGCTCGCCAGGGTGATGGAGTTGGCGCTCGTCACCGGCCAACGGCGAGAGGACCTTGCCACAATGGGACCACGCGATGTTCGCGACGGCAAGCTCTGGATCATCCCGAAGAAGACCGAGAAGCACGGCATGCGCATCTGCATCCCGCTCGACCTCCGCCTGCAGGCCGTCAACTGGTCCGTCGGCGAGGTGATCGCCCGATGCCGGGACAAGGTGCTGAGTCCGCGCTTCATCCATCACAGCGGCTTTGCAGGCCGGGCGAAGCCGGGCGACGGCATCCGGCCGCACACGATCAGCATGTGGTTCGCCGAGGCGCGCGACAAGACCGGCCGGACCTGGGCTGATGGCAGCACGCCGCCGAGCTTCCACGAGATCCGCTCGCTGGCCGCCCGGCTGTATCACGAGCAGGGCATCAACGCGCAGGCGCTGCTGGGTCACAAGTCTCCCGTGATGACAGCGCGCTATTGCGATTCTCGCGGCTCGGAATGGATCGAGGTCAAGCCGAATTCAGAATGAGGTGAGTACAAGAAAGCCCGCCTGCCGGGTGGCGGGCGGGCTGTCGCGAAATCTTGAAATATTCCCTCTCCTTGTAGCGGCGGTAAGGACAATACCTTTACATCGCCACAGCAGGAGTGATGGGGTTACATCTGGCCCAAGATTTCCTTGGACCTATCGCGATACTCGGCCTCGGTGATGAGCTTTTGCTTCTTGAGAGAGGCAAGATCCTTGAGCTTCGACTCCGCGTCTTCCTTGCTGAGGCGCGGAGGCGCGTTAGCAGGACGCGGAAAAAGGGCTGTTCTCGGCAGTTCGGTCGTGATTCCCTTGGGTCGTTGAGAACGCGGCCGGTGAGGGGATGATGCGGGGATCGGACGAACGCAGCGAGGGTCTTTTCAGCTACGTGAGCTGTGAGGCTCGGGTTCCGGCCGATCATCCGCTGCGGTCGATCCGGGCCATCGTGGACGAGGCGCTGGAGGTTATGTCGCCGGCGTTCGAGGGGCTGTACTCCAAGATCGGGCGGCCGTCGATCCCGCCGGAGAAGCTGCTGCGGGCTTTGCTGCTCCAGGCCTTCTACTCGGTGCGCTCGGAACGCCAACTGATGGAACAGCTCGACTACAACCTGCTGTTCCGGTGGTTCGTCGGCTTGTCGATGGACGCTCCGGTGTGGGACGTCACCGTGTTCACCAAGAACCGGGAGCGTCTGCTGGCCGGCGACGTGGCGGCCAAGTTCCTGGCCACCGTGCTGGGCCAGCCGAAGGTCAAGGCGCTGCTGTCTGACGAGCATTTCTCGGTGGATGGCACGCTGATCGAAGCCTGGGCGTCGGTGAAGAGCTTCCGGCCCAAGGATGGCAGCGGCGAGCCGCCGGGGCCGGGGCGCAACGGCGACCGCGACTTCCATGGTGAGAAGCGGTCCAACGAGACCCATGCCTCGACCAGCGATCCCGAGGCTCGACTGTACCGCAAGGGAAATGGGCAACCGGCGAAGCTGGCCTTCATGGGCCACGCGCTGATGGAGAACCGAAACGCCCTGGTGGTGGATGTCCGGCTGACGGCGGCCACCGGTCTGGCTGAACGCGAAGCGGCAGTGTCCATGGTCGAGGCCATCCCCGGCCGCCACCGCGTCACGGTGGGCGCCGACAAGGCTTACGACACCAAGGATTTCGTGGCCGACCTGCGCGAGTTGGGTGCGGTCCCCCATGTCGCGCAGAACACGAGCAACCGCCGTTCGGCGATCGACTGCCGGACCACCCGCCACCCTGGCTACGCCGTGTCCTTGCGAATCCGCAAGCGGATCGAGGAGGTGTTCGGCTGGATCAAGGGGGCCGGGTTGCGCAAGACCCGCCATCGCGGCACGGCCCGTGTCGGCTGGATGTTCACGCTGACCGCCGCCCCGCCTACAACCTGATCCGCCTGCCCAAGCTGCTGGCGGCAGCATAATCACGCCCGGAGTCCGCCTGAACGGCGGCTCTGGGAGCCTCAGAGCGCGAAAAGGAACCCCATTCCAATAAAAACGGCTGTCGGAAACCCCATTTCTAAGCCTCAGCCGAGGTAAAAAGCCGGAATATGTTCGTTTTTCCGCAGCCTG
>JBKHVJ010000084.1:0-19259 GCA_046570145.1 Alphaproteobacteria bacterium
ATGATGTCGATGCGGATGTGTTCGTTGCGCAGGAACGTATAGCCCGCGCACAGCAGGAACACCGCCGAGAACAGATACCATTGCAGCTCCAGCCAGGCGTTGGAGCTGGTGTTGAGCCCGTAACGGATGACCGCGTTAGCCGAACTGACGACGACGGCGACCAGCACGAGCCAGTATGCCAGCTTGCCGATGCCCTCGTTCACGGCATCGATCAGCCCGCTTAGTTTGAGCAGACCTCTCAAAGGAGAAACCTCCCTGTTGCAGGGGGCGCGGCTTCGGCCGTCCCCTTTTGCTTTTGTTGCAGCCGCATAGACGCGGCAGGTCGCAACCCTCTCTCGGACGGAGGGTATACCAAAAGATAGGATTGGACGGGACTATTCCTTTCCGGGCGTTCACCGGCAAGGGCTACGTTGGAGCTACGTAGAAACCCGTAGATCCGATTGCAGTGCGGACCGGGTGCCCCTGCCCCGACCTACTCCTCCGCCGGGATGTCCGCAGTGCGCCAGCCGTCCTCGCCCAGGCACTCCAGCGGGTGGAACTTCGCCTTGTAGGCCATCTTGCGGCTGTGGGCGATCCAATAGCCGAGATAGACATAGGGCATGCCGGCCAGCCGTGCCCGTTCGATCAGGCCCAGGATCATGAAGGTGCCAAGGCTGCGGCGGTCCTGCGCCGCGTCGTAGAAGCTGTAGACTGCCGAATAGCCATCTGACAGCCGGTCGGTCAGCATGCAGCCCACCAGCTGGCCGCGCTCATCGCGGGCCTCCAGCAGGCTGGTGTCCGCCCTGCCCTCGTCGACCATGGCGGAAAAATCGCCCATCGCCATGCGGGCCATGTCGGAATCGCCGTGGCGGGAATTCTGGTAGAGCGAGAAAAGCCGGTATTGTTCGGACGTGGCGTAGGCTGGCCGCTCGGCCAGCGTTACCCCGGCATTCAGTTTCAGCACCCGCCGTTGCGACCGCGACGGCACGAACTCCGCCACCGGCACGCGGACCGGCACGCAGGCCTGGCAGTTGGGACAGACCGGGCGATAGACGATGTCGTGGCTGCGGCGGAAGCCTGCCCGCGACAGGGTGGAGTTCACCTCCGTCGCGTAGGGACCGATCAGGCGCGTGAAGAGCTTGCGTTCCACACGCCCCGGCAGGTAGGGACAGGGCATGGGCCCCGACCGGAAGAATTGCTGCAGGGGACGCTGCGGCGGCTGGATGACCGACATTCTGACCGACAACCACCACGACAGTGAGGACGACACGGAGGAGCGTCGCCGCCCCTCCGCCGGACCCGCAGCTTACTGCGACTGGCTCTGAACCGCCAGAGGCGGCTGGACGCCGAAGAAGGCCTGGGCGATCTCCGTGGTGATGACGCTCAATTGCAGTTGGATCCAGTCGAGATACTCGTGCAGGCCATCGCGCAGCACCGCGTCGATCGGACGGGACAGCAGGGCGGCCAGCAGTTCGTCCACCCGCTCCATCGCCGCCGACCCGCCGCGCAGGTCATAGCGGGAGCGCATCCGCGTCAGAACCCCGTCGATCTGCCGCACGCACATCACGACCGACCGCGGGAATCCTTCGTTGAACAGCATGAAGCCGGCAACGGTGGTCGGCGACATGCCGCGGGGATAGACGCGGCGGAAGGCATGATAGCCGGCGGTGCAGCGCAGCACCGTCGTCCATTGGCTGACGTCCAGCGTGGACCCGATCTCCACCGGGGACGGCAGCAGCGTGTGGTATTTGATGTCGAGCAGGCGCGTGGTCTGGTCGGCCCGCTCGATATACTTGCCCATCTGATAGAAGTACCAGCCCTGGTCGCGGTAGAAGGTGCCCTCGGTGATGCCGGTGTGGGTCTGGCATTCCTCCTTGATCCAGGTGCAGACCTTGGACAGGTTCTGCGTCGCCACGTCCTTGACCGACATCTCCAGCAGCTTGTTGTGGAACACGTTGATCTGCGTCCACATTTCCGTCGAGATCCAGGGGCGCAGGGTCCGCGCGTTCTCCCGCGCCATCCGCAGCATCGACAACAGCGAGTTCCGGTTCTGCGGGTCGAACATGTAGTAGTGGATCACCGCCTCCGCCGTCGGCCGGTCGTGGCGGCTGAAGAAGTCCTTCTCGTCGGCATTCAGCTGGACGATGGAGAACCAGTTGGTCGCCCCGCGGGTGTCGCGCGCGAAGGTCTCGTGCACGTCCAGGATGCGGGCCAGATTTTCAGCCCGCTCCATGTAGCGGGCCATCCAGAAAATGCACTCGGCGTAACGGGACAGCAGGTTCATGCCGCACCACCTTCCAGAACCCAGGTGTCCTTGGAGCCGCCGCCCTGGGACGAGTTGACGATCAGCGTTCCCTTCTTCAGCGCCACGCGCGACAGGCCGCCGGGAAGGACCCAGGTGCTCTTGCCGGTGATGGCGAAGGGGCGCAGATCGACGTGGCGCGGCTCGATGGCGTCGTCGCAGACCGTCGGGCAGACCGACAGGTCGACGACAGGCTGGCTGATGTAGTTGGACGGATCGGCCAGCAGCTTGGCCCGGCAATCCTCCAGTTCCGCCTTGCTGGCGCGCGGACCGATGGTGATGCCGTAGCCGCCGGCCTCGCCCACCGGCTTCACCACCAGATCGGCCAGGTTGTCCAGCGTGTACTGGAGGGCGTCGGGCTCGCGGCAGATGCGGGTGTCGACGTTGGGGATGATCGGGTCCTGGTCCAGGTAGTATTTGATCATGCGCGGGACATAGCAGTATACCGCCTTGTCGTCGGCCACGCCGGTGCCGATGGCGTTCGCCAGCGCGACATTGCCCTTGCGGTAGGCCTCCAGGATGCCCGGCACGCCCAGCAGGCTGTCGGGATTGAATGCCCTGGGATCGAGGAAGGCGTCGTCCAGCCGGCGGTAGATGGAATGGACCGGGGCCAGACCGTTGGTCGTCTTCATGAAGACGCGGTCGTTGTCCACCACCAGATCGCGCCCTTCCACCAGCGGCACGCCCATCTCGCGCGCCAGGAAGATGTGTTCGAAATAGGCGGAGTTGTAGGTGCCCGGCGACAGCAGCACCACCTGCGGGTCGTCGACCGGCGCGATCTCCACCATGGCGTCGAGCAGCTTGTGACCGTAATTGTCCACCGGGCGGATGCCGATGTCCTGCATCAGGTCGGGGAAGACCCGCTGCATCATATGGCGGTTTTCGACGACGTAGGAAACGCCCGACGGCACGCGCCCATTGTCCTCCAGCACCCGGAAGGTGCCATGGCGGTCGCGCACCAGATCGGTGCCCATGATATGGATGTATGTGTTGAAGGGAACGTCCAGCCCGATCATCTGCGGACGGAAGTTATGGTTCCCCTCGACCAGATCCCGCGGAATCACGCCGTCCTTCAGGATCTTCTGGTCGTGATAGATGTCGTGCAGGAACAGGTTCAGCGCGGCGACCCGCTGCGTGACGCCGGCCTCCAGATGCTTCCATTCCGGCGCGGAGATCACGCGCGGGATGACGTCGAACGGCAGGATGCGGTCGACGGCGTCCTTGTCGGAATAGACGATGAAGGTGATGCCGAGATTGTAAAGCTCCCGCTCCGCATCCTGCGCGCGTCGGCGCAGCTCATCGAAGTCGAGTGCGGCCAGCCTCTGGCGGATCAGCGCCGTATGTGCGGCCGGCAAATCCATGGCTCCGAACAACTCGTCGAAGTATAGGCCAGGATTGTAGGATGACAAAAGGTCGGACGGTTTGCCCTCGGGTACGCTCACAGACTCCCCCGCGCTTGTATCTGACCGATCATCGCGGGCCGGGCGGCATCGCCCCGGCCATGTCGCATTGTGCAGGAAGTATGACCCATCGCCGCGCGCTTTGAACAGGGCAAACGCGTGGACCGTTGTGCGACGCAATGACAAAGCAAGAAATCGGACGCACTCGCTTCCAGAAATTAGCGCCAAAGTGCCGGTAGCGCGAAAGCGTTATCGTGCTTTGGTCGCACCCGCCGCAGGATTGGGAGCGGCTGCACTGCCGGACTGCCCCCCGGCAGCCGGTGCCGCCTGGGTCTCGCGCAGCAGCACCATGGTGATGCGTCGGTTGCGCGGACTGTTGGGCTGGTCGGCGACCAGCGGGTCGCGGTCTGCCTTGCCGACGACGTCCTGGATTCGCACCGGATCGATGCCGCCGGCCAGCAGGGCGCGGCGGGTGGCGTTCGCCCGCTCCGTCGACAGATCCCAGTTGTCGCGGCCGGACCCGGCCGGGAAGGGCGTCGAGTCGGTGTGGCCGCTGATCGACAACTTGTTGGGCAGCTTGGACAGGGCCTTGGCCACCTGCTGCACCAGTTGGCGGGTCTGCGGATACATCTGACCGGACCCGCCGGGGAACATCGACACGCGGTCCTGGTCGACGATCTGGATGCGCAGGCCCTCCGGCGTCTGGTCGATCATCAGGTTCTGGGCCAGCGGCTCCAGCTCCGGCACCGACTGGATGGCCTGACGGATCTCGGTCGCGGCCTGCTGGAACTGACGTGCCTCCTTGGCCGCGCCCTGCAGGCTCTCCATCGCCTCCTTCACCCGCTCCCCGAAATCGGACAGCTTCTCGCCGGGCTTCTGGCCGGGAATACCCAACTGCCTGGCAAGTTCCTCCATCCGCTTCTGGAATTCGGCGCGGGTCTCGTTCGGCTTCTGGTCGGCGACATCGGCGTCCGCCGCGGCGCCGTTGGCGGCGGCTTCCGTACCCGACTGGCCGGGACCGGTGCCCTGGCCGGGGCCGGCCGCGGATTCGGTCGGGTCGTCGGCGTCGTCGGTCTGCTGCGAGGAGTAGCCGGGCGGTCCCGAAACCGGCACATCGGCCGACATGGGCGAACTGGGGGAGATCTGCGCGCCCGGCACCGTGATGGTCTTGCCGCCCAGCATGCCGCCGGAGCCCGATTGTTCCCGGCTGACCGAAACCGGCGAGAAATAGTCGGCGATGCCCTTGCGCTGGTCGGAGGTGGTGACGTTCAGCAGCCACAGCAGCAGGAAGAAGGCCATCATCGCGGTCACGAAGTCGGCATAGGCAACCTTCCACGCGCCACCATGGTGGCCGCCGTGTCCGCCCTTCTTCTTCTTGATGATGATCGGCCGCTCGTTGCCGCCGGAATTCCCGCTCATGCCCTGGCCGTGGCGAATGGTTCGCGGCCCGAAGGCCCATTTTCGCGCGCGGCGCCCCGATGGAAGCCGCGGTGGAAGCGGCGGCCGTCCGCCGCGGCAAAACCCTGACGGGGTTTCATTAAGATCCGTTTAACGACGTTGCCAGGGTCGGAGATGCGGCTTGCGCCGGGTGGCGTGCTGGATTAATTCCCGGTATTTCCTACTTTGAGTGTCATCTTCGCCGGCTCCAATAGGGCTCCATAGGCCGTTGGGAGCCCCCTGCCCTTTTCGCCCCCTCCACCTTGGCCCACACCACAGGACGTCATGACCACCGAACAGCCGATCGACCCGCTTGCGTTCCGTTCCGCCCTCGGCTGCTTCGCCACCGGGATCGCCGTCATCACCACCATCGCCCCCGATGGGCTGCCGCTGGGGGTCACGGTGAATTCCTTCTCGTCGGTGTCGCTCGATCCGCCGCTGGTGCAGTTCTGCCTGGGCCGGGCGGCGATGTCCTTTGACGCCTTCAACGTCGCGCCGCATTTCGCCGTCAACATCCTGGCCGCCGACCAGGAGGAGTTGTCCAACCGCTTCTCCCGCCGCGACCTGCAGGAGCGCTGGGCCGGTCTGGAGACCACCACCGGCCGCGGCGGCGTGCGCCTGCTGACCGGTTGCCTCGCGACTCTGGAATGCGACCGAGAGCATCTGCTGGACGGCGGCGATCACGTCATCGTGCTGGGCCGCGTGCGCAGGCTGACCTCGCGCGAGGACGGCGACCCTCTGCTGTATTTCCGTGGCCGTTACGCCCGCCTGGGGTGAGGCGGAGCGTTCCCTACCCGGCCGCGCGGTGAAGGTCGCGGCCGGTCAGGTGGATGTTGGCGTCGGGGTCGAGAGCGCGCGCCAGGATGCGCTGTTCGGTCGCCCGTTCGAACAGGGAACGGTTCATGCAGACCTGCTGAACCGCCTCCTCCGGCTTCGGCGTATGACCGACGATGCCCTGCAGGGTGCGGCGGGTGACGAAGACCCGGCCCAGATATTCCCCGACCTGCACCGGAAACTCCACGGCGTCGGCCTCCTCGTTCCAGAAGGGCTCGTCGGGAAACAGGAAGATGGGCATCGGGTCCTCGGCGGCCAGGGATCGGATTTCAATCACTTCAGGACATAGGTGATATCATAGCCGCTGCGTTTGAAGCGCGTCTTCAGCAGCGTGCCGTCCGCCGCGAACCACAGGTCGCGTTCGACATCGCCCTCGATGCGGTGGTGGGCGCCTTCCACCGCCTTGCCGCCGGCCTCCACCGACTCAGCCCCGACCTTGCGCGCCGCGACATTGTAGGGGGCGCCGTCGATGACCGACAGTAGCTGCGTGTGCTTCAGCACCTGCGGCGTCCACAGGGTCAGCGGCAGGGTGCCCGCCTGTGCCTGCTGGACCTTGCCGTCGACCGTCAGGCGATAGCCGCTGGCGTCACGCGCCATCTCGATCTTGTGCGGCGTGCCGTCGTCGTCGGTGGTGGCGGTCATCGATTCGAGAACGCCGCCTTTCCACAGTTCTTCCCGCTTGTGGTCGTAGCGGAAGTTGATGAACAGCACCTTCACCCGCGTGGTGGCGGTGACGGTGACCTTGGTGCGGTCGCCCTGCGGTTCGATCTTCACCTGCTCGCTGCCGATGGGATCCTCGCCCATCAGGATCTGGTAGGTCAGCGTCCGCGCGGTCGCCTGAGCCGAGGCGGAACCCGGCAGACTGGTAAGCAGCAGGGCCGCCACCAGGGCAGCGGACAGGGTGGCGCATTCGGTGCGCATCTTCGTCATGTGCGTTTCCTCCCGGTGTGGTGCGGTCGGCGGCTCTCGCGGCCGCTTAGTCGTCCAGCAGTTGCGCCAGCTTCATGGCGACGCCCATCGACCCCTCGACCTTCAGCTTGCCCATCGTGAAGGCCAGCATCGGGTTCAGCTTGCCGTTGATCAGCTTCTGCAGGTTTTCCGGCGAGATGCGGATGGTGCAGTCGGCCTCGGCATCCTCGCGGCTGATGCTGATCGGGTTGGCGCGGCCATCGACGCGGATCACCTCGCCCTCCTTGCCCAGGAGAAAGCGCACCGACGCGTTGAGCGAGCGGAGATCGCCGCTGCGGCTGCGCAGTTCCTGCAGAATGTCGTCGACCATGAAAGCATGCCCTCAGGATTGTTCGTAGGACTGGCCTTGACAGTAGGCGCGCATTACGTTTACGTCAACGTCATAACGAAAGCGTTTCAGGCGCCCCCCGATCCACATGCCGGCTGGCTCGCATGCCGGCTGGCCCAGATGTCGGCGGACAGGTGATCCGGAACGCGCCATCGCCGAGGGGAGCGAAACATGCCCGAGCCGCTTGCGCAGAGCGCCTACCCGACTGCAGCCTCCGCAATTGACGCCGCCCGTCCCTGGTTGGCTCATTATCCCAAGGGAATCCCCTGGGACCAGGACTTCGCGCCGATGCCGCTGCACATGCTGTTCGAGGAAGCGGCCGGACGCTATGCCGACCGCCCCTGCCTCGACTTCCTGGGCCGCCGCTACACCTATGCCGAGGTACTGGATCTGGTGAACCGCGCCGCCCGTGGATTCCAGGATCTGGGCGTCGGGCCGGGGGTGCGGGTGGGCTTGTGCCTGCCCAACTGTCCGACCTACGTCATCTCCTATTTCGCGGTGATGAAAGCCGGCGGGACTGTCGTCAACTACAACCCGCTCTATGTGGAGCGGGAACTGGAGCACCAGATCACCGACTCGCAGACCGAGATCATGGTGACGCTGGACCTCAAGCAGATCTACCCACGGGTCGCGGCGATGCTGGGCCGCACGCCGCTGAAGCGGATCGTCGTCTGCCGGATGGCGAGCATCCTGCCGGCGGTCAAGAAGGCGCTGTTCAGTATGCTCAAGCGCGGCGAACTGGCCGCGGTGCCGCGCGACGGCCGCCATCTCGACTTCGACAGTCTGCTGGTCAATGACGGCAAGCTGCGCCCGGTGCGGATCGACGGACTGCGCGACATCGCCGTGCTGCAATACACCGGCGGCACCACCGGCGTGCCCAAGGGCGCGATGCTGACCCACCACAACCTGCTGTCCAACGCCCGGCAGGTGCAGGCCTGGTTCCCTACCGTGGCACTGGGACAGGAGCGTGTTCTTGCCGTTCTGCCCTTCTTCCATGTCTTTGCCATGACCGTGGTGCTGAACATGGGGTTGGCTTGCGGTGCCGAGCTGATCATGCTGCCGCGCTTCGAGACGGAACAGGTGCTGAAGACCATCGCCAAGCGCAAGCCGACCCTCGTTCCCGGCGTGCCCACCATGTACAAGGCGCTGCTTGGCCATCCGCAGGTCGCCCGTTATCCGATGACCTCGATCCGCTACTGCATCTCCGGCGGCGCGCCGCTGCCGATGGAGTTGAAGCGCCAGTTCGAGACGGCCACCGGCTGCGTCCTGATCGAAGGCTACGGCCTGTCGGAAGCCTCCCCCGTCTGCGCCGCCAACCCGCTGAACGGCGTCAACAAGGAGGGCTCCATCGGGTTGCCGCTGCCCGCCATCACCATCGAGATCCGCGATCTGGAGGACCCGGCGCGCAAGCTCGGCATCGGCGAGAAGGGGCAGGTGGCGATTGCCGGCCCCAACGTCATGGCCGGCTACTGGGCCGGGCGGAGGAAAGCAACCGCACGGTGGTCGATGGCTTCCTGCTGACCGGCGATGTCGGAACGATGGATGAGGACGGTTACGTCTTCCTGCTCGACAGGCTGAAGGATCTCATCATCTGCAGCGGCTACAACGTCTATCCGCGCATGATCGAGGAAGCGATCTACCAGCATCCCGACGTGGTCGCCGCCTGCGTCATCGGCCTGCCCGACGATTACCGCGGCCAGACGCCGAAGGCGTTCGTGCAGTTGAAGCCGGGCGCCACCCTGACCGCGGAAGCCCTGCGCGACTTCCTTCGCGACAAAATCTCCCGCATCGAGATGCCGACCGCCATCGAGTTCCGCGAGGAATTGCCGAAGACCGCCGTCGGCAAGCTGTCGAAGAAGGAACTGATCGCCGAGGCACAGCAGGCTCTATCGAACGGCGGATGACCCGAAGTCACCATCCTGACCCGGACGTAAAGGGAAGCCTTATCACGCGACGGCAGCTGTGCTACCAAACGGCAGGCGCATTGTGCCGAACGCAAACAAAAGGTCTTCCCAGGGATGGAACAGCTCTACACGGTCAACCAGCTTGCGGAAGAGCTGGGCATCACGCCGCGGGCTCTGCGCTTCTACGAGGTCAAGGGGTTGCTGGCGCCCAACCGTGTCGGCAACAACCGGGTCTATACGAAGCGCGACCGCGCCCGGCTGAAGCTGATCCTGCGCGGCAAGCGCCTGGGCTTCTCGCTGGCGGAGATCCGCGAATATCTCGACCTCTACAACGTCAACGGCGGGGTGGAGCAGCAGAAGAATCTGTTGAAGCGCGTGCAGAAGCGGCTGAAGGATCTCGCCCAGCAGCGCGAGGATCTGGAAGCCACCGTGCAGGAACTGCACGACATCGAGGTGCAGGTCGCCAATACCCTGGCGGAACTGAAGGCCGCCGCGAAGGACAGCTGACCGGCCGGGCGCCCGATGCGCTCCGGTCGGCCCTGATGAGGGATCGGAGCATGAAGGGACAGTCTCGGCCTCAGGCGGCAATCGACCTCCTTCCGGGTGACGCGGGAGAGCGGTCATGAACCTGATCTTCCGACTGCTGGCGGTTGCCGCCGCCGCCATTCTCGCAGCATTGCGCGGTCGCCGCGCCGGGCTGTTGGAGCCGTCGACCCTGCGGTTCCGGGTCTGGCCGACCGACCTGGACATCAACCTGCACATGACCAATGCGCGCTATTTCAGCGTGATGGATCTTGGGAGGACCGATCTGATGATCCGCGTCGGGCTGGGCCCGGCGATCCTGCGCAACCGCTGGCAGCCGGTGCTGGGCGGAGCCACCATCCGCTACCGCCGCTCGCTGCGGCCGTTCCAGCGCTTCACGCTGGTCAGCCGGGTGCTGTGCTGGGACGACAAGTACATCTTCATCGAACACCGCATGGAAACGCGGGGCGGGCTGGCTGCGCTGGCCGTCGTCCAGGGCGCCTTCGTCGGTGCCGACGGCGTGGTCGCCCCGGCCGAAGTTCTCGCCGCACTCGGCACCACCGCCGCCTCCCCACCGATCCCCGATGCGGCTGCCGTCTTGCGCGGGCAGAGCCTGTCCGCCGCCTGAGTCGAAACAAGAACACCATCCGAGAGGAGACACGCCATCATGAAGGTGCTGGTGCCCGTGAAGCGGGTCGTCGACTACAATGTGAAGGTCCGCGTCAAGGCGGACGGCAGCGGCGTCGAGACCTCCAACGTGAAGTTCTCGATGAACCCCTTCGACGAGATCGCCGTCGAGGAGGCCGTCCGCCTGAAGGAGGCCGGCACGGCGACCGAGATCGTCGTGGTCTCCGTCGGCCCGGCCCAGGCGCAGGAGACGCTGCGCACCGCTCTCGCCATGGGTGCCGACCGCGCCATCCTGGTGCAGACCGATGTGGAGACCCAGCCGCTGGCGGTCGCCAAGCTGCTGAAGGCCCTGGTCGGGAAGGAGGCCCCCGGACTCGTCATCCTCGGCAAGCAGGCCATCGACGACGACTGCAACCAGACCGGACAGATGCTGGCGGCGCTGCTGGGTTGGGGCCAGGGCACCTTCGCCTCGAAGGTCGTCGCCGGCGACGGCACGGTCGCGGTGACGCGCGAGATCGACGGCGGGCTGGAGACGGTGGAGTTGAAGCTGCCGGCGGTGGTCACCGCCGACCTGCGCCTCAACGAGCCGCGCTACGCCTCGCTGCCCAACATCATGAAGGCGAAGAAGAAGCCGCTGGAGACCGTCACGCCCGACGCGTTGGGTGTCGATGTGACGCCGCGGCTGAAGACGGTGAAGGTCGCCGAGCCGGCCAAGCGTCAGGCCGGCATCAAGGTGCCGGACGTCGCCACCCTGGTCGACAAGCTGAAGGCCGAGGCGCGGGTGATCTGAGCGCCGGTCCCGCCCGCCCGCACTCCCCGCGCCCCGCCCGCCAGAGGAATCCGCCATGCCCATCCTGATCCTCGCCGACCACGACAACGCCAGCCTGAAGCCCGCCACCGCCCATGCGGTGACCGCCGCCGCCCAGCTCGGCGGCGACATCCACCTCCTGGTCGCCGGCCGCAACGCCGCCCCCGCCGCGGGGCAGGCCGCCAAGCTGGCCGGCGTCGCCAAGGTGCTGCTCGCCGACGATGCTTCTTACGAGCACGCGCTGGCCGAACCGGTCGCGGCCCTGCTGGTCTCGCTCGCCCCCGGCTACAGCCACCTCCTCGCCGCCGCCACCTCGGTGGGCAAGAATGTGCTGCCACGCGTCGCCGCGCTGCTCGACGTGGCGATGCTCTCCGAGATCACCGCCGTGGTCTCCGCCGACACCTTCGAGCGGCCGATCTATGCCGGCAACGCCATCGCCACCGTTCAGTCGGCCGACCCGGTGAAGGTCGTCACCGTCCGCACCACCGCCTTCGAGCCCGCCGCCGCCACGAACGGCGCCCCGGTCGAGGGCATCGCCGCCGCGGCCGATCCCGCCCTGTCGGGCTTCGTCTCGGCCGAGCTGTCGAAGTCGGAGCGTCCGGAACTGACCTCGGCCCGCATCGTCATTTCCGGCGGTCGCGGCATGCAGTCGGGCGACAACTTCCACCTGCTGGAGGCCATCGCCGACAAGCTGGGGGCCGCGGTGGGCGCCAGCCGCGCCGCCGTCGATGCCGGCTTCGTGCCGAACGACTATCAGGTCGGCCAGACCGGCAAGATCGTCGCGCCCGACCTCTATGTCGCCGTCGGCATCTCCGGCGCCATCCAGCATCTGGCCGGCATGAAGGACAGCAAGGTCATCGTCGCCATCAACAAGGACGAGGAGGCGCCGATCTTCCAGGTCGCCGACTACGGACTCGTCGCCGACCTGTTCAAGGCCCTGCCGGAGCTGCAGCAGGCCGTCTGATACCGTTCATTCCATCCGTTACCCGAAGAGGTCCCCCATGACCGCCGCCGCGATCCCCTATACCCCGCCGCTGAAAGAGATCCGCTTCGTCCTCGACCACCTCGCCGGCATGGCCGACGTCGCGGCTTTGCCGGGTTTCGAGGATGCCAGCCCCGACATGGTGGACAGCATCCTGGGAGAGGCGGCGAAGATCGCCGAAAACATCCTGGCCCCGCTGAACCGCATCGGCGACGTGCAGGGGGCGAAGCTCGACGCCGACGGCATCGCCCGCACGGCGGAGGGCTGGGGGGCGGCGTGGCAGGCGCTGGTCGAGGGCGGCTGGAACGGGCTGCCCTTCGACCCGGCGCGCGGCGGCATGGGGCTGCCCAACCTGCTGAACACCGCGGTGCAGGAGATGTGGCATTCCGCCAACATGGCCTTCGCGCTCTGCCCGATGCTGACCCAAGGGGCGGTGAACGCGGTTCAGCTCTATGGCTCCGAGGCGCTGAAGGACATCTACCTGCCCAAGATGATCTCGGGCGAGTGGACCGGAACCATGAACATCACCGAGCCGCAGGCGGGCAGCGACCTTGCCGCCACGCGGTCGCGCGCGGTGCCGAACGGCGATCATTACCTCGTCAGCGGCCAGAAGATCTTCATCACCTACGGCGACCATGACCTGACGGAGAACATCGTCCATCTGGTGCTGGCCCGCCTGCCCGACGCGCCTCCCGGCGTGAAGGGCATCAGCCTGTTCGTCGTGCCGAAGTTCCTGGTCAATGGCGACGGCAGCCTGGGCGCCCGCAATCAGGTGAAATGCGTTTCGCTGGAACACAAGCTGGGCATCCACGGCAGCCCGACCGCCGTGCTGTCCTTCGGCGACGAGGGCGGGGCGACCGGCTTCCTGGTGGGCGAGCCGAACCGCGGTCTGGAATACATGTTCACCATGATGAACCACGCCCGGCTGGCGGTGGCGATGCAGGGCCTGTCGATCGCCGAGCGCGCCTACCAGCAGGCGCTGGCCTATGCCCGCGACCGTGTGCAGGGCAAGCCGCTGGGCTGGACCGAGGGGCAGTCGAAGGGCATCGTCAACCATCCCGACGTCCGCCGCCTGCTGATGGGCATGAAGGCGCGGATCGAGGCGATGCGCGGCATCCTCTACACCGCCGCCGCCGCGGTGGACGTCTCGCACCACCACGCCGACGAGGCGGCGCGCGGCCGGGCCGCCCTGCTGGTCGATCTGCTGACCCCCATCGCCAAGGGCTGGTGCACCGAGACCGGACAGCTGCTGGCATCGGACGGCGTGCAGGTCCATGGCGGCATGGGCTTCATCGAGGAAACCGGCGCCGCCCAGCATCAGCGTGACGCCCGCATCACCACGATCTACGAGGGCACGACCGCCATCCAGGCCAACGACCTGATCAACCGCAAGATCCTGCGCGACGGCGGGGCGACGATCAATGGGCTGCTGGACGAGATCGCGGCGCTGGGCGGCGAGCTGTCCGGCCATGTTGCCTCCAATCCTTTGGGCGAGGCGCTGCGCGTCACCGGTGCCGAACTGGCCGCCGCTGTCCTGGAAGCGAAGCAGGCGGTGGCCTGGGTGCTGAGCGTGGCGAAGCAGGATCCGCGCCTGCCGGCCGCGGCGTCGGTGACCCTGCTGGAACTGATGGGCGTGGTCGCCGGCGGCTGGCAGCTTGCCCGCGCCGCCAAGGTGGCGGCGGAGCGGCTGGCGGAGGGCGACGCCGACGCCGCCTTCCTGTCGGCCAAGCCGCTGACCGCCCGCTTCTTCGCCACCCATGTCCTGCCGAAGGCGGCGGCGCTGCGGGCGACCGTCGTCAACGGCTCCGCGAGCGTGATGGCGTTGAGCGAGGAGCAGCTGTTCGGCGCGGCTTGACGGGGCCGCGCTTACCGGATGGTGCCGGGGCCTTTGACCCTGCTGGGGGTGTCGCGGGCGGTTGGGGGACCTCCCGCCACTGCCCCGGTGCCAGCCCGTCCAGAGTCCAGTCGCCGATGGACCAGCGGATCAGCCGCAGGGTGGGGAAGCCGACCGCCGCGGTCATGCGGCGGACCTGCCGGTTGCGTCCCTCGCGGATGGTGAGTGCAATCCAGCTGGTGGGGATGGCGGCGCGGTAGCGCACCGGCGGGTCGCGCGGCCACAGGGACTCGGGCTCCTCCATCCGCCGCACTTCCGCCGGCAGGGTGGGGCCGTCCTTCAGCGTGACGCCCCGGCGCAGCGCCTCCAGCGCCTCGTCGGTCGGCATGCCCTCCACCTGCACCCAATAGGTCTTGGGCATCTTGTTGGCCGGTGACGCGATGCGGGCGATCAGCGGTCCGTCGTCGCTGAGCGCCAGCAGCCCCTCGCTGTCGCGGTCGAGACGGCCGGCGGCATAGACGCCCTTCACCGGCACCAGTTCCGCCAGGGTCGGGCGGCCTTGGTCGTCGGTGAATTGCGGCAGCACGCCATAGGGCTTGTTCAGCAGGATCAGGCGCGGCACGGGCTTGCTTCCTTGCGCGGTTCTGGAAAGGCGCTATCGTTCGCACCCCAACAGCAATCTAGATAGCAGGGGTTCGGCCGTGACGCTTCTGTTCTGCTCCGCCAGCGACAGCGCCGAGGATTGGCGCCGGGAAATCGCCCGCCATTTTCCCGACCTGGAGATGCGCGTCTGGCCCGAGACAGGGGACGTCGCCGACATAGAGGTGGCGGTGGTGTGGAAGCCGCCGGCCGGCATGCTGGCGACGCTGCCAAACCTGCGCCTGATCGTGTCGCTGGGCGCCGGGGTGGAGCCGATCCTGCAGGACCCGACCCTGCCCGACGTGCCGCTGGTGCGAATGGTGTCGGACGGGCTTACCGTCGACATGGCAGGCTATGTTGTCTTCCAGGTTCTGTACTGGCACCGGCTGATGGATGCCTATGCCGCCCTCCAGGCCGAGGCTCGGTGGGAGCAGCTCGACCATCGCCCGGCCTCCGAGGTGACCATCGGCTTTCTGGGGATGGGCGAACTGGGAGTGGCGTCGGCCCGCACGCTGCGGACCCTGGATTACCGTCTGGTGGGCTGGAGCCGCAGCCCCAAGAGCATCGAAGGGGTGGAGAGCTTCTCCGGTCCCGACGGGTTGGCGGCGATGCTGCCGCAGTGCGATTTCCTGGTCTGCCTGCTGCCGCTGACCGATGAGACCCGCGGCATCATGAATGCGGCACTGTTCGCCGCCCTGCCCAAGGGGGCGGTGGTCATCAACGCCGCCCGCGGCGGGCATCTGGTCGAGTCGGACCTGCTCGACGCGCTGGAGAGCGGGCATCTGCGGGGCGCCAGCCTCGACGTCTTCGCGACGGAGCCGCTGCCGGTGGATCATCCGCTCTGGCGCCATCCGAAGGTCCGCATCACCCCCCATGTCGCCGGAGTCACCCACCCGTCGCTCTGTGCCGATCAGGTGGCGGTGGCGGTAAAGGCCCTTCGCGAGGGCCGGCCGCTGCCCAATCTGGTGGACCGCAGCCGGGGATACTGAGTTTTACAGC
The DNA here is from genome assembly GCA_046570145.1 of Alphaproteobacteria bacterium. Taxonomy (GTDB): domain Bacteria; phylum Pseudomonadota; class Alphaproteobacteria; order Azospirillales; family Azospirillaceae; genus Azospirillum. The sequence continues at coordinate 15,565 of JBKHVJ010000084.1, forward strand.
ATCTGCACCGCGATCACCGCCAGCAGGGCCGCGATCACCCACAGGGCGGCGCGGTCCGAGCGGCGGCGGTATTCCCAGCCGTTCAACATCTGGCGGACGGTTTGCGGGTGCAGGCGCACGCCGCCTTCCGCCATGTCGCGGGTCACCCGTTCCGCCTCGCTGACCAGGGCGGGGATGCGGCGGACGGTGGACAGGATGGCGCCGGCATCGTTGATGAACTGCGCCTCCGGCCCGCGATTCTCCCGCATCCACTCCTCGATCAGTGGGCGGGCCAGCTCCCACATGTTGATGTTGGGGTTCAGCAGCCGGCCGACGCCCTCGGCCGTCAGCATGCTCTTCTGCAGCAGAAGCAACTGCGGCTGGGTCTCCATCTCGAACTGTTCGGTGACGGCGAACAGCTGGGCCAGCAGCCGGCCGACCGAGATGTCGGCCAGCGGCTTGTTCTGCAGCGGCTCGCCGATGGCGCGGCAGGCCTGGGTGAAGATCTCGATCGATTGATGGCGCGGGACGTAACCGGCCTCGAAATGCACGATGGCGACGCGGCGGTAGTCGCCGGTCAGGAAGCCGATCAGCATGTCGGCGAGGTAATAGCGCGTCTCGCGGTCGAGCCGGCCCATGATGCCGAAATCGACCGCGGTGATGGTGCCCTGTTCATTGATGAACAGGTTGCCGGGATGCAGGTCGGCGTGGAAGAAGCCGTCGCGGAACACCTGATTGAAGAAGCTGGCCGAGGCCATCGCCAGGATCTCGTCGCGGTCGAATCCGGCGGCGGAGATGCGGGCCGGCTCGTCCACCTTGAAGCCGCGGATGCGCTCCAGCGTCAGCACGCGGCCGCCGGTGCGCTCCCAATCCACCTTCGGCACGTTGAAGGTCGGATCGTCCTTGAAGTTCGACGCCAGCTCCGACGCCGCCGCCGCCTCCATCCGCAGATCCATCTCCAGGCGTGAGGTCCGGGCGAAGGTGTCGACAATCTCGGTCAGGCGCAACCGCTTCAGCCGGGGCAGAACCCATTCGGCGAGGCTCGCCAGCCGATAGAACAGGTCGATGTCGCGTTCGAAGGCCTGCTCGATCCCCGGACGCAGCACCTTGACCGCCACCTCCTGCCCGTCGGCGGTGACGGCGAAATGCACCTGCGCGATGGAGGCGGCGGCGACCGGCTTGTCGTCGAAGCTCTGGAACAGCGACTGGACCGGTTGGCCGAACTCCGCCTCGATGATGGCGCGGGCCTGATGGGCGGGGAAGGGCGGCAGCTTGTCCTGCAGTTCGGCCAGATCGACCGCCATCCGCTCGCCGACCAGATCGGAGCGGGTGGAGAGCAGTTGCCCCAGCTTGATGTATGTGGGGCCGAGTTCGGCCAGTGCGCGGGCCAGCCGTTCGCCCTCGCGGCCGGGAACGTCCTTGCGGGCGATGCGGCGCCACAGCCACAGCAGGCCGGGGGCGGTGCCCAGCAGGCTGGTGGGCAGGGCATCGTGACGGGCGACCGTCCGGCCGATGACGGCCATCCGGATCAGGTTGCGCAGGATGCGGAACACGGGGTCTTAGATCCGCCAGCCGGAATGGATGGCGGCGATCCCGCCCGACAGGTTGCGCACGCGCACGGCGCCGAAGCCGGCCGCCTCGATCCGCTTGGCCAGATCGGCCTGTTGCGGGAAGCGGCGGATGCTCTCGGCCAGATAGCGGTAGCTCGCCTCGTCCTTCGCCACCACGCGGCCCATGAAGGGCAGTACCTGGAAAGAGTAGACGTCGTACAGCTCACGCAGCACCGGCAGCACGACGTGGCTGAATTCCAGGCAATAGAACTTGCCGCCCGGTTTCAGGACGCGGTGGGCCTCCTTGATCGCCTCGTCGATGCGGGTGACGTTGCGCAGGCCGAAGGCGATGGTGTAGGCGTCGACAGAGCGCGAGGCGACGGGCAGTTTTTCCGCGTCGCCGACCGTCCACTGCACGCCGGACAGGATGTTGCGGTCGACGGCGCGGTCGCGGCCGACCCGGACCATCGCCTCGGTGATGTCGCAGACCACGGCCGCCCCGCCGCCCTTCTTGAGGAAGCGGAAGGCGATGTCGCCGGTGCCGCCCGCCACGTCCAGCAGGGTCATGTCCGGCTTGGGCGCCACCAAATCCATCAGCGTGTCCTTCCACAGCCGATGGATGCCGCCCGACATCAGGTCGTTCATCAGGTCGTAGTTGGTCGCCACGCTGTCGAAGACGGCGCGGACCAGCCCGGACTTGGCGGACGGATCGACGGGGGTGAAGCCGAACCAGTTGCCTTCGGCACCGGACGCGGGCTTTTGCGGATCGGCGGAGGATGGGGGGGTGTGGTCGCTCATGGCCGGGAAGAGAGCGTGCGGAAGGGCCATGCGCCAGCGGGGGCGTGCAATGCGGAAGGCGCTGCGGCGAATGGCGTAGGGCGGATGGAGCGTTGGTTGGGAGGTGGCGAGGATGGAACAGTGTGAAACAGTTTTGCATGTCTGTTCCACGGGGTGCGGCTCGACCCTTTGACAGAGATCCGCTGGGTTATGGAACATGGTGAAACAACTTTCCACTCATGTTTCATCCGGCTCTCCGTCGCGAGGGATTGGACATAAAATCCTAGCACAAGGGGTGGGCTGCAGGGGAGGGGAGCTATGAAACCGGGTGCCCGCCGGTGAATGTGGCGTCTCCACTCCGGCTGTCTCCCGCCACATCCCCCTTGCATCCCGCCGCCTCCGCGCGTATAAGCGCATCCTTCCACGGGCGGCGAGGCTGGGCCGTATGGCTCAGGGCATGCCCAACCGTCCGATGGAATTCCGCCTCATTTCCACCCAGGAAACGAAAATGCCCAAGCTGAAGACGAAGAGCGGCGCCAAGAAGCGCTTCAAGGTGACCGCCTCGGGTAAGGTCCGCGCTCAGGCCGCCTACAAGCGCCACTGCCTGGAACAGAAGTCCCCGAACATGAAGCGCAACGCGCGCGGCATGATGACCCTGTGCGACTCCAACGCCCGCACGGTGCTGAAGAACTGGCTGCGCAACGCCTGATCTCGGCACACTGACAAATTCGGAAGGACTGAACCATGGCTCGTGTTAAGCGCGGCGTCACGACGCACGCCCGTCACCGCAAGATCCTGAAGCTCGCCAAGGGCTACCGGGGTCGCAATTCCAAGAATTTCCGCATTGCGATCGAGAAGGTCGAAAAGGCGCTTCGCTACGCCTACCGCGACCGCCGCAATAAGAAGCGCGATTTCCGCGGCCTGTGGATCCAGCGCATCAACGCCGGCGTCCGTCAGTACGGCCTGACCTACTCGCGCTTCATCAACGGCATCAAGCTGGCCGGCATCGAGATCGACCGCAAGGTCCTGTCCGATCTGGCCGCGCGCGAGCCGGAGGCTTTCAAGACCCTGGTGGACAAGGCCCAGGCCGCGCTCGCCTCCAAGGCCGCCGCGTAACGACCTGCGCTTCCCAACACCAGGGAAGGCTTGCCGTCACGGCGTCAGTTGTAAGAGAAGGGAGCCGGGCCGCTGGGCCGGCTCCCTTTTTCTATTTGCACCGATTTTTCCCCACGCTTGCCGGGAACCGCCATGCTCGACGCGCTGAAAGACGAACTTCTGTCGCAGGTCAACGCCGCCGCCGACCTTTCGGCGCTGGACGAGGTGCGGGTCTCCGCGCTCGGCAAGAAGGGGCGCATCACCGGCTTCATGAAGGAGCTGGGGAACCTCACC
>JBKHVJ010000085.1:0-9092 GCA_046570145.1 Alphaproteobacteria bacterium
TCGCCACCGGCCTGAAGTCGATCGAAGGCCATTTGGCGGGGATGGACGAGATCATCAACACCCGCCTCAGCCCGATCGGCACAGCCATCGCCAATCAACTCCGGGAAATTCGCGAGCCGGTGTCGGCGGGGCAGGCGGCATTGCGCAAGGGGGCGATCGAGACCGCGGACGATGCTGAAAAGCTGAGCATGATCCTGACGCCTGCGGCGGCGGTACTTGCCATCATCCTGGCCTGGCTGATCGGTCGCAGTGTCGCCAACCCCGTCGTTGCGATGACGTCCGCCATGGGCCAGTTGGCGAAGGGTGATCTTGCCGTCGAGATTCCCGCCGCCGGCCGCCGGGACGAGATCGGCGCCATGGCATCGGCGGTTCAGGTCTTCCGCGACACGATGTTCCAAACCCGACGCATGGAGCGGGAGGCGAAGGAAGCGGAGGAACGCGCGGCCGAGCAACGCCGTGCCGCCATGCTTCAACTGGCAGACAGCTTCGAAGGTAACGTGCAGGGTATCGTCGATACGGTCGCTTCCGCCGCAACGGAGATGCAAGGTACCGCCTCCGCGATGTCCGCCACCGCCGACCAGACCAGCGCCCAGGCGACCACCGTCGCCGCGGCGGCCGAACAGGCCTCCGTGAACGTGCAGACCGTTGCCGCAGCGACCGAAGAGCTTTCCGCCTCCATTGCCGAGATCGGCCGTCAGGTCTCCGCCTCCACCCGCGTCGCCGCCCAGGCGGTGGAGGATGCCCGGCGCACCGGTCAGGCAATCGAGGGTCTGGTGCAGGCGGCCCAGCAGATCGAGCAGGTGGTGGTCCTCATCAACTCCATCGCCGGTCAGACCAACCTGCTTGCACTGAACGCCACCATCGAGGCGGCAAGGGCTGGCGAGGCCGGCAAGGGCTTCGCCGTCGTCGCCAGCGAGGTGAAGCAGCTCGCCAACCAGACCGCCCGCGCCACCGAAGACATCCAGGCCAAGGTGAAGGAAATCCAGTCCGCCACCGCCGGTGCCCAGACCGCCATCACCGGCATCGCCAGCACCATCGACCAGATCAGCGACATCTCCACCGGCATCGCCGCGGCCATCGAGGAGCAGAATGCCGCAACCGGTGACATCGCCAACAATGTGGCGCAGGCCGCCCGCGGGACCGGCGACGTGTCTTCCAACATCCTCGGGGTCAATCAGGCGGCGTCGGAAACCGGTACGGCGGCCGGACAGGTCCTGCATGCGTCCGGCGACCTTGCCCGCGACGCGGAAAAGCTGCGCCGGGAGGTGCAGACCTTTGTGGCGACGATCCGCGCGGCCTGATCGCGCAATCGTTCCCGACATCGGGCGACGCGGGCGGCGGGGAGGCAACTCCCCGCCGATTTCGTTTGTAGCCCGTTGATTTCGTTCCGCTTGCCGTCTGCCGGCCCCTGCCCTGCTTCGCCCACCGGGGGAAAGACAACCGGTGCGGCCATGCGTTATGCTGCACGGCAATCCGGGACACGAACCAACAACCCGGCAAGCGAGCCGGCCGCTGACGCCGGTGGATAACGAGACGCTGAGGGAACCGAGAATGGATACTCCGCTGTGGAGCCCGAATGAGGAGCGCATCGCGCAGGCCAACCTGACCGCCTTCCGTGAGGCGGCGAATGCGCGATTCGGACTGCGGCTGGACGATTATGACGCGCTCTACAACTGGTCGATCGCGGAAAAGGAGCGGTTCTGGCGCTTCCTGTGGGAGTGGGCCGGGCTGACCGGCGACCTCGGCAGCGTCGATCTGCTGGACGGCGACAAGATGCCGGGCGCCCGATGGTTCCCGGAAGCAAGCCTCAGCTATGCCGAGAATTTGCTTGCCGGTGCGCTCGACGAGGATGCCGTCGTGTTCTGGGGCGAGGACAAGGTGAAGTACCGCTGGAGCGGGGCGGAGCTGAAGGCCAACGTTTCCCGCCTGCAGCAGGCGCTGAAGGCCAAGGGTGTCGGCAAGGGCGACCGCGTCGCGGCCATCATGCCCAACATGCCGGAAACTCTGGCGGCGATGATCGCCACCACCAGCCTGGGGGCGGTCTGGTCCTCATGCTCACCCGACTTCGGCATCCAGGGCATCGCCGACCGCTTCGGCCAGATCGAGCCGAAGGTGGTCTTCGCCCCCGACGCCTACTGGTACAACGGCAAGAGCCACGACGTTCGGGCCAAGGTGGCGGAGGTTCTGAAGGACCTGCCGACCGTCGTCGCCACCGTGATCGTGCCCTATGTCGACAAGGCGCCGGACGTCTCGACAATTCCGGGTGCCGTCGCCCTTCAGGATTTCATGGCGCCCCACCAGACGGCCGAACCGACCTTCGAACGGGTCGACTTCGACCATCCTCTGTTCATCCTCTATTCCTCCGGAACGACCGGAAAGCCGAAATGCATCGTCCACGGCACCGGCGGCACCATCCTTCAGCATGTGAAGGAACACCGGCTGCACTGCGACCTGAAGCGCGGCGACCGGCTGTTCTACTTCACCACCTGCGGCTGGATGATGTGGAACTGGCTGGTGACCGGGCTGGCCAGCGGTACGACGCTGGTCCTCTATGACGGATCGCCCTTCGCCCCCACCGGCAACATCCTGTTCGACTATGCCGACGCGGAGCAGGTGACCCTGTTCGGCACCTCTGCCAAGTTCATCCAGTCGCTGGAGAAGTCTGGACTGGAACCGATGAAGACCCACTCTCTCGCCAGCGTCCGCGCCCTGGCCTCCACCGGGTCGCCGCTGATGCCGGAGAATTTCGAGTTCGTCTACCGCTCCATCAAGCAGGACATCCACCTCGCCTCGATCAGCGGCGGCACCGACATCATGTCCTGCTTCGTGCTGGGCAACCCGATCTCTCCGGTGTGGAAGGGCGAGATCCAAACGCGCGGCCTCGGCATGGCGGTGGAGTCGTTCGACGACAATGGTGTCGCCGTGCGCGGGGAGAAGGGAGAACTGGTCTGCACCCGCCCCTTCCCCAGCATGCCCATCGGCTTTTGGGCCGATCCGGACGGGTCCAAGTACCGCTCCGCCTATTTCGACCGTTTCCCCAATGTCTGGGTCCATGGCGACTTCATCGAGCAGACCGAACATGGCGGCTGGGTGATCTACGGCCGCTCGGATGCCGTTCTGAACCCAGGCGGCGTGCGCATCGGCACGGCAGAAATCTATCGTCAGGTCGAACAGCTTCCGGAAATCATGGAGGCGGTCTGCATCGGCCAGGAATGGGACGGCGACGTGCGCGTCGTGCTGTTCGTCGTCCTGCGCGAGGGCATGACGCTGGACGAGGCGTTGGCCGGCACCATTCGCAAACGGATCAAGGACAACTGCTCGCCCCGCCATGTCCCGGCGAAAATCGTCCAGGTCACCGACATCCCGCGCACCCGATCCGGCAAGATCACCGAGCTGGCGGTGCGCGACGCCGTTCATGGCCGACCGATCAAGAACACGGAAGCGCTGTCCAACCCGCAGGCACTCGATGAATTCCGCGAGCGGACCGAACTGAGCGGGGCGTGACGTGGCGGTAAAGCTGTTCCTCGACCTGGACGGCGTGCTGGCCGATTTCGACCGGGGCGTGGTCGCGGTTACCGGCAAGCGGCCGGAACAGCTGCCGATGAAGGAGATGTGGCGGGCATTGTCCCGCCACTCCGACTTTTTCGGCACGCTGGAGTTCATGCATGACGCGCAGGAACTCTGGCAGTTCTGCGCTCCCCACCGGCCGACCATCCTCACGGGATTGCCGCTGGGCAGCTGGGCGCCCGAACAGAAGAAGCGCTGGGTCGCCCGCATGTTGGGGGCCGACGTGCCGGTGATAACCTGCATGGCCCGCGACAAGGGCCGCTATGCCAGCCCCGGCGCCGTCCTCGTCGACGACCGCGAGAAGGCCCGCGATCCCTGGGAGACGGCAGGCGGTCGTTTCATCCTGCACCGCAATGCGGCGGACAGCATTGCGGAGCTGGTCAGGCTGGGGTTCTGAAACGGAAAAGGGGCGGCACACGCATGCCGCCCCCGTCGTCCGAGAGTTTACTCGGCCGCCGCGGTCTTGGTCTCGCGGCTGGTCTTCCACAGCGATACCAGCACGCCGCCGCCGATCAGGGCAAAGGTGACGCCCAGAGCGATCAGCGGGTCGGGCTTGCCGAAGAACTGCGTGTAGAAGATCTTGCCACCGATGAAAACCAGCACCAGAGCCAGCGCGTATTTCAGGTAACGGAAGCGATGGACCATCGCCGCCAGAGCGAAATACAGAGCACGCAAGCCGAGGATGGCGAAGATGTTGCTGGTATAGACCAGATACGGATCGGTGGTGATGGCGAAGATGGCCGGCACGCTGTCGACCGCGAAGACGAGGTCGGCCAACTCCACCATGATCAGCGCCAGCAGAAGCGGGGTAGCCGCCCACCGCATCGCGCCGCCCGGACCACTCGGCTCCTTGACGATGAAGTGATGGCCATGGAAGCGCTCGGTCACCCGGATATGGCGCTTCAGGAAGCGAAGGGCGGCATTCTCGCCGAGGTTGGTCTCCTCGTCCTTCGCGAACAGCATCTTGATGCCGGTCAGCACCAGGAAGGCGCCGAAGAGATAGAGGACCCAGTGGAACTCCGAAACCAGGGCCGCGCCGGCGCCGATCATGAGGCCGCGCAGCACGATGACGCCCAGGATACCCCAGAACAGCACGCGATGCTGCAATTCGCGCGGTACGGCGAAGTAGCTGAAGATCAGAGATATGACGAATACGTTGTCCAGTGACAGGCTCTTCTCGACGAAGAAGCCCGTGTAGTACTGAAGGCCCGCCTCCGAGCCCATCGAGTACCAGACCCAGCCGCCGAACAGCATTGCGACCGCGATATAGAAAGCCGATAGCTTCAGGCTTTCACCGACATCGATTACATGGTCGCGGCGGTTGAGAACGCCCAGATCCAAAACCAGGAGCGTCAGCACGACGCCGATAAAAACAAGCCAAATCCAAATTGGTTTTCCCAAAAATTCTAGGAAAACCATTGCAAACATACCATCCATAGCAAGACCCACTTGATGACGCTGCGTCAGCGGTGAAATCAAGCGGTTCCGACATCACGACCGACGCCTCGGTCGCCAGAGGGACCCGGACCCGAACTTTCTGGCAGATGGGGTTGCCTTTGCCGCGGTCAAGACGGCGTAAGACCGCATTTTTGCATTTCAAGCAAACCCGCGCGCGGCACACTTTGCCGTCATTGAAAATCGGCGGATGCCGACCTTCGGCGAGTCGCGGCGGATTTGGGGCGCCAGCGGTGGCTGCACAAGCGCGTGATCGTGGAAAACTGCGGCTGCACAGGCTTTGGCGGCTCCGGGACTCGGTGCTTGATGCAATGCCGCCACAGATCGGGAACGAATGTCGCGCAAGAAAAACACCAACGGTTGCCCAATCTGTGTTCGCTCTTGTGCGGATGGTGCCGTTCTGCCAATAACTCCGAAAAACCGAAACCAAACCGACCAAATGGAGTTTTGCATGAACCAGGCCGAGCTGATCGAAACCGTCGCCACCAACGCCGGCATTAAGAAGGCCGACGCGGCCAAGGTCGTTCAGGCGGTGTTCGAGGGCATCTCCGGCGCACTGGGCCGTGGCGAAGATGTGCGCCTGGCCGGTTTCGGCATTTTCGAGGTGGCCGAGCGCGCCGCCCGTGAAGGCCGCAATCCCCGCACCGGCGAAGTCGTGGCGATCGCGGCTTCCAAGGCTCCGAAGTTCAAGCCGGCCAAGCAGCTGCGCGATCTGGTGAACGGCTGACACGCACGCAACCACGTCCCAGGGGAAGCGCAGCCATGACCATCGATCAAACCGAACTGCAATCGCTGACCGCCAAGGTCGTTGCCGCGTATGTCGGCAACAACTCGGTGCCGGTCCACGACCTGCCCACGCTGATCAACAGCGTCCAAGCGGCTTTCCGCAATCTGGGCGAGGACAAGCCGACCCAGGCCAAGGCCGAGCTGGTTCCGGCGGTCGCGATCAAGAAATCGGTCACGCCGGAATACATCGTCTGCCTGGAGGACGGGAAGAAGCTGAAGATGCTGAAGCGGCATCTGAAGACCGTCTATGACATGACTCCGGACGAATACCGGGCCAAGTGGGGTCTGCCGGCCGAATATCCGATGGTCGCGCCGAACTATGCGAAGGCACGTTCGGAAATGGCGACCAAGCTCGGCCTCGGCCGCAAGCGTGCGGCGGCCGAATAACCGGTCTTCATCCGCATCGATCGTGAGAGACAAGGCGCGCCCACCCGGGTGCGCCTTTTTCGCATGCGCCCATCATGGTGGACCACGCACGAGCGGGACAAGAGAACTGTACGCTTCGAACCATCGGCATGCCTTCCCCGGCTTACCTCCAATCGGCCTCGACGGCCTATGACGAAGGTTCGGGTGGCGAAGCGCATCGGCCTTCCCATCTAGGGTTCCGGTATGGTTGAAGGACCATGGGCGGTCCTAACACCATCCTCACCGCAGAGGCATAGTTGCCTTCCGCTCCGCCGGCTCACATGCAGCCACTCCATTTCGCGGATGCGGCATATCGACGGCAGTCCGCTCGGACAGGGGCCGGCCGATCGGAAGGGGAGCGACCGCCCAAACGTCACCCGGCTTAACGTCAGGGGTCATAGGATTGCCTCCTCTCCCAGACTGCCGGTGCGGGTGGAAGAAGAGCCTGGGTATACGCCGAAAAACACCCGGAACATGCCCTTTCCCGGCTTGATCCATCGCAAATCCGCGGCCACATTAACATTGTCAAAAGGACGCAGTTCCTTGCGACACCGGGCAAAATACAAACCCCACAACAGCTAAGGTCGGATCGACGGACGTCATTCCTACGTTCGCGCCACAGTCCGCCGTTGGTTCATCGCCTCTGGGGCGATCCCCGCCATGGGTCCCGACAGGGGCCGGTCCCGATTGCGGGCCGCCCCATGAAGCGTTGGAGAGGAGGCATTCGCGTGCTGAAGAAACTGCTGACCGGTGAAAACGCCAGCCTGACCCGCTACATTGAGGAATCCAAGCGCTTCCCCATCCTGGCGCCGGACGTGGAGCGCGACCTTGCCATCGCTTGGCGGGAGCGCGGCAATCCCCAGGCGCTGGAGCAGCTCGTGGGGAGCCATCTCCGCCTTGTGATCAAGATCGCCCGTGGTTTCGGCGGCTATGGCCTGCCGCTGGTCGATCTGGTGGCCGAAGGCAATGTCGGCCTGATGCAGGCGGCCCAGAAGTTCGATCCGCAGCGCGGCTTCCGCTTCGCCACCTATGCCACCTGGTGGATCCGTGCCGCGATCCAGGAATACATCCTGCACAGCTGGTCGCTGGTGAAGATGGGCACCACCGCCGCCCAGAAAAAGCTGTTCTTCAACCTGCGCCGGCTGAAGAGCCAGATGGCCGAACTGGAACAGGGCGACCTGTCGCCGGAAACCGTGGCCACCATCGCCGCGGAACTGGACGTGCCGGAAAACGAAGTGGTGGAGATGAACCGCCGCCTCGCCGCCAACGACAGTTCGCTCGACGCCACCCTGTCGACCGATGGCGAAACCAATTGGCTGGAACTGCTGGCCGACGACCGTCCCACCCAGGACGCCATGCTGGCGGAAGCCGACGAACTGGCGTTGCGCCGCCGGCTTGTCGGTCAGGCCCTGGACCGGCTGGACGCGCGTGAACGCCGCATCCTGTTTGAGCGCCGCCTGAAGGACGATCCGTCGACCCTCGAAGCCCTGAGCCAACAATTCTCGGTATCCCGCGAACGCGTGCGCCAGATCGAGGTGCGGGCTTTCGAGAAGCTTCAGAAGGCTGTGCTCAGCGCCGCCCAGGCTTTGCGCCGCCCGGCCACCCCGATGGTGGCCTGATCGCACCGGGTGTCCCGTCCGGCGCGGCTTGCATTCCGGACGGGCATCATTCGGCACCGGCCATCCGGACGGAAACCGCCGAATCCTTTCAGCGGGTTGTGGCCCGCCTGTTGCCTCCAGACCTGTCAACCTGTACGCCGGCGGTGCCCCTGGGCTCCGCCGGCTTTTTCTTGCCAGCAACGAGTAACAAACCGCCATTTTTGCGGATCGCGACGACGCTTGGATCGTCCCTTGTAGGGATTCTGCGACAAAGTGACTGGTTCAAATATGGAAGTGCCTGCGCATGATGTGCCGCTCGCGGGAAAGTTTGCATTTTGGCCAATTCTTAGTACGCTTGTCATATCTCAAATGGGAGAGGGGCTCCATGTCGAACGCTGCCCAGACTCAGTCGATCATTGACCGCATCACCTTCCTGCGCATCGACGAGGCGACGAAGGCAACGCTTCGCGAATTCCAGCCCTATCTGGCGCAACGGATCGATCAGATTCTGGAGGAGTTCTACGGCTATCTCCGCACCGTCCCGCAGGTCGCCCCCATGCTGGTGAACCCGGCGGTGACCGGCCGTGCGCGGGACCTGCAGAAGCAGCACTGGCTGCGCAATGTCTTTACCGGCACCTTCGACGAGGCCTACGTCAATCAGGTCCTGAAGATCGGCCAGACGCATCAGCGCATCGGGCTGGAGCCGCGCTGGTATACCGGCGCCTATTGCTTCACCCTGAACAAGCTGATCGACTTGGCTGCCCAGGTCCACCGCAAGAAGCCGGAGAAGCTGTCGCAGTTGCTCCAGGCCATCAACAAGGCGGTGTTCCTGGATATGGATCTCGCCACCTCGGTCTATATCGACCTGAACACCGCGGCCATCATCGCGCGGGAGTTGGGCAGCACGGCCGACAGCTTCGAACGGGAGGTGAAGGGCGTGGTCCAGGCGGTTGCGAGTGCGGCCGAGCAGCTTCAAGGCACCGCCCAGGCGATGAGCCGCACCGCGGAAACCACCAGCGAGCAATCGACCCAGGTTGCCGCCGCCGCGGAAGAGGCGTCCGTCAATATCCAGACCGTCGCGGCCGCGGCGGAGGAGTTGACCGCCTCCATCGGCGAGATCAGCCATCAGGTGACCCAGTCCGCCGCCATCGCCAATGCTGCGATGACCGAGGCCGAGCGGACCAATGCCACGGTGCAGGGGCTTGCCGACGCAGCCAGCCGCATCGGCCAAGTGGTCAAGCTGATTCACGACATCGCCAGCCAGACGAACCTGCTCGCTCT
>JBKHVJ010000086.1:0-5469 GCA_046570145.1 Alphaproteobacteria bacterium
CGCGGTGCTGAAGGCCGCGCGCGAGTCCACGCCGGGCCGGGTGATCGCGGTGGTGCAGCCGCATCGCTACACCCGCCTGCAGTCGCTGTTCGAGGAGTTCTGCACCTGCTTCAACGACGCCGACGCCGTGATCGTCGCCGACGTCTATGCCGCCGGTGAGGCCCCGATCGAGGGCGTCAGCCGCGACAGCCTGGTGGAGGGCCTGCGCATGCACGGCCACCGCCATGTCGTGGCCCTGCAAAACCCGCAGGAGCTGGCGCAGGTCGTGCGCGAGATGGCCAAGCCCGGCGATTTCGTCGTCTGCCTGGGCGCCGGCAACATCACCCAGTGGGCCAACGCCCTGCCGGGCGAGCTGTCGGCCCTCTATGGCGCCGGTCGATGACGGCGGCCCCGCGCATGAGCCCGGCGGACGGCCACCTGATCGGACGCATGCCGGCCGTGCGCGGCCGGCTGACCGCCGACGCCATGCTGGCGCCGGTGACCTGGTTCCGCGTCGGCGGTCCGGCGGAGGTGATGTTCCGTCCGGCCGACGCCGACGACCTCGCCGACTTCCTGGCAGCATTGCCGGCCGAGGTGCCGGTGACGGTGATCGGCGTCGCGTCCAACCTGCTGGTGCGGGACGGCGGCGTGCCGGGCGTCACCATCCGGCTCGGCCGCGGCTTCACCGACATCCTGGCGGACGGGATGACGCTGACCGCCGGTGCGGCGGCGCTCGACCTCAACGTCGCCATGGTCGCCCGCGATGCCGGCATCGCCGGGCTGGAGTTCCTCTCCGGAATCCCCGGCACCATCGGCGGCGCCCTGCGCATGAACGGCGGCGCCTATGGCCGCGAGCTGGCCGACGTGCTGGTCTCCGCCACCGCGGTCGCGCGCGACGGCCGGCGCCTCGAGTTCAGCCATGCCGGCATGGGCTTCACCTACCGCCACAGCGCAGCGCCGGAGGATTGCATCCTCACCGGCGCCGTCCTGCGCGGCGAGCCCGGCAATCCGCTGGAGATCGCGCGGCGCATGGCCGAGATCTCCGACAAGCGCGCCGACAGCCAGCCGGTCCGCTCGCGCACCGGCGGCTCGACCTTCAAGAATCCGGCCTCTGCAATCTCCGGAGGCCTCAAGGCGTGGGAGCTGATCGACAAGGCCGGCTGCCGCGGCCTGTCCATCGGCGACGCCCAGGTCTCGGAAAAGCACTGCAACTTCCTGATCAACAACGGTACGGCCACCGCCGCCCAGCTGGAAGCGCTGGGCGAGGAGGTCCGCCGCCGCGTGTTCGAGACCAGCGGTGTCACGCTGGAATGGGAAATCAAGCGCATCGGCGTCCCGGCCGCCGAAGGAAGCACCGTCCAATGACCGAAGCCCTGCTCCACGCCCACAAGAAGCATGTCGCCGTCCTGATGGGCGGCTGGTCGGCCGAGCGCGAGGTATCGCTGGTCAGCGGGGCCGGCGTCGCCAAGGCGCTGGAAGAGGAAGGCTACCGCGTCACCGCCATCGACGTGCAGCGCGACCTGGGCGGGCTGATGCACGCCCTGACCAACCCGCGCCCGGACGTTGTGTTCAACGCCCTGCACGGCCGCGGCGGCGAGGACGGGACGATCCAGGGTGTGCTGGAGTTCCTGGGCCTGCCCTACACCCATTCAGGGGTCCAGGCGGCGGCCATCGCCATGGACAAGGCGATGACCAAGCGCGTGCTGGACACCGTCGGCATCCGCTCCCCCAAGGGAATGGTGCTGTCCCGTGGGGAGATCGCCGGCGGTGCCCACCCCATGCCGGCGCCCTATATCGTCAAGCCTGTGGACGAAGGCTCGACCGTTGGCGTAACCCTGGTCCGCGAGGGGCAGAACAGCCCGGTCGGCGACGATGGCTTCTTCGGGGGCACCTTCGGAGAACGCGTGCTGGTCGAGGAGTTCATCCCCGGTCGCGAACTGACCGTGGGCGTCATGGGTGACCGCGCTTTGGCGGTGACCGAGATCGTCTTTCAGGCTCAGGTCTACGACTACACCGCGAAATACAGCGTCGGCCATGCCGTCCACACCATCCCCGCCGCGATCCCCGAGGCAGTGGCGGAGAAGGCGAAACGGCTGGCGGTGCTCGCGCACCACACCCTGGGCTGCCGGGGTGTCTCGCGCAGCGACTTCCGCTGGGATGACAGCCGGCCGGGAACCGATGGGCTGTACTTCCTGGAGATCAACAACCAGCCGGGCATGACGCCCCTGTCGCTGGTGCCCGAACAGGCGGTGCATGTGGGAATTTCCTACGGCGCGCTGGTCGGCTGGCTCGTGGAGAATGCCGCATGTCAGCTCGCCTGATGGCCGACCCGGACTTCCGCGCCGCTGCCGCCGGCGCGCGCGCGCGGGACGAGATGCCGACTCCGCCGCGCGCCATGGCCGCGTCGGCGCAGAAAGGCAAACGTCGCCGCGCCTGGCCGCGCTGGACCCGCTCGGCCGTCAAGGCGGCGCTGATCCTGGTGCCGGTGCTGGGGCTGACCGCCACCGCCGGCTCCGCCTGGAAGCGCGGCACCATGGCCGACACGCTGGACGCGGCGCGGGAAAGCGTCATCCAGACGACCGGCGACCTGGGCTTCCGCCTGTCGGAGATCCTGGTGGTCGGCCGCAGCGAGACGGAACGCGACGCCGTGCTCGACGCGCTGGGCGTGCGCCGGGGCGAGCCGATCCTGTCCATCGACCTCGCCGAGGCCAAGCAGCGGCTGGAGGAACTGCCCTGGGTGTCGTCGGCCTCCATCGAGCGCCGGCTGCCCGGTTTCCTCTATATCCGCCTGTCGGAACGCCAGCCGATGGCGATCTGGCAGCATGAGCGGCAGTTCACCGTCATCGACCGCGCCGGCCGTCCGCTGGCGGACGCGGCGGAACTGGCGCGCCGCGGCAACCAGCGCATCGATACGCTGCCGCAGGTGATCGGCGCCAACGCCCCGCAGCAGGTCCATACCCTGCTGTCGGCGCTGGACAGCGCACCGACCGTCGCCCCGATGCTGTCCTCGGCCAGCTGGATCAGCGACCGGCGCTGGAACCTGCAGCTCGGCAACGGCGTGACGGTGAAGCTGCCGGAAGGCACCGCGGAGATGCGCCACGCCCTTCTGCAACTGGAGCAGATGCATACGGCCAGCCATGTGCTGGACCGCGACATCGTCGCCATCGACCTGCGGCTGCCCGGCCGCGCCGCGATCCAGACCTCCGCCACCGCCCAGCTTCCGGGCTGGGAGGATGAGACGAAGAAGAAGAACGGCAAGAAATCGTAAGGACGGACCGGCGGCGGGCCTTTCCGGGGGAAGCCCGTCGCCGGCGGACAGGAGCAGAGGGGACGTTTGGGGGGCATGTTCGGGATGGGATTCAACGGCGCCAAGAAGCCGAAGCGGCCAGCCCGTGGCGGGATCGTCACGGCGCTGGACGTCGGCTCGACGAAGGTGTGCTGCGTCATCGCGCGGATGGAGGAGCCCGGCTCCTTCCGCGTGATCGGCGTCGGCCACCAGATCGCCACGGGCATCCGCGCCGGGACCATCATCGACATGGAGGCGGCCGAGACCTCGATCGGCGCCGCCGTGCATGCCGCCGAACAGATGGCCGGCGAAACGGTGCACGACGTCGTCGTCAACCTGTCGATGGGCCAGCCGCGCTCCCACGCCTTCACCGCCACGGTCCCCGTCTCCGGCCAGGAGGTGACGGAGGGCGACATCCGCCGCGCCATGGCCCATGCCCGTACCCTGCAGGCCGGCCCCGATCAGGCGCTGATCCACACCATCCCGCTGGGCTTCAGCCTGGACGGCAGCCGCGGCATCCGCGATCCCAAGGGGATGAGCGGCCATTCGCTGGGCGCCCAGCTGCATGTCGTCACCGCCGCGGCCGGCGCCATCCGCACGCTGCATGCCTGTATCGCCCGCTGCCACCTGAACATCGAATCCATCGTGGTCAGCCCCTTCGCCTCCGGCCTCGCCTGTCTGGTGGAGGACGAGATGGAGATGGGGGCGGCCTGCGTCGACATCGGCGGCGGCGGCACCACCATCTCGATCTTCGCCGAAGGCAATCTGGTCTGGACCGGCTCCGTGCCCCTGGGCGGCCGGCATGTCACCAACGACATCGCCCACGGGCTGACCACGCCGCTGGTCCATGCCGAACGGCTGAAGGTGCTCTACGGCAGCGCCCGGGTGAATCCGGCCGACGAGCGCGAGATGATCGAGGTCCCGCAGATCGGCGAGGACGAACGCAGCGGCAGCGGCACCGCCAGCCACCCGCGCTCCTTCCTGGTCAGCATCATCCAGGCGCGGATGGAAGAGATCTTCGAAGAGGTGCGCAGCGCCATCGAGCAGTCCGGCCATTCCCGGCTGGTCGGCCGGCGCGTCGTGCTGACCGGCGGCGCCAGCCAGTTGCCCAACACGCGCGACATGGCCGCCCCGATCCTGGACAAGCAGGTCCGCATCGCCCGCCCGACCCGGATCGCCGGCCTCAACGAGGCCCATGGCGGACCGGCCTTCGCGACGGTCGCGGGCCTTCTCCTACACGCCGTCCGCAACCCGACGGAGCTGATGGTGACCGGCCACGAGGCGGTCGCGTCCACCGGGCTCATCGGCCGCGTCGGCCTCTGGCTGCGGGAGAATCTCTGATGATTCCCGCAGCCATCCACCGATTCCCGAACGGACAGACACCGGACACAACCGGGCGCCGGTCGCGGCATATCGAACATCAAACCCAACGAAAACAGGTTGTGGAGGCCTGAACAGCATGATCAACGTGACCATTCCCCAGATCGAGCCCGAGCTGAAGCCGCGCATCACCGTCTTCGGCGTCGGCGGCGCCGGCGGCAACGCCGTCAACAACATGATCAAGTCGAACCTGGAAGGCGTGGACTTCGTCGTCGGCAACACCGACGCGCAGGCGCTGAAGGGTTCCTTGTGCGAAAAGCGCATCCAGCTGGGCACCGGCACCACCCGGGGTCTCGGCGCCGGCTCCAAGCCGGATGTCGGCCGTGCCTCGGCCGAGGAGCAGATCGACGAGATCGTCCAGTATCTCGAAGGCTCCAACATGGTGTTCATCACAGCCGGCATGGGCGGCGGCACCGGCACCGGTGCGGCACCGGTCATCGCGCGCGCGGCCCGCGAGCGCGGCATCCTGACCGTCGGCGTCGTCACCAAGCCCTTCCATTTCGAGGGCGGCCACCGCATGCGGCTGGCCGAGGGCGGCATCGCCGAGCTGCAGCAGTATGTCGATACCCTGATCATCATCCCGAACCAGAACCTGTTCCGCATCGCCAACGAGAAGACGACCTTCGCGGATGCCTTCAAGATGGCCGATGACGTTCTGCATTCGGGCGTGCGCGGCGTCACCGACCTGATGGTGATGCCCGGCCTGATCAACCTGGATTTCGCCGACATCCGGTCCGTCATGACCGAGATGGGCAAGGCGATGATGGGCACCGGCGAGGCCGGCGGCGAGCGCCGCGCCATCGAAGCCGCCGAGGCAGCCATCT
>JBKHVJ010000087.1:0-47674 GCA_046570145.1 Alphaproteobacteria bacterium
TCGGCGATCTGTGCGTCCGTCTGCGGCGTGTCGGCGCCGGCGACACGCACGAAATCCGGCTCCCTCCCGGCGGCGAAGGCACGCAGCCGCTCCGCCCGCAGTTCCAGCGTCAGCAGACGGGCGTTCATCTGCTCCCGCTCCGCCTGGACCTGCTTGGGATCGAAGACGATCAGGGGCTGGCCGGCCTCCACCAGATCGGCTTCCTTGACCAGGATGGTGGACACGATGCCGCCTTCCAGATGCTGGACGACCTGGGCGTTGCCGGACGGCACCACCTGTCCGGCGGTGACGACGGCCTCCTTGACCGGCATCAGGGTGGCCCATGCCAGCAGCGCCGCCATCAGCAGGACCAGCACGAGGATGGTGGCGCGGACCAGCGACAGCATCGCATCGTCGGCGCTGAGCGATTTGCCGGTGGGGCGGGCGAGGTCTGAAGCGGCCATCTTGCGGTTCACACAGGATCGAGAAATGGGGATCGGAGAGGAATGCGGAAGGCGGATCAGCGCTGAGGCGTGGCGGCGACGCCGGGCGGGCGTTGCAGCCCGATCCCGCCCAGCAGCGCCCCGGCGATGCCGTTGGCGACGCTGTTGCCGCCACCTGCCGGACCGCCCGCCGGACCGGCGCCGGGACCCGCCCCCGGACCGATGGGACGGGGGCCGGGCAGGCCGCCGGCCGGACTGGCGGGGGCGATCATGCCGGCATCCATGGTCAGCACCGTGTCGGCCAGCGTCAGGTGGCTCGGCCGGTGGGTGACCAGGAAGATGGTGCTGTGCCCGCGCAGCGCCGAAAGCGCCGCATGCAGGGCCTTGTCGCCGTCGAAGTCCAGCCGGCTCGCCGGCTCGTCGAGCAGCAGGATGCGCGGCCGGCGGATATAGGCGCGGGCCAGACAGATCTTCTGCGTCAGGCTGGGCGACAGGCGCAGCGACTGGTTGTCGCCGATGCGGGTGTCCAGCCCGCGCGGCAGCGCCTCCACCTCGTCCAGGGCGCCGGCCAGCGACAGCGCCCAGCGCAGCTCCGACACGTCGGCGGTCTGGTCGGCGAAGCGCAGGTTCTGGGCGATGGTGCCGTAGAACAGGGTGCTGGCCTGCGGGACATAGCCGATGGACTTGCGCAGGTCTATCGGGTCCATCTGGCGGATGTCGACGCCGTCGATCCGCACGTTGCCGGCCTGCGGTGCGTAGAGCCCCAGCATCACCTTCAGCAGCGACGACTTGCCGGCGCCGTCCGGCCCGACGATGGCGACGATCTGCCCCGGCCTGACCGTGAAGGACACGCCGACCAGCGCCGGATCGGCATCGTTGCGGTAGCGCAATGAGACGCGGGAGAAGGATACCTCGCCCTTCAATTTGCGCGGCTGCAGGGTGGCGCAGCGCGGCTCGCGCTCCGGCCGGATGCTCATCAGACCGTTGATCTGGCGGGCGTTCGCGCGCAGCTGCTCGATGCGCGGCAGCATGGAGACGGCGGTCTGCAGCGGCACCATCACCCGCCACAGCAGCATCATCGACGCCATCAGGGCGCCCGGCGTCATCGCGCCGGTGAAGACCTGGAGCGCGCCGACTCCGACGGTGGCCAGACCGGCGACCGGCACCACGAGACCGGCCAGCGCCGTGTGGGTGGCCGAAAGGTTGGCGGCGGTGTGGCCCGAGCGGGCGGTACGGGCGGACAGGCGGTCGTAGCGGTCGCGCCAATGGGCCAGCCCGCCGATGGCGCGCAACGCCGGCATCTTGGCGACCATTTCCACGAAGAATTCCTGCCGCTCGGTGTCGGCGCGGGCGGTTGTCCCGGTGCGGGCGCGCACCAGCGGATGGACGGCGGCGCCGATGGCTGCGGTGACCAGGACGGCGGCCAGCGGAACCAGTGCCAGCGGCCCACCCAGCACGGCCATGACGCCCAGGTAGAACAAGGCGAAGGGCACGTCGAACAGCGCCGCAACCTGCCCCTGGCTGATGAAGTCGCGGATCGATTCCAGATCCTTCACCCGGGCGATCTGCGTGCCGATGGCGGCGCGTTCGCTCATGCCCACCGGCAGCATCAGGATGCGGTCGATGGTGGCGTTGCTGATGGTCCGGGCGATGCGCGATCCGGCATGGGCCAGGGCCCGGCCGCGGATCTGGCGCAGGGCGAAATCGCCGCCGATCACCAGTGCCGCCCCCACCGCGATGGTGGCGAGCGTGTCGAAGGAGCCGGTGGCGATCACCTTGTCGTAGATCGCCATGGTGAACAGCGGCGCGGCGACCGACAACAGGTTGATGACGGCACTCAGCCCCAGCACCGCCCACAGCAGCGGCACATAGCCTTGAATGACGGTGCCGACCCAGTTCTGCGTCCCGGCGCCGGCCGTGGTCTCCAGCGCGGTGAAGGCATAGGCGGTGCCCTTGCCATAATTCAGCGTCACGGTCTGGCGCGACTGGCCGCTGAAGGCGACGACTCCGTCGGCATCGGCGGACAGCAGCGTGTAGACCCCGCCGTCGCGGCTGCGGAACAGGCAGGGCATCAGCGACGGGTCCGGCCGCGCGAGGTCGATGCGCAGGCTGCGCCCCTCGAAATGCAGGCGCTGGAGGACGTCGCACAGCTCCTCCACCGTCTGAACCTCGGAGAAGTGGGGCAGCGCCTCGGCCAGGGTCTGCGGGGCGCCGCGCCAGCCGAGCGCATCCAGCAGCGGCACCATGCAGGCGCCCACCGCCGAAGCCTCCGCCAGCCGGCGGCGCAGGATGTCGCCATCGTCGTGGGCGGCGCGGATCGGCCCGGCATCCGGCGCGGCGGACGCGCCGGCCACCGATGTTGGCGGGTTGGAGGCGACGAGGGCTGGTTGGCCCCCTGCGGTCTCGCTGCCGGCCGGGCCGCGGCTGACCGCACGACCGTCGACGATCTGCACCACCCGGTCGGCCAGCGTCAGCAGCGACGGACGGCTGGTGACCAGCAGGATGGTGACGCTGCCGCGCAGTTCTTCCAGCGCGCGGCGGAACAGCTTGTCGGACTCCGTGTCCAGGGAGGAGTTCGGCTCGTCCAGCAGCAGCACCGCCGGTTCCCGGACCAGTGCGCGGGCAAGGCAGATCATCTGGCGGGCGCCGCGCGGCAGCGCCTCCTGCGAGGCATCGCCGACGATCGTCTCGTAGCCTTGCGGAAGGCTGGCGATGCGGCGGTCGAGCCCAAGGCGCCGGCAGACCACCATCGCCAGATCGGCCCGGCCGGGGTCGAACAGGGTCAGGTTCTGCAGGATGGTGCCTTTGAACAGCTCCGGATGCTCGCCGACATAGACGACGCCGCCGATGCCGATCATGGCGTCGGTTTCCGTCATGCTGCGCACGCCCACCCGCACCTCGCCGGAGCTTGGCCGCAGCACGCCCAGGATCAGGCGCAGCAGGGTCGTCTTTCCCGTCGAATTGGTCGCCACGACGCCCAGGAACTCGCCCGGCCCGATGCTCAGCGACAGGTCGGTCAGGATCTCCGGCCCGCGGTCGTAGGCGAAACGGACCTTGTCCATCTCGATCGTGCCGGGGACGAGCGGCTCCGCCACCGCACCGCCGACGCCGGTTCCATTTCCCGTCCCCGGCGTTCCGCCGTCGGACCCGACCTCCAGCAGGACATGGCCGATGCGGCGCAGCGACAGCGACACCGACTGGTAGCGCACCCAGCGGTCGAACAGGGACTGCACCGGCTGGACACAGCGCCCGGCCAGCATCGAGCAGGCGGTGAGCACGCCGGTCGTCATCATCCCGTCGATGACGGACACGCTGCCGAGGATGACCACCAGCATCATCGTCGCCTGCGACAGGGTGGTGGCGACGACGGAGGCGGAACCGCTCAGCCGGGCGACGTTGAAGTCCTCCTCGCTGCAGCCCTGCTGAAGGCGCTCGTGGCGGCGCAGCAGGCCGGCCTCCGCTCCTAGTCCCTTGACCGTGTGGACGCCGCTCAGCACCTCGCTGATGAAGTTCAGGCGCCGCTCCTCCAGCACGTGGCGGTTCTCCAGCGCCCGGCGCATCCGCCGGCCCAGGATGGCGCCGACCACCAGGAACAGCGCCAGCACGCCCAGCGGAATCAGAACCAGCCAGCCGGCCAGCAGCGCGATCAGGCCCAGGTAGAGCGCGGCGAAGGGGATGTCGATGGCCGATTGCAGCGCTTGGCCCGAGTAGAACTCGCGCACCATCTTGATGGCGCGGTAGACCTCGAAATGGGTGCCGATTCCCTGCTGGGAGAAGGCGTTCAGCGGCATGTGCATCAGCCGGTCGATCAGCGACGCGCTCGACCGGTGTTCGATCCGGGCGCCCATCCAGGTGGTCAGCGCCGAGCGTGCCACCCGGAGGACCGCCTCCATCATCGCCGCCGCCCCGCAGCCGAGGCCGAGCAGCAGCATGGTGCCGTAGGATTCGTTGGGCAGGATGCGGTCGTAGACGTGCAGCAGCGTCACCGGCAGCGCCAGCCCGAAGACGTTCAGCGCGAAGGAGGCCAGCACCAGCATAGCCCGGTCCCGGCGCGGACCCAGCATGCCGGACAGCAGGCGGCGCGCGGCCTTCTCCGCCGCCCGGTCGCGGGCGGCAGAGGACTTCGCCGATGCGGCCTTCGTCGGCGCGTAGGCGGCAGACGGTTCGATGCGGGCGGCAGACGGGGATGCGGGCTGCAAAACTACCAACCTGTGCACAGGGATAACCGAGCAGCCAATCAACAGCATAATTGCTAGTGATAGGTAAATCCACGAATAGCAACAAAAGGCAACCGAGTGACAAAGCTTCCTGCGCGCAGCCCTTTCGAAACTGCGCAGAACGAGCATTAAACCATTATCTCAAAAAGGTTTTTAGCCGTTCGTATGCATATGGGGGCAGAGTGGCGGCGGGCGTGATATCAGCCAAGCTGTTGAAAATCATCACAGGAAGTTTCTTATCACAAGCAACTATGAGCGCTAGAACCTAGGGTCGTGACGAGTAGCGTGGCGCGATTTTGCACCCGACTTATGGAGCGGTCCTATGGCTGAGGAAGCGGTTCAGGGCAACACCCCGGCGGTCGACGACCGTCAGATCCTGGACGATCTGACCCTTCTGCAGCAGGTCGACGCGACCCGGTTGGGCGGCGTGATCCACGAAGCCAGTTCCGTGGAGCTTCAGCGGCCGGACGACACCCTCGGCTATGTCCAGACCGACTATCGCGGCTCCGAGGATCTGATGATCGGCGGCGTCGTGCAGACCGGCGAGGTGGTCGGCGATTCGGTGGCGGTGGCGAAGGATCAGGCGGCGGTGGCAGCCCTGCTGGCCGGCGACGTGCTGCGCACGGAAGGCACGCCGGGCTCCGGCCCATCCGGCCCGGACGGGTCCGGAATTTCGACGGAGGAACGCCGCGAAACGGCCGCCGGGACGGTGGAGCGGGTGGACCTGCTGTCCAACGCGCGCACGACCACGGCCTTCACCGAACTGCCCGCCGCCTTGTCCGACATCCCGGTTCCGGAGACACCCGACCAGGTGATCGACGACGGGGCACTCCCCGGCATCGCGGCCCCCACTATCCAAGATTTGGCGGAAGCCACCGGCGACGATGCCGCCCCGACCCCGGCCCCGACCCCGGCTCCGGTGTCGGACAGGCCGAACCTGGCGGTGAACGGCGTGTCCGGCGATGAAGACACGGCCATCGCCCTGGACATCGATGCCGCCCTGACCGACACCGGCGGGACGGAGGTGTTGACCGTCACCTTGTCGGGCATTCCCGACGGAGCGGTTCTGCGCGACGCTTCCGGCGCCATCCTGACGGTGGTGAACGGCACCATCCTGCTGACCTCCTCGCAGGTTCCCGGCCTGACCCTGACGCCGCCGCCGAACAGCGGCGACAGCTTCACCCTGACCGTCACGGCGACCAGCACCGACGGCACCGCAACCCCGACCAGCGTCACCGCCACCCTGCCGGTCACCGTCAACCCGGTGTCCGACATCCCGACGCTGAGCGTCGCCGCCACCACGGGGGATGAGGACACGGCGATTCCGCTGACCATCAGCCCGGCCCTGACGGACACCGACGGGTCGGAGACGCTGAGCATCACCATCGGCGGCATCCCGACCGGCGCGGTCCTGACCAACGCCGCCGGCGAGACGCTGACGATCGCCAACGGCTCCATCACGTTGGCGCCCGGCCAGCTCACCGGATTGGCGATCACGCCGCCGAACGACAGCGATGCCGACTTCACATTGACGGTGACGGCCACCGCCACCGATGGCACCGCAGCAGCCGCCAGCACCCGCGCTTCGCTGTTGATCACGGTCAACCCGGTCTCCGACATGCCGACCCTGGCCGTCTCGGCGGCGAGCGGCAGCGAGGACACGGCGATCCCGCTGACGATCAGCCCGGCCTTGACCGACACCGACGGGTCGGAAACGCTGACCATCACCCTTTCCGGCATTCCGGACGGGGCGGTGCTGCGCAATGCCGGCGGCGCGCTGGCGGTTGTGAACGGCACTGCGACCCTGACCCCGGCGCAGCTTGCCGGCCTGTCGATCACGCCGCCGAACAACAGCGATGCCGATTTCACCCTGACCGTCACGGCCACGGCCACCGATGGATCCGCCACGCCGGTCAGCACCAGCGCCCAGTTGCCGGTTGCCGTCAATCCGGTGTCCGACACGCCGACACTGAGCGTCACCGCCGCGGCTGGGGATGAGGACACCGGGATTCCGCTGGTCATCGATCCGGCCCTGACCGATATCGACGGTTCGGAATCGCTGAGCATCACAATCAGCGGCATCCCGGTCGGCGCCAGCCTGCGCAACACGGCCGGCGATACGCTGACGATCAGCAACGGCACCGTCACGCTGGCGCCCGGCCAGTTGGCCGGCCTGAAGATCACGCCGCCGTTGAACAGCGATGTCGACTTCACCCTGACCGTTACCGCCACCGCCCGGGATGGCGGAGCCGATCCCGCCAGCACCAGCGCGCCCCTGCGCGTCACCGTCAATCCGATCACCGACACGCCGACCCTCAGCGTCTCCGCCGCATCCGGCGGCGAGGACACCGCCATTCCGCTGACCATCGACCCGGCCTTGACGGACTTGGACGGGTCGGAGGCGCTGACGATCACCATCCGCGGCATTCCGATCGGCGCCAGTCTCAGCAACACGGCCGGCGATGCGCTGGTGATCGGCAACGGGTCTATCACCCTGACGCCGGAGCAGCTGGCAGGGCTGAAGATCACGCCGCCCCTGAACAGCGACGTGGCTTTCGATCTGACGGTGACCGCCACGGCAAAGGACGGCGCCGCCGCCCCGGTCTCGGTCAGCAAGACGCTGTCGGTGACCGTCAACCCGGTGTCGGATACTCCGACGCTGACCGTTCAGGCCGCGGCGGGCAATGAGGACACGGCGATTCCGCTGACGATCAGCCCGGCCCTGACCGATACCGACGGCACCGAGTCGCTGACCGTCACCGTCACCGGTATCCCGTCCGGCGCCACCCTTGCCAACGCTCTGAACGGGGTGCTGACCGTCACCGGCGGCTCCATCACCCTGACGCCGGAGCAGCTCGCCGGGTTGAAGATCACGCCGCCGTTGAACAGCGACGTCGATTTCACCCTGACTGTAACCGCCACAGCAAAGGACGGGACGGCAGCCGCGGCGACCAGGACCGAGGCGCTGCAGGTGACGGTGAACCCGGTGTCGGACACGCCGACGCTGACGGTTCAGTCCGCCACCGGCAATGAAGACACGGCGATCCCGCTGACGATCAGCCCGGCCCTGACAGATACGGACGGGTCCGAAGCACTCAGCATCACCATTGCCGGGGTGCCGGCGGGGGCGACCCTCAGCGCTGGCACTTCGGTTGCCCAGCCGGACGGCACGACCACCTGGACACTGACTCCGGCCCAGCTGGCCGGCCTGACCGTCACGCCGCCGCTGAACAGCGACGTCGATTTCACCCTGACGGTCACCGCCATCGCCAAGGACGGCAGCGCGGTGGAGGCGACCAAGAGCGAAACGCTGCGCGTCACCGTCGATCCGGTGACCGATACGCCGACGCTGACCGTCCAGTCCGCCACCGGCAATGAAGACACGGCGATCCCGCTGACGATCAGCCCGGCCCTGACGGACACAGACGGGTCCGAAGCACTCAGCATCACCATCGCCGGTGTTCCGGCAGGAGCTACCCTCAGCGCCGGAACATCCGTCACCCAGCCGGATGGCACCACCATCTGGACGCTGACTCCGGCCCAATTGACCGGCCTGACCGTCACGCCTCCGCCGAACAGCGATGTCGATTTCACGCTGACCGTCACCGCCATCGCCAAGGACGGCGCCGCCGCCGCCGTGCCGGTGAGCCAGACCTTGCGCGTCACCGTCGATCCCGTGTCCGACACTCCGACGCTGACGGTCCAGGCTGTCACCGGCCATGAAGACAGCGCCATTCCGCTGACGATCAACCCGGCCCTGACGGACACCGACGGATCGGAGACGCTGGGCATCACCATCGCCGGAGTGCCTTCGGGGGCGACCCTCAGTGCCGGCACTGCCGTCACTCAGCCCGACGGTACCACCACCTGGACGCTGACCCCGGCGCAGTTGGCCGGCCTGACCATCACGCCGCCGCTGAACAGCGACGTCGATTTCGACCTGACCGTCACCGCCATCGCCAAGGACGGCACCGGCGCCGCCGCGACCAAGAGCGAGACATTGCGCGTCACGGTCGATCCGGTGACCGATACTCCGACGCTCACGGTCCAGGCCGTCACCGGCAACGAAGACACGGCGATCCCGCTGACGATCACCCCCGCCCTGACGGACTTGGACGGGTCGGAAACGCTGACGATCACGATCAGCGGTATCCCGGCCGGAGCGAGCCTCAGCAACACGGCCGGGAATGCGCTGGTCATCGTAAACGGGGCGATCACCCTGACGCCGGCGCAGCTGGCTGGGCTGAAGATCACGCCGCCGCTGAACAGCGATATCGATTTCGACCTCACGGTGACCGCCACCGCCAAGGACGGCGTCGCCGCCCCGGTCTCGGTTGCCCAAACCTTGCGCGTCACTGTCGACGCCGTGACCGACATGCCGACGTTGACGGTTCAGTCCGCCACCGGCAATGAAGACACGGCGATTGCGCTGACGATCAATCCGGCCCTGACGGATACCGACGGGTCCGAGACTTTGAGCATCACCATTGCCGGTGTTCCGGCCGGTGCGACGCTCAGCGCCGGCACTTCAGTTACCCAGCCGGACGGCACCACCACCTGGACTCTGACTCCGGCCCAGTTGACCGGCCTGACCGTCACGCCGCCGTCGAACAGCGATGTCGATTTCACGCTGACCGTCACCGCCATCGCCAAGGACGGCAGCGCGGTGGAGGCGACCAAGAGCGAGACACTGCGGGTCACCGTCGACGCCGTGACCGACATGCCGACGCTGACCGTCCAGGCCGCCACCGGCAATGAAGACGCGGCGATTGCGCTGACGATCAATCCGGCCCTCACGGATATGGATGGGTCCGAGACTTTGAGCATCACCATCGCCGGTGTTCCGGCCGGTGCGACGCTCAGCGCCGGAACGTCTGTCACCCAGCCGGACGGCACCACCACCTGGACGTTGACCAAAGCCCAACTGACCGGGCTGACCATCACGCCGCCGTCGAACAGCGATGTCGACTTCACTCTGACCGTCACCGCCATTGCCAAGGACGGCAGCGCGGTGGAGGCGACCAAGAGCGAGACGCTGCGCGTCACCGTCGATCCGGTGTCGGATACCCCGACGCTGACCGTCCAGGCCGCCACCGGCAATGAAGACAGCGCCATCCCGCTGACGATCAGCCCGGCCCTGACGGATACGGATGGCTCTGAAGCACTCAGCATCACCATCGCCGGTGTTCCGGCGGGGGCGACCCTCAGCGCCGGCACTTCGGTTATCC
The DNA here is from genome assembly GCA_046570145.1 of Alphaproteobacteria bacterium. Lineage (GTDB taxonomy): Bacteria > Pseudomonadota > Alphaproteobacteria > Azospirillales > Azospirillaceae > Azospirillum. Next base: position 9,868 of record JBKHVJ010000087.1, read on the forward strand.
AGCCGGACGGCACCACCACCTGGACTCTGACTCCGGCCCAGCTGGCCGGCCTGACCGTCACGCCGCCGCTGAACAGCGACGTCGATTTCACCCTGACGGTCACCGCCATTGCCAAGGACGGCAGCGCGGTGGAGGCGACCAAGAGCGAGACACTGCGCGTCACCGTCGACGCCGTGACCGACATGCCGACGCTGACCGTCAGCGCTGCGACCGGCAATGAAGACACGGCGATTGCGCTGACGATCAACCCGGCCCTGACGGATACGGACGGGTCCGAAGCACTCAGCATCACCATCGCTGGTGTTCCGGCCGGTGCGACGCTCAGCGCCGGAACATCCGTCACCCAGCCGGACGGCACCACCACCTGGACGTTGACCAAAGCCCAACTGACCGGGCTGACCATCACGCCGCCACTGAACAGCGACGTCGATTTCACCCTGACGGTATCCGCCATTGCCAAGGACGGCACGGCGCCCGAGGCGACCAAGAGCGAGACGCTGCGCGTCACCGTCGATCCGGTGTCGGATACCCCGACGCTGACCGTCAGCGCTGCGACCGGCAATGAAGACACGGCGATTCCGCTGGTTATCAACCCGGCCCTGACCGATGCCGACGGGTCCGAAGCACTCAGCATCACAATCGCCGGGGTGCCGGCGGGGGCGACCCTCAGTGCCGGCACTTCGGTTATCCAGCCGGACGGCACGACCACCTGGACGCTGACTCCGGCCCAGTTGACCGGGCTGACCATCACGCCGCCGCTGAACAGCGACGTTGATTTCACCCTGACGGTCACCGCCATCGCCAAGGACGGCAGCGCGGTGGAGGCGACCAAGAGCGAGACGCTGCGCGTCACCGTCGATCCGGTGACCGATACGCCGACGCTGACCGTCCAGTCCGCCACCGGCAACGAAGACACGGCGATCCCGCTGACGATCAGCCCGGCCCTGAGGGACACGGATGGCTCCGAGACACTCGGCATCACCATCGCCGGTGTTCCGGCCGGTGCGACGCTCAGCGCCGGAACATCCGTCACCCAGCCGGACGGCACGACCACCTGGACGCTGACTCCGGCCCAGTTGACCGGGCTGACCATCACGCCTCCGCCGAACAGCGATGTCGACTTCACCCTGACGGTCACCGCCATCGCCAAGGACGGCAGCGCGGCGGAGGCGACCAAGAGCGAGCCCCTACGCGTCACCGTCAATCCGGTGTCGGACACCCCGACGCTGACGGTCCAGGCTGTCACCGGCAATGAAGACAGCGCCATCCCGCTGACGATCAATCCGGCACTGACAGACACCGACGGGTCGGAGGCGCTGACCATCCGCATCAGCGGTATTCCGACCGGCGCGACGCTCGCCAACACGCTGAACGGCACGCTGACGGTCACCAACGGCGCGATTACCCTGACGCCGGAGCAGCTTGCCGGGCTGACGATCACGCCGCCGCCGAACAGCGATGTGGACTTCACGCTCGGCGTGACCGCGGTCGCCAAGGACGGCAGCGCAGTCGAGGCGACCAAGACCGAATCCTTGGTCGTGACCGTCAATTCCGTCACCGATACGCCGACGCTGGCCGTCCAGCCGGCGAGCGGCAACGAAGACACCGCCATTGCGCTCGACATCACTTCCGCCCTGACCGATCTGGACGGGTCGGAAACGCTGAGCATCGTCATCAGCGGCATTCCCAGCGGTGCCACGCTGTCCAACACGCTGAACGGGACGCTGACCGTTACCAACGGCTCCATCACTCTGACGGCGGAGCAGTTGGCCGGCCTGAAGATCAAGCCGAAGCAGGACAGCGGCGACGATTTCACACTGACCGTCACGGCGACCGCCCTTGACCGGGGGCTCTCCCCTGTTTCGGTCCAGAAGACGCTGGCGGTCACCGTCGTCGCCGTCGCCGATACGCCGTCGGTGGCCGCCACCGATGTCACCTACAATCTGGCGGGTGGCCAGAACGATACGCTCACCGGAACCGCCGGCAACGACACGCTGTCGGGTGGGGCGGGCAACGACACCATACTGGGCGGTGGGGGCGACGACGTCATCCATGGCGACGGTTCAGGAACCTTCACCACCGAATTGTCGATCACCCCCACCCTGGCCGACACCGACGGATCGGAGTCGATCTCCAAGGTGACGATCTCCGGCGTGCCGGCGGGCGCCAGCCTGAGTGCCGGCACCTATGTGACGGAAGCGAACGGCACCACCACCTGGACCCTGACCAAGGCCCAGTTGACGGGCCTCACGCTGACCGCGAAGGAAGGCGACAGCACCCACCCGATCACCCTGACCGTCGTCGCCACCTCAGCGGAGGCCGAGAACACCAGCACTGCGGACAGCACGGCCAAGACGCTGACCATCAGCTTCACCAACACGCCGCAGGGCAACGACAGTCTGGACGGCGGCGACGGCAACGACACCATTTTCGGCGGTGCTGGCAAGGATACCCTGATCGGCGGTCTGGGTGACGACAGCCTGGACGGCGGAACCGGCGACGACCTGCTGGCCGGCGGCCCCGGCAACGACACCATCGACGGTGGCGACGGCAACGATACGGTGACCTACGCCTCCTCCGCCGGTCAGGTGAATGCCAATCTGGCGACCGGGGTCGGCACCGGCGACGGCACCGATGTTCTTCGCAACCTTGAGAACGTTACCGGCTCGGCTTTCGATGATGTGATCACCGGAAACTGCGTCGCCAACATCCTGGTCGGCGGCGCCGGCAACGACACCATCACCGGCGGGGCCGGCGCCGACACCGTGCGGGGCGGGGCGGGCGACGATCTGTCGATCTTCACCGTGGGCACAGACGGCGGCACCCCGTCCAAGCCCGAACTTCAGGACGGCGACACCGGCATCGACACCTTCCGGGTCATGCTGACCACGGCTCAACTGTCGAATCCCTCGATCCTGGCCGACTTGCGCACCCTGCGCGACCGGATCGAGACGGCGGCGGCAAGCTCCACGGCGGCGACCACCGACACCGACGTCACCAAGGCCGCCACCCTGTCCGCGCTCGGCATCAAGATGGCGGATTTCGAGAAGCTGGAGCTTTACGTCGACGGCCAGCCGGTCAGCGTCCGCACGGAGCTGAACTATGCCCCGGTCGCCACGACCGCCACGACCGCGACGAACGAGGATGCTGCCGTCACCGGCACCCTGCGGGCGACCGACCAGGACACGGTCAACGGCCGCACCGACGACACGCTGACCTACAAGGGACCCGGCGACAATGGCCAACCGGTGCGCCTGACGCACGGCACGCTGGTGGTGAATGCCGACGGCAGCTTCTCCTACACCCCGGACGCCGACTTCAGCGGGACGGAGACCTTCACCTTCACCGTGACGGACGCCTTCGGCGGCACATCCACCGCCGTGCAGACGATCACGGTCGCCCCGGTCGCCGACCCATTCCAGATCACCACGCTCAACGCGCGCGGCAACGAGGATGCGGCGGGCGGCATCGCGCTCGCCCCCACCGTCACGCTGAGCGACGTCGATGCCGCCAGCCCCGAGAGGGTGGAAAGCATCACCCTGCTGATCCCGTCGTCCCAGCTGGACGCCGGCGGCGCCAAGCTCTACCTCGACGGGGTGCTTCTGACGCGCAGCGGGCCCACCGACGGCAATTACAGCTGGACGATCCCGACCTCGGCCTTGCAGGCCGACGGCACCACCGCCGGGGTGTGGAAAATCCAGGGACTGACGATCGTCCCCGATCCGGATTCCGATGCAGACCTCGACTACACGCTGAAGGTGGGGACGATCGACGGCAGCGGAGCCACCGCGAGCCGCCTCGTGCAGACGGCGACCGGCACCATCACGGTCGACGCGGTGGCCGATGCGCCCACCGTCACCGCCGCCGCGGCGGCGACGGACGAGGATATCTCGGTCCTCCTGACCATCACGCCGGCCCTGACCGATACCGACGGGTCCGAATCCATCAGCCTGATCACGATCAGCGGCGTGCCGGAGGGCGCGAGCCTCAGCGCCGGCACGGTGGCGAGCACCCAGCCGGACGGCAGCACCAGCTGGACGCTGACCCCGGCGCAGCTGGCGGGCCTCCGCCTGACACCGCCGCGCGACTTCTCCGGCACCATCACGCTGGGCGTCGTCGCCACCTCCAGCGAGCGGGAGAACGGCTCCACCGCCAACTCGGCCAAGGCGAACCTGACGGTCACCGTCACCGGCGTGGCCGACGCCCCCATCGTCACCCCGCAAGCCGCATCGGGGGCCGAAGACAGCGCCATCGCGCTGGCCATCGATGCCCGGTTGTCCGACCTGACGGGGGAGACGCTGGACCACATCACCATCACCGGCGTCCCGGAAGGTGCGACGCTGTCCGCCGGCATCCACAACGCCGACGGCAGTTGGACGCTGACGCCGGCCCAGTTGAGCAACCTGACCTTCACGCCGCCGTCCAACTGGTCCGGCGCGGTGACGCTGTCGATCACCGCCACCTCGGCGGAGGGCACGACCACCGCCACCTCGGCGCCGGTTTCCCTTGTCGTGACCGTCACCGCGGTCGCCGATACGCCGGTGCTGTCGGCCTCCGACGCGGTGGGGCGCGAGGATAGCGCCATTCCGCTGTCGGTGGTGGTCGCCCTGACCGACCGCGACGGGTCGGAGACCCTCAGCATCCTGGTCGGCGGCGTGCCGGCCGGTGCCACGCTGAACCATGGCCGCTACGATGCCGCGCTGGACAAATGGGTGCTGACCCAGGCCGACCTGACCGGCCTGACCATCACCCCGCCGGCCAATTCCAACACCGGCTTCAATCTGACCTTCACCGCCCGGGCGACGGAATCCTCCAACGGCAGCTTCGCCGATGCCGCCCAGGTGTCCGTCCATGTCGAGGTGCAGGGCGTCGCCGACGCCGTGACGCCGAACGGCGCGCTCGGCGCCCGCGGCAGCGAGGACACGGCGATCAACCTTCGCCTCGGCGATCTGGTGATGCTGGACAATGACGGGTCGGAGCGCCTGTCGCTGGTCATCAGCAACCTGCCGGCGGACTCCTGGCTGTCGCTGGCGGCGGGGCACGAGAGCGGGCTGGTCTATCTCGGCAACGGCCGCTGGTCGGTGGATGTCGCCTATCGCGACGAACTGACCCTGACCACGAAGAAGGATTTCGCCGGCACCGTTTCGCTGAAGGTTGACGTCATCACCACCGACAGCAACGGCGCGCCGATCATCACGGTGAACGGCGTGACCTCGGGCGGGACGCTGAAGGACACCCGCGACCTGATCGTCACCGTCGATCCCAAGGCGGACGAGCCGACGGTCTCCATCGGCGCCAGCGCGCAGGAGGACGCCGTCGGCGGCATTCCCCTGAGCATCTCGGCGCTTACCAGCGACGTGGATAATTCGGAGCAAATCTCCGCGATCGTCATTTCCGACCTGCCATCCTGGGCGACGCTGACCAGCACGGATGCGGGTGCGCTGACCGCCAACGCCGACGGCAGCTGGACCGTCGATCCGACCAAGCTCGGCAACCTGCGGCTGCTCGTGCCGGCGCACCGTGCCGACGACTTCACCATCACCGTCAAGGTGACGGTGGTCGATGGCAGCGACAGCCTGACCAAGACCTACACTCCGACCGTCTCGATCGCCGCCGTGGCCGATGCGCCGGTGTCGAAAGCCGCCGACGGGTCGTTCGAGGCCTATCACGTCGACGACCACACGCTGACGGGCGCCGTGCCGACCGATCTGGTGCTGAACCTGAACGCCTTCCTGCAGGATACGGACGGATCTGAAAAGCTGGCGGTCACCATCAGCGGAGTGCCGAAGGGCACGGTCCTGTCCCATGGCCTCGACAATGGAAACGGCACCTGGACGCTGACTGCGGAGGAGTACGCCAAGGCGATTTCCCCCGAAGGGGGCGGCCTCAAGCTGACCGTCAAGGATACCAACGCTGCCGGCATCGCCCACAGCGTCGATACCAGCACGAACATCGACACGGCCAGCATCACGCTGACGGTCAATCCCTACAGCATCGAAAGCGAGGGCGACCGCAACACCAGCGTGTCCGACAGCTTCGTGGTGCGCTGGACCACCTCGACCACCCCCGGCGGCGGCTCGACCGATCCGGGCGGCTCGAACGGCGGGAACAACGGTGGCGGCACCAGCCCGCCGCCGCCGCCCCCACCTCCTCCGCCTCCGCCGCCGCTCGATCCCAGTGTCGGCAGCGACCGGCCGGCGGCCGTGACCACCGCCGAGGATTCGGCGGTCGCCCTGGGCATCGAGGCCGGGTTGGCGAACTGGCAGAATGTGTCCACCGTCACCCTGTCGGGCATTCCGACGGGTGCCAGCCTGACCAATACGGCCGGTGACACGCTGACCATCACCGGTGGCTCCATCACGCTGACCAAGGCGCAGCTGGCCGGCCTGACGCTCACGCCGGCTTCCAACAGCGATGCCGACTTCAGGATCACCCTCGATGTGACCTCCGGCAGCAACGTCCACACCACGCTGACGCAGGACGTGACCGTCACCGCCGTCGCCGACAGTCCGCTGTTGACCGTGCAGCCGGCCTCCGGCAGCGAGGACACGGCCATCGCGCTGGACATCTCCGCCGCGCTGGCCGACACCGACAACTCGGAAATCCTGGCCAGCATCGTCATCGAAGGGCTGCCGACCGGTGCCACGCTGTCGGCCGGATATCTGGATTCCACCACCGGACGCTGGGTGCTGACCCCCAGCCAACTCGCCGGGCTGAAATTCACTCCGCCGGCCGACGCCAGCGGCACCTACCAACTGTCCGTGACCGCCGTCGCGCGGGAATCGAGCAACGCCGACCGGGCGACCACGACCCGGACCCTGACCGTCGATGTGGCGCCGGTCAGTGACGCCCCATCCATTTCCGCCAGCTCGGTCACGGCGCAGGAAGACCACGCCGCCAGCCTGTCGATCTCCGCCGATGTCACCGATCTGGTCGGCGGCGGCGAGGCGATCACCGCGCTCAGGGTGACGGTTCCGGCCGGCTTCACCCTGTCGGCGGGCACGTTGCTCGGCAACGGCGTCTACGACCTGTCCGGCCTGACCGTGGCGCAGCGTTCCGCACTGACCCTGACGCCGCCCGCCAACTTCGCCGGCACCGTGACGCTGACCGTGGAGGCTGCCGCAAAGGACGGCACGGCGGCGGAGGCCTGGTCGTCCAAGACCCTCAACGTCACCTACACCGCTGTAGCCGACGCGCCGGACGTCACCGTCCAGAATGTGACGGGGGCGGAGGACACCGCCATTGCCCTGAACCTGTCGGCCAGCCTCGTTGACACCGACGGGTCGGAGACGATGGCGGTCATCCTGTCAGGCCTGCCGGACGGCGCGGTGCTGAACAAGGGCTCCAACAACGGCGACGGGTCCTGGACGCTGAAGCCGTCGGAACTCTCCGGCCTGACGGTCACACCGCCGCGCAACTATTCCGGCGGCATGGACCTGACGCTGACCGCCACCAGTCTGGAAAGCTCCAACAAGAGCACCGCCACCACCACCGCCACCATTCATGTGGACGTCACTGCGGTGACCGACGCGCCCACCGTCATCGTCGCCAACGCCTCGGGCGGCGAGGACTCGGAAATCGTGCTGAACCTGAAGGCGTCCCTGGTCGATACCGACGGGTCGGAGACGATGACCATCGTCCTGTCAGGCATTCCCGCCGGCGCGGTGCTGATCGATGCGAACGGCAACACGCTGACGCCCATCGCCGGCGCGGTCGACCTGACCGCGGCGCAGCTGAGTGGGCTGAAGCTGCTGCCGCCCGCCAACAGCGGCACCGACTTCAACCTGACCCTGACCGCGACGACGAAGGAGCAGGCGACCGGCGTCACCGCCACCACCAGCCAGCTGTTCCGCGTCAGCGTCGATCCGGCCGCCGACCAGCCCATCATCACCGCGGGTGCGTTGACCGGGACGGAGGACACCGCCCTGCCGCTGAACCTGTCGGTCGCCCTGTACGATACCGACGGGTCGGAGCGTCTGGGGCTGGTGACCATCGCCGGCGTGCCGACCGGCGCGCTGCTGTCGGCCGGCACCCGGAATGGCGACGGCAGCTGGACTCTGACGCCTGCCCAGTTGAGCGGCCTGTCGCTGACCCCGCCGGCCAACAGCGATGTGGACTTCACGCTGACCGTCACCGCCGTCAGCATCGAATCCAACGGCAGCACGGCGACCAGGGTGGTGACCGTGCCGATCACGCTGAACGCGGCGTCCGATACCCCGACCCTGGCGGTCACCGCTGCCAGTGGGAACGAGGACTCGGCGATCGCGCTGACGATCAGCCCGGCGCTGACCGACACCGACGGCTCGGAGGCGCTGACCATCACCATCAGCGGCATCCCCGGCGGCGCCACCCTTACCAATGCGGCGGGCGAGGCTCTGACCATCACCGGCGGCAGCATCACCCTGAACCCGGGCCAGCTTGCCGGTCTGGCGATCACCCCGCCGGCCAACAAGGATGACGATTTCACCCTGACCATCACGGCCACCGCCACCGACGGAACCGCTACCCCGGTCAGCGCCAGCGCGCAGCTGCCGGTGACCGTCGCGCCGGTGACCGACAGCCCGACCCTGGATGTCCTGCCGGCGACCGGGGACGAGGATACCCGGATCCCGCTGTCGATCAGCGCGCTGCTGGGCGACACCGACGGGTCGGAGACGCTGATCGTCACCATCAGCGGCATTCCCGGCGGAGCGACCCTGTCCAACACCGCCGGCGACACCCTGACCGTCAGCGGTGGCAGCATCACGCTCAATGCCGGCCAGCTTGCCGGCTTGGCGATCAAGCCTCCGCCGAACGACGATGGCGACTTCACGCTGACCGTCAAGGCCACCGCCAAGGATGGCGTCGCCACCGAGGTTCAGGTGAGCAAGACGCTGTCCGTAACGGTCGACCCGGTGTCGGACATGCCGACCCTGACCGTGGCCGCAGCCTCGGGCAACGAGGACGCGGCGATCCCGCTGACCATCAGCTCCGCCCTGACCGACGGTTCGGAGACGCTGAGCATCACCATCAGCGGCATCCCCACGGGTGCGCGGCTGACCAACACCGCCAATGGCACGCTGACGGTCGTCAACGGCAGCGTCACCCTGACGGCAGCGCAGCTCTCCGGTCTGACGATCAAGCCGCCGTCGAACGATGACGGCGACTTCACCCTGACCGTAACCGCCACCTCCACGGATGGCGGCGCCACGCCGGCCTCCATCGTGGCGCAGTTGCCGGTCACGGTGACCGCCGTCTCCGATGTGCCGACCCTGGCCCTCCTTCCCGCCACAGGGATCGAGGACGGGACGATCCCGCTCTCCATCACTCCGGCGCTGACCGATCCCTCGGAGACGCTCACCGTCACCATCAGGGACATCCCGACCGGCGCCACCCTGTCCAACACGGCCGGCGATGCGTTGACCCCGTCCAACGGGTCGATCACGCTGACGCCGGACCAGTTGGCCGGGCTGGCGATCAAGCCGGCACCCGACAGCGGCAACAGCTTTATCCTGTCCGTCACCGCCACGTCGAAGGACGGCAGCGCGGCGGCGGCCACCGCCTCCGGCACGCTGGCGGTGACGGTGACCCCGGTGGCCGACACCCCCGACCTGACCGTGGTCTCGGCTGTCAACGGGCGTGAGGATACGGCGATCGCCCTGACGATCACCGCCGCCTCAACCGACATCGACGGGTCGGAAACGGTGACGGTGCGGATCACCGGTGTGCCCGACGGTGCCAGCCTGAACCATGGGACCCACAATGCCGACGGCAGCTGGACCCTCACCACCGCCCAGCTGGCGGGCCTGACCTTTACCCCGCCTGCCAATGCAACGGCACCCGCCACCCTGTCGGTCACGGCGACCGCCCAGGACGGATCCGACAGCGCCGCGGTGACCCAAACCGTGACGGTGACGGTCGACCCGGTGAACGACAAGCCGACCCTGGCCGCCGGCCATGCCGCCGCCGTCATCGTCCTCGGCGCCACCGACCATCCGGCGGTGGCCGCCGATGCGACCGTCGCCGACGTCGACAGCAGCGTCATGTCCGGCATGTCGATCCGTATCGCGGCCGGCTCGCAGACCGGCGACATGATCAGTCTGGCCGGCCTGACCATCGACACCGATCCGGCCACCGGCCACAAGACCGTGTCCGGTACGGGGATCGAGGTCAGCTGGAACGACGCCACCCACCAGCTTTCGCTGGCCGGAACGGCATCCACCGCCACCTACACCGACATCCTCCGCCATTTGGCCCTGACGCCGGGCGGCACCGGTGCCCGGACGCTGGAGGTAACTGTCAGTGACGATCAGGGTCTGTCCAGCGACCCGATGGCGCTTGAAGTGCTGGTTTCGGGCGGTGCGACGATGACCGGAAGCGCGGGCGCCGACATCCTCTACGCCGGCAGCGCCACGACCAGCATGTCGGGCGGCGATGGCGACGACCTGTTCATCTTCGCACCGCGCAACGGCGATCTGACGATCGACGGTGGCGTGGGCAACTGGACCGATGTGGTCGAAGTCGGAGCCTTCGTGGCCAATGTCAGCGGCAACTGGTTGCAGCAGCTCGACGCCCAGGGGGTTGCCTACACCGTGGACCCTTCGGGCCACGGCCTGACCTTCAACACCGACACGACGGTCACGCTGGAGGACCAGAACCATCACCAGCTGGTCCTGCAGAACATCGAAAGGCTGACCTACTGATGCGGGCGTGCGGCGGGCGCGGAAGGTTGGCGCGTCCGTCGCCTCAGGCGACCGGCGGGCCTTCCGCCTTGTCCGCCGCCTTATCCTCCGCCTCGGGCCCGGCCTGCATGTGTGCGATGATCCGCTTCATCACGCGGCCCAGCATTGCCCGTTCGTCCTCGGCCAGTCCGGCGATGGGCGGACCCAGCGACTGGCGCAGCGGGTCGTGGTCCAGCATTGCCCGGCCCTCGTCGGTCAGGTCGAACAGCCAGCCGCGCTTGAATCCCGGATGGGGCCGGCGGGCGAGCAGTCCCTTGTCCACCATGGTGGAGACGGTGCGCGAGACCGGGGCAAGGTGGATCCGCTGGAACCGGGCCAGCGCCGTCAGGGTGCGTGCCGGCTCCGGCGAGTCGTGGAAATAGCGCAACGCGACCCACTGCGCCGGGAAAAGTCCGTTGGCGAAGCCGATGCCGTAGACGAGACGGCTCACCTGATCCAGCAGGGTGACCAGATCATTGTCGGTTGACCAACCATCGCCCTCCGGCGTTTCCAACACGCGCGTCTCCCATTCACCGCCACGCCGAACAGACCGGCTGCAAGCTTTGCCGGGGACTGTATCGAAGTCAACTCGCCAGCGAAAGCGGCAGTGTTCGCGCGGGCGTGGTGAAAGAGGCGGTGAATTTCGCGCGGATTATCGGTGAAGGAAATCCATCGCGATCCGTCGCAAATGTTTGGCGAAGCGTGGCGGTCGCTCCCACGTCTGTTTCTGTCCGGCATGCCGGCATCGGCGATCTTGCCCAGTCAACCGATGGACCAGAGGGATATGACCAGCTTTCCCCACTCCACCAACGCCTTCCTGTTCGATCTGGACGGGACGCTGACCGACACCGTGTATCAGCATGTGCTGGCCTGGAAGGAGGCGCTCGACGAAGAGGGGATCGCGCTGTCGGTGTGGCGCATCCACCGCAAGATCGGCATGAGCGGCGGGCTGTTCACCAACATGCTGCTGCGCGAAACCGGTCTTGCCATCGATCAGGACCTTCTCGACCGGCTGCGCCGCCGCCATGCGGAGGCCTACAAGCGGCTGGCGGCCGGAGTCGTTCCGCTGCCCGGCGCACGGGACCTGCTGGACGCGCTGACCGACATGGGCATCCCCTGGGCGATCGCCACCAGCGGACGGATGGAAACCGCAAGGCCCGCGTTGGACAAGCTGGGGGTCGATCCCGACCGCGCCGCGGTGGTGACCCGTGACGAGGTCCAGTATGCCAAGCCGGATCCCGACCTGTTCCTGGCCGCCGCCGCCCGCATCGGCGTGGACATAGCGAGCGCCTTCGTGGTTGGCGACAGCATCTGGGACATGATTGCGGCCAAGCGGGCGCGTGCGCTCGGCATCGGCCTGCTGTCCGGCGGCTATGGCCGGGAGGAACTGGAGCGTTCCGGTGCCCTGCGCGTCTACGAGGATCCGGCCGACATGCTGAAGCACCTGGACGAGGTCGGCGGCCGTCGCTGAGCGACCGCTGTCCAAAGGCTGATTTTCCTGCCGCCTCCCGCCAGCGAGCGGGCAAAAAAAGAGCCGTCGGAAATCCGGCGGCTCTGAAGTCCGAGAGGAACGTCCAACAAGTTGTGCCGCGATCAGACCACGGCGCATCCAGCGGTACGGCGACTAATATACTAATATCTTATGCCTCTGGCAAGCGGCTTCGTTGGGTTGATCGGCTTTTTCGTCCGGCGACCACCCCGGTCTGCGCACAAGAAAAATGCGTCCTCCGGCGATGAAGCCGGAGGACGCTTTGGGAAACATGCCTGCCGGATGCTCAGTCCGCGGTGCCGGTGGCGGCGTTCGGGACCGACGGGGAGGCTTTCTTGCCGCGCTCGCCCAGGACCAGGGCGATGATGACAAAGGCGGTCAGGTCGAACACGGTCAGGCAGGCGAACAGCGGCTCGTACCCGATGGTGGTGGCGAGTTGGCCGATGATCAGCGAGAAGATCATGCCGCCCATGTAGCCGGCCATGCCGCCGAAGCCGGTCGCCGTGGCGACGTCCTGCTTCTCGAAGGTGTCCGTGACCAGGGCGTAGAGCAGGCTCGACAGCATCTGGTGGGCGAAGGCACCCAGCGAGAACAGGAAGATGGCGGTGATCGGGCTGGCGGAGAAGCTGATCAGGGCCGGGCCGACCATGCACACCGCGCCGATGCCGACGCCGGCGATGCGGGAGTTGACCAGCGACATCCGGAAGCGCTTCACGAAGAAGGGCGACAGGTAGCCGCTGAGGATGCAGCCGAGATCGCCGAACAGGAAGGGCAGCCAGGCGAACAGCGCGAACTGCTTGATGTCCATGCCACGCGTGGTGACCATGTACAGCGGGATCCAGAAGCTGAAGGTCTGCCACGCCGGCTCGGTCAGGAAACGGGCGGCGGCGATGCTCCAGAACTTTCCCTTGCCCAGCACGCGCTTCACCGACGGCTTCGGCAGTTCGACATGCTCCTGGCCTTCCAGGATGTAGGCGTGCTCTTCCCTGGTCAGGCGCGGATGGTTCTCGGGGTTGCGGTACAGCATGAACCATAGGGCCGACATGCCGATGCCGAGCAGACCGGTGACGAGGAAGGCTTCCTGCCAGCCGTAGGTCAGCGACAGCCAGATGACGAAGGGCGGGGCGACCATCGCGCCGATCGAGCTGCCGGTGTTGAACCAACCGGTGGCGATGGAGCGTTCCTTGGCCGGGAACCACAGGGTGGAGGTCTTGACGCCCGACGGCATGGCGGCCGCCTCGCTGATGCCCAGCAGGCCGCGGAAGAAGGCCATCGACTGCCAGCCGCCGGCCAGCGCATGCATGGCGGCCGCGGTGCCCCAGACGAAGGCGAACATGGCGTAGCCGAGCTTCAGGCCGATCAGGTCGGTGATGTAGCCGGCAACCGGCTGCATCAGGCTGTAGCAGAGCTGGAAGGCACTGACGATGAAGGAATACTGCTCCGTCGTGAAGTGGAGCTGTTCCTTGAGCGTCGGCGCCAGGATGCCCAGCGTGTTGCGGTCGATGTAGTTGACCACGGTGCCGAGCATCATCAGGGCAAGGATTTGCCACCGCAAACCACGGATCTTCTTCATTTTTTCCTCACAAGCCTGCTTCGGCAGGCGCCGGTGCGCACGTACAGGCCCTGGGAGGCATTCCTTGGCCGGGATGCCTTGCCAGCGGGTGTTCGGTGCCGGGCGACGGGTACGCTTCCGCTTCGCTTCAAAGGGGGCGGGAGCAGCGTTGAAGGAGTTATATTAATATATCAGTGAAGGCATCAAGTGGTTTTCCCGGACCGTCTTCGGCCTCAGCGAAAATGTCGCAGGCCGATGTTGCAGTGCGCTGATTTCTTCGCAATCGCAGCATAATTGGGGCCGGTGCCGGCGGCCTTTTCTTTGCTGCGACGCAGCTTGCCCAGGGGGTGAGAGGCTGGTCTTTCGGTTCGGAATTTCTGCAGTAGGACCGTCGGTGTTCCGCATCCGCATGTAGGAGGCCATAGCGGCCGGGCGCAATAAATGATCTGGGTCAATGGACTGCGTGGGCTCGACGTGCGCGCGGATTGCCGGCTTCGCGTGCCTGCACTGGAGATTTCCCATGGTTCACCTGGATGGCGGCGCATGTTGCGGTGCGACAAAATGGGACCTTCCTTGCAAAAGTAATATATCAGACCGTTGTGCAGCGCAGAGCGGCGGCGGCCTGAAAATCCGTGGCGGACTGACACGTGTCATTGCTTCGTTCCATCGGGCAGCAGACGCTTTCCCCAGGTCGACCGCCGCTTCCTGCAGCGTTTTCCGCCGGCTTCCGCCACCGCCGGCCCTGTGCATCGAAGACGCCCCACGGAGACGACCGTCACCACGCAGAAGGACTTTTCCGGCATGACCCAGGCCCCGACATCGACCGCTTCCACCCAGGCCGTTCCGCGTTCCGCCGCCCCTCCCGCCCGCATCATGGACGGCAACGAGGCGGCGGCATCGGTGGCCTACCGCGCCAGCGACGTGATCGCGATCTATCCCATCACGCCGTCCTCGCCCATGGGGGAGTTCGCCGACGAATGGTCGGCGGCGCGCCGTCCCAACCTGTGGGGAAGCGTTCCCGACGTGGTGGAGATGCAGTCGGAGGGTGGTGCGGCCGGGGCCGTGCACGGTGCGTTGCAGGCGGGCGCGTTGGCGACGACCTTCACCGCGTCGCAGGGCCTGCTGCTGATGATCCCCAACATGTACAAGATCGCTGGGGAACTGACGCCCTTCTGCATGCATGTGGCCGCCCGGACGCTGGCGACGCACGCGCTGTCGATCTTCGGCGACCATTCCGACGTGATGGCCTGCCGCCAGACCGGCTTCGCCATGCTTGCCTCGGCCAATGTGCAGGAGGCACACGACATGGCGCTGGTCGCACATGCCGCGACCCTGCGGGCGCGGGTGCCGTTCCTGCATTTCTTCGACGGCTTCCGCACCTCGCACGAATTCAATTGCGTGGAGACCCTGTCGAACGACGACCTGCGTGCGCTGGTCGACGACGCCTGCGTCGATGCCCACCGCCGCCGGGGCCTGACGCCGGACCATCCCGTCGTCCGCGGGACCGCGCAGAATCCGGACGTCTTCTTCCAGGCGCGTGAGGCCGCAAACCCCTATTACGACGCCTGCCCGGCCATCGTGCAGGAGATGATGGACCAACTGGCCGCGCGCACCGGCCGCGCCTATCGCCTCTTCGACTATAGCGGCCATCCGCAGGCCGAGAGGGTGGTTGTGGTCATGGGCTCCGGTGCCGAGACCTGCGCCGGCGCGGTCCAGCGCTTGGTGTCCGAGGGGGAGCGGGTCGGCTGTCTGACCGTGCGTCTGTTCCGCCCCTTCGCCATCGCCGACTTCGTTTCGGCGCTGCCGCCCACCGTTCGGCGCATCGCCGTGCTCGATCGCACCAAGGAACCGGGGGCCGTCGCCGATCCGCTCTATCTCGACGTGGTCGCGGCGCTGGCGGAAGCCCGTGCGGCAGCCCCGGAACTCGCCGAGCCGATGGTGATCGCCGGCCGCTACGGCCTGTCGTCGAAGGAATTCACCCCGGCGATGGCGAAAGCCGTGTTCGACGAGCTGAAGCGGGAGCGTCCGAAGCGCCGTTTCACCGTCGGCATCACCGACGACGTCACCCACCGGTCGATCCCCTGGGATCCGGACTGGGGCATGGAGGAGCCGGGCGTTTCCCGCGCGGTCTTCTTCGGCCTTGGCGCCGACGGCACGGTGGGCGCCAACAAGAACTCGATCAAGATCATCCAGTCGAGGACCGCCAAATCCCAGTCCGGCGGCTATGCCCAGGCCTATTTCGTCTATGACAGCCGCAAGTCCGGTTCCACCACCGTTTCGCACCTGCGATTCGCCGGGCAGCCGATCCGCGCCCCCTACCTGATCGGCCGGGCCGAGTTCGTCGCCTGCCACCATCTGCCATTGATGGAGCGGGTGGAGGTGGTCGAGATGGCCGCCCCCGGCGCCACCGTGCTGCTGAACGCCCCCGGCACACCGCAGCAGGTGTGGGACGTCCTGCCCGCGGAAGTGCAGCGCATCTGCATCGAGCGCAAGCTATCGCTCCATGCCATCGACGCCGGCGCCGTCGCACGCGAGGTCGGGCTCGGACGCCGCGTCAACACCATCATGCAGACCTGCTTCTTCGCCCTTTCCGGCGTGATGCCGGTCGAGGACGCCATCGCCGACATCAAGGCGGCCATCGTCAAGACCTACTCCCGCCGGGGTGAGGAGGTGGTGAGGCGCAACATCGCCGCCGTCGATCAAGCGCTCGCCCATCTCCGCGCCGTTCCGGTGCCGGACCATGTCACCGCCGACCACGACCGTCCGGCCCCGGTGCCGGAGACGGCCCCCGACTTCGTCAAGCGCGTCACAGCCATGATGATCGCCGGCCATGGCGACCGGCTGCCGGTCTCCGCCTTCCCGGTCGACGGCACCTGGCCGACCGGCACCTCCAAGTATGAGCGCCGCAGCATCGCGGCGGAGGCGCCGGGCTGGAACGCCGACCTCTGCATCGAGTGCAACAAATGCGTGCTGGTCTGCCCGCATGCGGCCATCCGCGCCACGGTGGTGCCGGAATCGGCGTTGGCTGGGGCACCCGCCGGCTTCGAAACGATCCCCTACAAGGGCCGCGAGTTCCCCGGCGGGCGCTATCGCCTGCAGGCCTCGCCGGCCGATTGCACCGGCTGTACCCTGTGCGTCGCCGCCTGCCCCGCGCATGACAAGGGTGGCTCCGGCCGCAAGGCGCTTGAAATGCGGCCGCTCCAGGAGCTGGCCGGCGAGCAGGAAGCCTTCGACTTCTTCCGCAGCCTGCCGGCCATCCCGCGCGGATCGGTTCCGGCCACCGTCAAGCACACCCAATTGCTGGAGCCGCTGTTCGAATTCTCCGGAGCCTGCGCCGGCTGCGGCGAGACGCCCTACATCAAGATGCTGACCCAGCTGTTCGGCGACCGCATGGTGATGGCGAACGCCACCGGCTGCTCGTCGATCTATGGCGGCAACCTGCCGACCACGCCCTACACCACCGACGCCGGCGGACACGGCCCGGCCTGGGCCAACTCGCTGTTCGAGGACAATGCGGAATTCGGCCTGGGCCTGCGTGTCGCCATCGACCAATTGGCCGAGCAGGCGCGCGACGCTCTCGCACAGCTGTCCGCACAGCTCGAACCCGGTCTGGTGACGGAGCTGCTGCAGGCCGAACAGTCCGACTCGGCTGGCATCGCCACCCAGCGCGGCCGCGTCGCCGCCCTGATGGGGCAACTCGGCGCAGTGAAAGACCCGCTGGCCCGCCGGCTGGAGCAGTTGGCCGACTATCTGGTCCGCAAATCCGTGTGGATCGTCGGCGGCGACGGCTGGGCCTACGACATCGGCTATGGCGGGCTCGACCATGCGCTGGCGTCGGGGCGCGACGTCAACATCCTGGTGATGGACACGGAGGTCTATTCCAACACCGGCGGCCAGCAGTCGAAAGCGACGCCGATCGGTGCCTCGGCCAAGTTCGCCATCGCAGGCCGGTCCGCCGCCAAGAAGGATTTGGGGCTGATGGCGATGGCTTACGACCATGTCTATGTCGCCCGCACCGCCTTCGGCGCCCGCGACAGCCACACCCTGAACGCCCTGATGGAGGCGGAGGCCTACCGCGGACCGTCGCTGGTGCTGGCCTACAGCCATTGCGTCGCCCATGGCTATGAGCTGTCGCACGGGCTGGAGCACCAGAAGCTCGCGGTGGACAGCGGCCACTGGTCGCTCTACCGCCGCGACCCCCGCCGCCTTGCCGCCGGTGAGACAGCACTGCAGCTGGACAGCGGCGCCCCGTCCGCCGGCCTTGCGGCGTTCATGGCCGGCGAGTCGCGCTTCAGCGCGGTGGAGCGCAGCAATCCCGAGCGCTACCACGCCCTGCTGGACGAAGCCGAGGCGGAGATCCGCCGCAAACGCCATCTGTTCGAGCATATGGCGGGGTTCAAGGAGTAGGGAGGGTTCAAGAAGTGTCGGCGCTTGACCTCCACCTATCCTCCCCCGCCCAGGGGGGAGGATAGGTGGGGGGCTAACGCCGACACCTCTGACTTACCACCCAACCACATTGCCGCACCCTTTTCCCCTTGCTCGCTCCATTAATATATTAGTATATTTTTCCGGTCGCCCGCGCCTGTTCCGATGGTGCCGGCCCAGCCTTTCTGCTCCTGTAAGGATGCCCAGTCATGCGTTCCCTGACCCGTGACCAGCTTGCCGGCGGCGCGTTCGACGTCGCCCATACCGCCGGTGCGCCGACCCTGCCCGTGACCATCCTTCAGGTGGGCGACGGCAATTTCCTGCGCGGTTTCGTCGATTGGATGGTCGATGTTGCCAATGGCCAGGGACTGACCAAAGCCGGTGTCGCCATCGCCCAGCCGCTGGATCAGGGCATCGCCAACCTGCTGAAGGCGCAGGGCAATCTCTACACCGTGCTGCTGCGCGGCATCGAAGGCGGGCGTGAGGTCGAATCCCGCCGCGTCGTCTCCTGCGTGTCAGAGGCGCTGAACCCCTATGCCGACTGGTCACGGATGGTGGAGTTGGCCTCCTCGCCCGCCCTTCGCTTCTTCGTCTCCAACACGACCGAGGCCGGCATCGCCGACCGCGAAGAGCCCTACACCCCCGGCGCCTGCCAGGACAGCTTCCCGGCCAAGGTCGCGGCCCTGCTGCATGCCCGCTACAAGGCGCTGGGCGGCAGCGCCGACAGCGGGCTCGTCTTCCTGCCCTGCGAACTGATCGAGGCCAACGGCGCCAACCTGAAGCGCATCGTGCTGGCCCATGCCAAGCGCTGGGGGCTGGAGGCCGGCTTCGCCGACTGGGTCGAGACGCACAACCATTTCCTGAACACGCTGGTCGACCGCATCGTCCCCGGCTATCCGAAGGATGAGGCCGCGACGCTCAACACCAAATGGGGCTATGAGGACCGGCTGGCCGTCGCCGCCGAGCCCTTCCATGTCTGGGTGATCGAGGGACCGGCCCATCTGGCCGAGGAACTGCCGCTGCACAAGGCCGGACTGAACGTGGTCTGGACCGACGATTTGCAGCCCTACCGCACCCGCAAGGTCCGCATCCTGAACGGTGCCCACACCGCCAGCGCGCTGGCCGCCTATTGCGCCGGTCTGGACACCGTCAAGTCGATGATGGACGACTCAACCGTGTCGGCCTATCTGAACACGGTGATGTTCGAGGAGATCGTCCCCTACGTGCCGCTGCCGGAGGCGGAGCGGCAGGACTATGCCCGCACGATCATGGAGCGCTTCGGCAACCCCTATATCCGGCACGAACTGATCTCCATCACGCTCAACTCGGTGTCGAAATGGCAGGTGCGCGTGCTGCCCAGCCTAAAGGACGCCGTGGCCCGCAACGGGCAGGCTCCGTCCGGCCTGTCCTTCTCCCTGGCGGCGCTGCTGCGCTTCTACCGCGGCACGTTTGCCAACGGCGCCTGCACCGGCGAGCGGGATGCGGGCTCCTACCCGATCAGCGACAATACCGAGGTGATCGCCGCCATGACCGCAGCCTGGGTGGCCAATGCCGGCGATTTGCGGGCGGTGGTGGCCGCGATCCTGTCGGACGTCCGGCTGTGGAAGGAAGACCTGACCGCAATCCCCGGCCTTGCCGCCCGCGTCGCCGACAGCCTTGCCGCCATCGAGGCGAAGGGCATGAAGGCGGCCATGGCGGATTTGCTTGGGGCGGAGCTGGTTGCCGGCTGATCCGGCTCACGTGAATGCAGACCGGGGCGTGTCCGTATGGGAGCGCCCCGCAAGGCACGGTTTCGATGACACCGACATTGACCCTTCGCATCGCCGAGTTGGAGCTCGACGCGGCGGTGCTTCGCCATCGCCTGTTGCATATCCCCCTGGCTCTGCAGGAAGATTGCGGCCTGTGGGCGAGCCACAGGACGATCGGGCGGCAGGCGCTGACCCTGTTCCGTGCCGTCCGGCAGGAAACCCGCGACAGCGGCGACGAGGACGAATGCGATCAGGCGCTCAGCCGGATCGAAGCGGCCTACCAGCTCGTCCATGACGCGATCCAATCCCTGTCCGTGCTGGCTCTCGCAGACCTGCCGACCCGCCACTGACGGGCGGCGATTTACGATGCGTGAGGAAGACCGACGATGCAGACGACCGAATCGAGGAAGCGGACACGCCGCGGCACCCAACGGGTGACCATGACCGACGTGGCGAACGCCGCCGACGTGTCGCCCAGCACCGTGTCGCTCTATCTCCGCCGCCCCGGGGCGGTGTCCCGGCACCTCGCCGAGCGGATCGCCCGCGTCATCGACGAGATGGGCTATGTGCCCAATCTTGTGGCCGGCAGCCTCGCCGCGGCACGCAGCCGCACTGTCGGCGTCATCCTGCCCTCCATCCTGAACTCCTTCTTCGCCGAGACCTACAACACGCTGCAGGGCATGTTCCAGGCGGCGCATTACCAGACCCTGCTGGGCGTCAGCGAGTTCAGCCCGGAGGAGGAGGAAAGCCTGATCCGCGCCTTCCTCGCCTGGTCGCCGGCGGCGATGGTGGTGACCGGATTCCACCACACCGAGCGGACGCGGGCCATGCTGGCGTCCTGCGGGGTGCCGGTGGTGGAGATGTGGGACATGCCCTCCCATCCCGGCGAGGCGATCGGCATCAGCGTCGGTTTCTCGCATTTCGAGGTCGGCCGCATGCAGACCAGCCACCTCTATGACCAGGGCAGCCGCAAGGTCGCCTATATCGGCGCCGCTGCCCATCAGGACCTGCGCGTGCGCAGCCGGACCGACGGCTATGAGGCGGAGGTTCTGCGGCGCGGCCTGCATGAGCCCATCGATTTCACCGTCCCCGACGCCGCCACGACGGAGGTCGGACGCTGGCTGATCGACGAGATCCTGACGCGCCACCCGGACATCGACGGCGTGGTCTGTTCCAACGACGCGCTGGCGCTGGGCGTGCTGTTCGAAGTGACCCGCCGCGACCTGCGGGTGCCGGACGATCTGGCGGTGGTGGGATTCGGCGATCTGCCCTTCAGCAACTCCTGCCCGCCGCCTTTGACGACCGTCCGTCCGCCCCAGCGCGAGATCGGCCGCCTCAGCGCGACGCAGATTCTCGCAGCATTGGATGGCGCCCGCACCGCGCCCCAGCACCACAACCTCGAATGCGAACTGGTGATCCGCGGCAGCACCCGGCCGGTGGGGAAGGGGTAGAAGGCCGGGGGATTTCTCCCTCGCAAGGAACTTGAGATCCTTGTCGATATCACCCTGCGCGTGTGATTGACGCTGTTTGTTATCATTAGGATAATAAGCGGAATCTAACACAACCATTGACGCAGGGTGGACTGGCTCATGGCGCTCGGACTGCACTCATCACGCCGTAACTTCCTTGTCGGCGCCGGCCGCTTTGCGGGGGCGGCCGCCGCGGTGCGACTGATGCCGGGTTCCGCCTTCGCGGCAGAGGCGGGTGGGGCGTACTGCCCGCCGCCCTCGGCCTGGTCCGATCTGGCGAAGGCGGTGAAGGGCGGGGTGCTGCGGCCGGAGGATCCGTTCTTCGCCGATGTCTGCCGGCCCAACAATCTGCGCTATGGCGCCACCCTGCCGGCCGGCATCGCCCGCTGTTCAAGCGCCGCTGATGTCCAGGCCTGCATCCAGTGGGTGAAGCAGCAGGCCATGCCCTTTGCCGTGCGCTCCGGCGGCCACAGCTACGCCGGCTTCTCCACCACGCCCGGCCTGCTGATCGACATGACCAAGATGGCGGGTGCGGAACTGCTGCCAGGCACGGACGGGCTGGTCAAGGTCCTGGGCGGCACGCTCAACTCCGCCGTCTACAAGCAAATGGAACGGCTGGGCCGCACCATCACCCATGGGCGCTGCGATTCCGTCGGTGCCGCCGGTTTCCTGTTGGGAGGCGGCATCGGCTTCAACATGCGCAAATACGGCATGGCCTCCGACCTGCTGCATGCGACGGAACTGGTGACCGCCGACGGCAGCCACCTCAAGGCCGATGCCGGCACCGACTCCGCCCTCTATTGGGCCTGCCGCGGCGGCGGCGGCGGCAATTTCGGCATCAACACCTCCTTCACCCTGGAAACCCGGCCAGCGGAGGCGGTGACGGTCTTCAACCTGACCTGGACCGACAGGCTGCCGAAGGTTCTGAAGCTTTTGCTGACCGAGTTGGCGACCGCGCCCGACGATTTCGGTAGCAAGATCAACGTCACCATTCCCAGCCGGCAGGAGCAGTGCGACAAGGTGCCGGTCAGCGTCTCCATCCTCGGCCAGCTTCACAAATCGAAAATGACGTTGAAAGAGATCTTCAAATCAACCTGGGAGTGGATCGATTGGTCCAAGTCGAAAGTGATGGAGGATGTGCCATATTGGGCGGCGCAGGACTTTCTGGTCGAGACGACCTTCCCATATTACTACCAGGAAAAGTCCAGCTACATGAAGGCGGCGAATATCGATGACGAAGCCATCGCCGCGATGTTCGACTGGGCGGCGAAGATGCCCGCCACCTCGATGCCGGTGGCCTTCAAGTTCTTCCAGGTTGGCGGCGCTATCAACCGGGTCGGTCCAACCGAGACCGCCTATGTACACCGCGGCTACGACTGGCTGTTCTCGGTCGAGGCCAACTGGTGGCGGCCGACGGATTCGGCACTGCTGATCGAGCAGGCGCTGGAGTGGCAGCAGCGCTTCTACGATGACGTGAACCGCCGGACCAAGGCGGTCGGCGCCTTCCAGAACTTCCCCGATCCCTCGCTGGCCGATTGGCAGCGTGCCTATTACGGCGAGAATCTTGCCAAGCTGGCGGAGGTGAAGAGGGCGGTCGATCCGACCATGCTCTTCACCTTCGCGCAGGCGATCCGCCCGGCCTGATCCTTCGCGGAACCGGCCCGGCGGCATTGCGGGTGGGCGCGTCACCCACCCGCACTGCCTGTCATCAGAACCGGTAGCCGACCGAGGTGAAGATGCTGTGGTCGCGGTTGTCGTGGCTGAACTTGCCGTCATAGCCGACCTGCCACGCCACGGCGCCGCTCAGCACCGTGACGCCGGCGCCGGCCCGCAGCCCGTCCCGCTCGGGAGTGCCGAAGGTCCGGGTCGTCGTTCCCAGGCTGCTGGTGCTCCGGTTGGCAAGCGTCGCGGCAAGCGTCTCGCCCCCGCGCACGCGGTTCCATTCGTAGCTCAGGCGGGCCTGCGGGATGATCGCAGCGCTTTCGGTTTCAAAACGGTGGGCGGCCTGCCCGCCGAATTCCCAGCTCCAGCCACGCTGGGTCTGGCTCGGCAGGGTGCCGTTCAGGTGGATCGCGTCGGTTTCAGTATAGCCGTCGATGGTGGCACGGGTGTAGCGCGCCGCCGCGACCGGCCCGAACGACCACGCCCCTTCACCCAGATCATAGCCGCCATCGACGCCGACCGACCAGCTGCGCCCTTTGGTCTCGCCGCGGGCGGTCAGGCCGTAGGCGCCGGTGTTGCGGGCGATTTTGTCGTAATTGTCGAAGGAATAGGTGCCGGACAGGCTGCCGAAGAACTTGCCGTAGCTTCCGGCGACATAGGGGCTGATCGAGGCGGAACGGACCTTGGCGCTGCCGGTGTCGCCGAAGGACAGGCTGCTGCGGGCGCCGCCCACCGCGAAGCCGGCGACCAGGCTGTCGGTGATCCGGATGTCGGCGCCGACCTGCCCGTTGCGAGAGTCGGTCTCGGCGCCGGCGGTCATGCCGGTATCGTCGGCGCGGTCGAAGCCGAGCCGCCCGCCGACCCAACCACTGATGACCGGCCCCGCCGCCGCCGGACCGCCGCCGCCCTCGCTGGAGCCGCCGAGGAAGCGCAGGCCGTTCAGATGGCTGCGCACCGAGCGCGATGCCGAATCGGCCATCGCCACCGAGGCGTTGCCGAGGCCGCGCGCCAGCGGAAGCGCGGTCTGGCGCAGCGATTCGATGGCCAGCGGATCGACGTAGGTCGGCAGGGTCAGCCGGTAGACCAGCAGCATCGTGTCGACATTGGCCCCGGCGTCGTAGGCGGCGCCGACCTGATAGCCGTTGCGAGTCAGGAAGTCGTTGTCGTTGCCGACGAACAGGAAGAAATCGTCGGGTTTGGCGGCGTCGAGTACCGGCAGCAGCCCCATCGCCTCCCACTTCTCCGACAGCAGGTTGGCGTCCTGCGCGCCGCCATTGTGCAGCCCGAACTTCGCCAACTGGCCATTGTTGTTGATGCTGAGGAATTGCGTGTAGGACACCGGCGTCACCGCCGCCACCAGATTGCCGCCGGGGGCGACCGGGGTGGTGCCCTCATAGGCGGTGCCGACCAGATTGGTGGCGTTCGACACGTCGACGATGTCGATGCTGCGGTAGAGCGAGTTGGTGCCGCTCAGCCCCTGGCCGTTGTTGCTGTCGCGCGACAGGACGAGGAACTGCTTGTCGTTCAGCGCCAGCATCTCGCTCTGCGCCGCCACCAGCGTGCTGCTTCCCGAACGGAAGGCGGGCAGCGGCACGACATAGTGGCCGACCAGCGCCGGGCTGTCCGGGTTGCTGGAGACGTCGTAGATCACCAGTCGGGTGTTGCGCCGGGTGGCGCTGTTGCCGCCGGTGCCGCCGTCCTGGCGGGTGGCGCTCTGCAGCAGCGCCGCCAGCTTGGTCTTGTCCGGCGTCAGCGACAGCCCTTCCAGCCCCTGGTTGTTCTGGCGGCCGCGGGTCGGGTCGGTCGGGGACGGGGCGGGCTGGCCGGTGGCCGGATTGTTGGAGGCGAAATCGAGCCCGCCGTTGCGGACCGGCAGCAGGGCCGCCGGCGGCTGCACCGCCGAGATCATCCGGCCGCTGGCCGAGAAATGGTAGATGTAGGGGCCGTATTCGTCGCTGATGTAGAAGCTGCCGTCGGCCAGCCGGGCGATGCCCTCGGTGTCGAGGCTGATCTTGCCGTTGTAGGCCTGGGGCAGCGCCGGCAGGCCGTTCGCCGCCGCGCGCACGCCGCTGCGCGGCTGCGGATCGAGGCCGGTGGTGACGGTGCCGTTCGCCTCGGTCAACAGGGTGGTGTCGAGCAGGCTCAGCCCGATCTGCGATTGCTGCCCGCTTCCGGCGGCCAGCGCGGCGCTGCCGTAATAGGGGGTCAGCGACAGCGCCAGCGTGTTCAGGCGCGGCCGGTAATCGGTGGTGCCGACCACGTTGTAGCCGCGGTCGGGCAGGGCGTACATAATGCCGCTGTAGCTGTCGCCGCTGCGCCGCCAGGAACCGGCGTCGAAGGTCAGCCCCGACATCGAGCCCATCGTCTCGCCGTACTTGTCGCGGGTGGAGGAGGCGATCCGGCCGACGCCGACCAGCCCCTGGTTGGCGAAGCTGGAGCCGCCGATCGTCACGCTGTCCACGGTCTGGGCGGAGGCGACCCCCATCGCGGCCCCGCAGGTGGACAGGACGAGAGAGGCGAGGCCGGTCGCGGACAGCAGCGCCGTCCGCAGCCGCCCCGCGCGGTGCGTTTTGTGCATTGAAAAGAACCCCCCAAGCGAATCCCAAGCGAATTCAAAAGGGGTATTAGGCGCGGGTGCGTGACCGCGTCGTGTCGCCTTCGTGACGTGTCGATGACGATTTTATAGGGGAGCTTTTCATATGCTTTTCATATGGACGTATGAGCGCTCCGGCCCGAACCGGGACCGGGATCAGTCCGCCCGCAATCCCCGCGCCTGGAACTGCCCGCGCACCCGCTCCACCAACTCGCGTGACGGCGGCTCGGTATCGGTCAGCATGTAGCGGCGTCCCAGCGCCTTCCATTTATGCTCGCCCATCTTGTGGAAGGGCAGCACGTCCACCCGGTCGACGACACCGAGTCCGGCCACGAACTCGGCCAGCCCGTCGATCTCTGCCGTATCGTCGGTCAGGCCGGGAACCAGCACGTAGCGCAGCCAGATGCGCTTGTTCAGCCCGGCCAGCCGTTCGGCGAATTCCAGGGTGGGGCGCAGCGGCACGCCGGTCAGATGGCGATAGGTCTTCTCGGAGAAGGCCTTGATGTCGAGCAGGACGAGGTCGACGTCCTCCAGCAGATGGTCGTCGGCGTGGTTGCCGAGGAAACCGGAGGTGTCGAGCGCGGTGTGCATGCCCAACGCCTTGGCGCCGCGCAGGATGGCGGCGGTGAACTCCGGCTGGACCAGCGGCTCGCCGCCGCTGAGCGTCAAGCCACCATGGGCCCGTTTCAGGAATTCGGCATAGAGCTTGATGTCGTCCAGCACTTCGGCGGAGGTCGTCCGCGTCCCGTCATGCATGTGTTGGGTGTCGGGATTGTGGCAGTAGAGGCAGCGCAACGGACAGCCGGACATGAACAGCACATAGCGAATCCCCGGCCCATCCACGGTGCCGCCGGTTTCGACCGAATGGATCCAGCCGGAGACGGAGCCGGAGCGGGCTTGGGGGTGTGGCTGTGTCATTACTCAAGGGATCCGATTCGAACACTTTGCGCGCCGCGGCACGCCCTCACCCGTCCCGGGAGAGGGCGCAGAGCCGACGGCCGCAGGCCGGACGAGCACCGAAGGTGATCGTAGGCGGAGCGCAGTCGCGAGACTTGCGAGCGACTTTGGCCCCGCGAAGTGGGGAGGGTGAGGGGCAAGGCAAGACTCCCGAACCGCATGGTTCCTTGGTCAACCTCTCGCCCTTCCCACCGCTTCGCGGCGGGCCCCTTCCCTCTTCCGGGACGGGAGAGGGAGAAGGGCCGCCTTCCCCAAGGTCTTCAGTGCTTGTCGTGGAACGTGCGGCTGATGACGTCGAGCTGCTGCTCGCGCGTCAGCTTGATGAAGTTCACCGCATATCCCGACACCCGGATGGTCAGCTGCGGATACAGCTCCGGATGGTCCATGGCGTGCAGCAGCGTCTCGCGGTCGAAGACGTTGACGTTGATGTGGTGCCCGCCCTGGGCGGCATAGCCGTCGAGCATGCCGACCAGATTGCTCACCCGCTCGTCTTCGGTCCGGCCGAGAGCGCCGGGGACGATGGTGAAGGTGTAGCTGATGCCGTCCTGCGCATGGGCGTAGGGCAGCTTGGCGACACTGGCCATCGACGCGACCGCGCCCTTCTTGTCCCGCCCGTGCATCGGGTTGGCACCCGGAGCGAAGGGCTGGCCGGCCTTGCGGCCGTCCGGCGTGTTGCCGGTCTTCTTGCCGTAGACCACGTTGGAGGTGATCGTCAGCACCGATTGGGTCGGCATCGCGTTCCGGTAGGGCTTCTGCTTGCGCAGTGCCGTCATGAAGCGTTCGACCGCCCAGATCGCGATGTCGTCCACCCGGGCGTCGTTGTTGCCGAAGGCCGGATAGTCGCCCTCGATCTCGAAATCGGTGGCGAGACCGTTCCCGTCGCGGATGACCTTCACCTTGGCATGCTTGATCGCCGACAGGCTGTCCGCCACCACGCTGAGGCCGGCGATGCCGCAAGCCATCGTCCGCAGGATGTCGCGGTCGTGGAGCGCCATCTCCATCCGTTCGTACATGTACTTGTCGTGCATGTAGTGGATGGCGTTCAGCGCGTTCATGTAGACCTTGGCCAGCCACTCCATCATCGGCTCGAAGCGGGCCATGACCTCGTCATAGTCCAGCACGTCGCCGGTGATCGGGGCGAAGGCCGGGCCGATCTGCTCGCCCGAAACCTCGTCCTTGCCGCCGTTGATGGCGTACATCAGCGTCTTGGCGAGGTTGGCGCGGGCGCCGAAGAACTGCATCTGCTTGCCGATGCGCATCGCGGACACGCAGCAGGCGATGCCGTAATCGTCGCCCCAATAGCCGCGCATCAGGTCGTCGTTCTCGTACTGGACCGAGCAGGTCTTGATCGAGGTGTCGGCGCAGAAGCGCTTGAAGCCTTCCGGCAGCTTCTCCGACCACAGCACCGTCAGGTTCGGCTCCGGCGCCGGGCCCAGGTTGTGCAGGGTCTGCAGCATGCGGAAGTTGGTCTTGGTGACCAGCGTCCGGCCGTCCAGCCCCATGCCGCCCAGGCATTCCGTGACCCAGGTCGGGTCGCCCGAGAACAGCTGGTCGTATTCCGGCGTGCGCAGGAAGCGGACCAGACGCAGCTTCATGACGAAATGGTCGATCATCTCCTGGGCTTCGGCCTCGGTGATGACGCCGTCGCGCAGGTCGCGGTCGATGTAGATGTCGAGGAAGCTGGACACGCGGCCCAGCGACATGGCGGCGCCGTTGGCTTCCTTGACCGCCGCCAGATAGGCCAGATAGGTCCACTGCACCGCCTCGCGCGCCGTCGTCGCCGGACGCTTGACGTCGAAGCCGTAGGAGGCGGCCATCTGGACCAGCTCCTGCAGCGCCCTGATCTGCTCGGAGATCTCCTCGCGCAGGCGCAGGACGTCCTCGTCGATGCGGCTGACTTCCAGCGAAGCCAGCTGGGCCTTCTTGTCCTTGATCAGGAAATCGGCACCGTACAGCGCCAGCCGGCGATAGTCGCCGATGATGCGGCCGCGGCCGTAGGCGTCGGGCAGGCCGGTGATGACGCCGGACTTGCGGCAGCGCAGCATCTCGGGCGTGTACACGTCGAACACGCCGTCATTGTGCGTCTTGCGCAGGATCGGGAACACCTCCTCGAGCTTCGGCGACGGGGTGTAGCCGTAGGCTTCCAGGCCGGTCTTGACCATGCGCCAGCCACCGAACGGCATGATCGCGCGCTTCAGCGGCTTGTCGGTCTGCAGGCCGACGATCACCTCCAGCTCGCGGTCGATATAGCCGGCGGCGTGCGAGGTGATGGAGGCGAAGATTTCGGTGTCGGCATCCAGCACGCCGCCCTTGGCGGCGCGTTCCTGCTTCAGCAGGTCGGTGACCTTGGCGAACAGCGCGGTGGTGCGGGCGGTGGGGCCGGCGACGAAGCCTGCATCGCCTTCATAGGGGCACAGGTTGCGCTGGATGAAATCGCGGACGTCGACCGAGCGGCGCCAGACGCCCGGGGCGAAGCCGCGCCAGGGGTCGGCGGCGGACTGCTGCTCCGTGGCCTGGGCAAGTCCGTCCATCAGCAGGGTGTCCATGATGACTCCTCAGAGATTTAGCCGTCGGCGCGGATCGAATGCCGTGTCGGCGGTCTCGTGGTGCCCGCGAACCGCGCGGGACGATTGGAAGCATAGGCGCGATCGGCGCCAAAATCGTTGATACACGTCATATATTCAGACCGGACGGGGCGCGGCCGATGCCGTATTTGCGCCCGTTCTGTAGTTTTACTACATACTCCCGGACGGGCCGCGGAACAAGGCGAAGAGGCTCGACATTTTGTCGCAGGGCGAGGCGCAGAAAGTTGGAAACGCATGGAAAGGCAGCGTCTAGGCCACGATTGAATCGGTCGTTCGCAGCGCTGTATATGTAGCTTTGCTACATGTGCTAGGCTGACGCACAATCAGAAGGGAGATACCCCAGATGCTGGCGAGAATTGCGGCGGTCCGCGACCAAATCCGGCCGTCCGAACGCAAGCTGGCCGACTATTCGATGGCCCACCCGGGCGACGTGATCAACCTGTCCATGGCGGAACTGGCGGAGCGGGTGGGGGTCAGCGAACCGACGGTCGCTCGCTTCTGCTCCGCGTTGGGATGCCGCGGATTTCGCGAATTCAAGATCAAGCTGGCGCAGGACATCGCCGGTGGCATGCCCTTCCTGCATCAGGACCTGTCGGTGGGCGGGGAACTGAATGCGGATGGTGGAGTTCCTGGGGCGGTGCTGGCCGGCAAGCTGTTCGATCGTACCATCGCCACGCTGATGCAGGTGCGCAACAACCTGCCGGCCGACGCCGTGGACCGCGCCGCCGATATCCTGGCATCGGCGCGGCGGATCGAGTTCTACGGCTCCGGCAATTCGGGCACGGTGGCGGAAGACATTCAGCGCAAGTTCTTCCGGCTGGGCATTCCCACCGTCGCCTACAGCGACTCCCACATCTATTTCGCATCCGCCCTCACCCTGACGAAGGGCGATGCGGTGGTCGCGGTGTCCAGCACCGGCCGGACCCGTGACATCCTGGATGCCGTCCAGAACGCCCGCAAGGCCGGCGCCGACGTGATCGCCCTGACCCGCTCCGGCACGCCGCTGGCGGAGATGGCGACGGTCAGCCTCGTGGCGGACATCGCCGACGATTTCGACATCCACTCTCCCATGACCGTCCGCATCGCGCATCTGGTGCTGGGCGATATCCTGTCGATCGCCGTCGCCCTGCGCATGGGCGACACGTTGCAGGAGCGCCTCAAGCGCCACGACCGCGCCGTCGACGCCCATGTGTCGGAACGGCAGGCAGCGGGGGATAGTTAAGACAGGTCAGAAGTTCCGGCGGATGAGTTCGTTCCCCCGCCGGTCAGCGCCCGCCCGGCAGTTTCGCCCCCTCACGGGCATAGATCTGGATCGGCCGGCAGTCCTCGTCGACCGTAACCACCACCGCGCCCGGCTGGCTGTTCAGGTACACCCAGGCATCCCAGCGGACGATGATGTCGCGGAACTCGTCGCGGTAGATGCCGTAGCTGAGTCCGCGGATGTCCGAGGCCGGAATGCGGGCTCCGGTCAGGACGGATGCCACCGACGGGTTGCAACTGTTGGAGGCGTCGCGCTCCAGTGCGGCCAGCACGGCGGGATCCGGCGTGGCGACCGGCGGCGGAGCGATGGACCCGCAGGCGGCGAGCAAAAGGGTCAGCGCGCCGGCGGGCGCGGCGGCCGGGATCTTCGGCATTTTCATACGCGGCACCGTTCTTTCTCTCTGTCCTTGCCCGAACATGGGGGCGCTTGTGCAAATATGGGGGTGCATCGCCGGTCCGACGATTGCCCGTTCGGCAAGCCTCCTGCGGCATGATCGCCGGCCGCCGGCAGCGGCCGATTGCGGGCCTTGCCACCCGCTCGCCTTTGGCGCAAGAGGTGGAAGGAGAAACCCCTGCAACGTCGACGCTGCGGAGCCGCAACCCATGTCCACCGGCCAGACTTTCGTCCCCACCTGCGACCTGTTCGACCGCTTCAAGGATGCTGCCCGTTTCGTCCTGCCGGGCTTCCGCGACTTCGGCGCCGTCACCCGCTTTACCGGCGAGGTCGTCACCGTCAAGTGCCTGGAGGACAATTCGCGCGTCAAGGAACTGCTGGGGACCCCCGGTGCCGGCCGGGTCCTGGTGGTGGACGGCGCCGGCAGCCTGCGCTGCGCCCTGATGGGCGACATGATCGCCGCCTCCGCGGTCAAGAACGGCTGGGCCGGCGTGGTGATCTGGGGCTGTGTGCGCGACGTGGCCGAACTGGCGACCCTGCCGCTGGGCATCAAGGCGCTGGCGCCGATTCCGCGCGCCTCGACCCGGCGCGACCAGGGGCTGGTCGATGTGGGCGTGGAGTTGCCGGGCGCGGTCATCCATCCGGGCGACATCCTGTTCGCCGACGAGGACGGCATCGTCGTGCTGACCCCCGAGCAGGCCGCTGCGCTGAAATAAAGCCAGGGCAACGAAGTGGTCATACCAAGCACCGGTAATACCAGTGCAGAAGCAGAGGCCATCTCGTCCTGTCCGCTTCACGTAAGCGGGGCGCCCCCTTGCACTTTCACTTAAGCGGGCATATAAACCGGACCTGAGTTCAAGCGGGCCGTCTCACGGTTCCCATCCAAGGGCCGGCCTTTCATTTATGAGGAACCCTGCCGTGCTCGAAGCCTACCGCCAGCACGCGGCCGAACGCGCCGCCCTCGGAATCCCGGCTCTGCCCCTGACCGCGAAGCAGACGTCGGAGCTGATCGACCTGCTGAAGGCCCCGCCGGCGGGCGAGGAAGCGTTCCTCCTCGACCTCATCACCCATCGCGTTCCGGCCGGCGTCGACGACGCCGCCCGCGTCAAGGCCGGTTTCCTGGCCGCCGTTGCGAAGGGCAACGACAGCTCGCCGCTGATCTCGAAGATCAAGGCCACCGAACTGCTGGGCACGATGCTCGGCGGCTTCAACGTGCAGCCGCTGATCGACCTGCTGTCGGATGCCGAATGCGGCGCCGCCGCCGCGGAAGGCCTGAAGAAGACCCTGCTGGTCTTCGACTTCTTCCACGACATCAAGGAACTGGCCGACAAGGGCAACGCCAATGCCAAGGCGGTGCTGCAGTCCTGGGCCGATGCCGAGTGGTTCACCTCGCGTCCGGAAGTCCCGGAGTCGATGACGCTGACCGTCTTCAAGGTGTCGGGTGAGACCAACACCGACGACCTGTCGCCGGCCCCCGACGCCTGGAGCCGCCCGGACATCCCGCTGCACGCGCTCGCCATGCTGAAGAACCCGCGTCCGGGCATCGAGGCCGACGAGCCGGGCCAGCGCGGCCCGACCAAGCAACTGGAAGAGCTGAAGAAGAAGGGCAACCTGATCGCCTATGTCGGCGACGTGGTCGGCACCGGTTCCTCGCGCAAGTCCGCCACCAACTCGGTGCTGTGGTTCACCGGCGAGGACATTCCGTTCGTTCCGAACAAGCGCTTCGGCGGCGTCTGCCTGGGCACCAAGATCGCCCCGATCTTCTACAACACCATGGAAGACGCCGGCGCCCTGCCCATCGAGTTGGATGTCAACAAGATGGAGATGGGCGACGTCATCGAGCTGCGCCCCTATGAAGGCAAAGCCCTGAAGAACGGTGAAGTCATCGCCGAGTTCACCGTGAAGTCCGAGGTGATCTTCGACGAGGTGCGTGCCGGCGGCCGCATCCCGCTGATCATCGGCCGCGGCCTGACCACCCGCGCCCGCGAGGCGCTGGGGCTCGCTCCGTCGACCCTGTTCCGCCAGTCCTCCGCCCCGGCCGACACCGGCAAGGGCTTCACGCTGGCCCAGAAGATGGTCGGCCGCGCCTGTGGCTTGGCCGAAGGCAAGGGCGTCCGTCCGGGCACCTATTGCGAGCCGAAGATGACCACGGTGGGGTCGCAGGACACCACCGGCCCGATGACCCGAGACGAGCTGAAGGACCTGGCCTGCCTGGGCTTCTCTGCCGACCTCGTGATGCAGTCCTTCTGCCACACCGCCGCTTATCCGAAGCTGGTGGACGTGAAGATGCACCACGAGCTGCCGGACTTCATCTCCACCCGCGGCGGCGTCGCGCTGCGCCCGGGCGACGGCGTCATCCACTCCTGGCTGAACCGCCTGCTGCTGCCGGACACCGTCGGCACCGGCGGCGACAGCCACACCCGCTTCCCGATCGGCATCAGCTTCCCGGCCGGTTCCGGTCTGGTCGCCTTCGCCGCCGCCACCGGCGTCATGCCGCTGGACATGCCGGAATCGGTGCTGGTCCGTTTCAAGGGCGAGATGCAGCCGGGTGTCACCCTGCGTGACCTCGTCAACGCCATCCCGCTCTACGCGATCAAGGCCGGCCTGCTGACGGTGGAGAAGAAGGGCAAGAAGAACATCTTCTCCGGCCGCATCCTGGAGATCGAAGGTCTGCCGGAACTGAAGGTCGAGCAGGCGTTCGAACTGTCCGACGCCTCGGCCGAACGGTCGGCTGCTGGCTGCACCGTGCAGCTCAGCAAGGAGCCGATCATCGAGTACATGACCTCCAACATCACGCTGATGAAGTGGATGATCGCCAACGGGTACGCCGACGCGCGCACCCTGGAGCGCCGCATCAAGGCGATGGAGGCATGGATCGCCGATCCGCAGCTGCTGAAGCCGGATGCCGACGCCGAGTATGCCGCGGTGATCGAGATCGATCTGGCCGACATCAAGGAGCCGATCCTGGCCTGCCCGAACGATCCGGACGACGTGAAGACGCTGTCCGAGGTCGCCGGCGACAAGATCGACGAGGTGTTCATCGGTTCCTGCATGACCAACATCGGCCACTTCCGCGCCGCGGGGAAGATCCTGAACGGCAAGTCGGACATTCCGACCCGCCTGTGGATCGCCCCGCCGACGAAGATGGACGCGATGATGCTGACCGAGGAAGGCTATTACGCCACCCTCGGCAAGGCCGGCGCGCGCATGGAGATGCCGGGCTGCTCGCTGTGCATGGGCAACCAGGCGCAGATCCGCAAGGGCTCTACCGCCATCTCGACCTCGACCCGCAACTTCCCGAACCGTCTGGGCATCGATACCCGCGTCTACCTGTCGTCGGCCGAACTGGCCGCCGTCGCGGCGCTGCTGGGCAAGATCCCGACCAACGAGGAGTATCTCGCCCAGGTCGGCGTGGTGAACAAGGCCGCCGCCGACGTCTACCGCTACATGAACTTCGACCAGATCCCGGCTTTCCAGGAAATCGCGGAAAAGGTCGCCGTCCCGGCCTGATAGCCGGATACAGTGATCAGTGACGAAAACCCCCGCCGGAGCGATCCGGCGGGGGTTTTCTTTATGATGTATTCGACATTGGATTTCACGCCTTCCAATAGGCGGTCCCGTCCTCCGCCCGTGCCGGCTTTTCCAGATAGATGCCCCGGCGCGGGATGGCAATGCGGTCGAACTCGTTCGCGAGCCGGTGCAGGGCCGAGCGCATTTCCGCTCCCCGCATCGGTTCGCCATGGCCGGTGATCACCAGTTCCGGTTCCAGAGCGGCCAAGCGGGCGACGGACTCCCGCGCCTTGTCCCATTCGACGGTGAAATACATCGGCGGGCCGTGCATTTCCGCCCGCTGGATGGCAACGGCGTAGGCCGACTCCTGACCCGTTGTGACGAAGGCATCACCGACGATCATCGAGCGGTCGCGCTCCCGCCAGAAGGAGACATGGCCGACGCTGTGCCCCGGCGTATGAAGCCAGCGCCAGCCGGGCATGACCGGCACCGATCCGTCCTCCGGCAATGCGCGCAGGCGGGATCCGACATCCACCGGCTTGCGCGGATAGAAGCGCGCCAGCGCAGCCATGGCGCCGCCGCCGACCGACGGGTCGCCGGGCGGATAGGCGGCCTGACCGTTCAGATAGGGATGTTCCAGCGGGTGGGCGTAGACCGGCGCGTCCCATTCTTCCGCCAGATCCTCCAGCACGCCGACATGGTCGAAATGGCCATGGGTCATGACGATGGCGGCGGGGCGGGAATCACGGCCGAACCGCTCCGCCGCCGCGCTGCGGATGAATCCCTTGGTGCCCATCAGCCCGGCATCGATCAACACCCAGTCGCGGTCGCCGGCACCCGGATGGCCCCAGAACACCACATTGACAATGCCGAGCCGCCGATAGGCCAGGTCGGGCGCGATCTCGTGGGTATGGTCGCTGCGCAGCGCGTCGAGCGCTGGGTCGATCGCGCTGCTGTCTTCCGACAGGGGAATCTGCGAGGCCATGGTCGTCCATCTCCTACCCGTGTCTTCCGACAACAGCGGGAAACGGCGCTTGTCCTGCAGTCCCCTGCCGGTAGGGCCCTTACGGCATGAACTGGCCGCCGTTCACGTCCAGAACCTGCCCGGTGATGTATCCCGAGCAGCCATGGGAGGCGAAGAACAGGAAGGTCGGGGCGCATTCCTCCGGCTTGCCGAAGCGGCCCATCGGGATGCCGGTGGACACGCGGGCCTTGGCAGCCTCGTCCTTGTCGGCATGGAAGGCGGTGTCGAAGGTGCCCGGCGACACGGTGTTGAAGCGGATGCCCTCCTTGGTGTGGAAGGCGACCCAGTTCTTTTGGATGTTGTGCAGCCACGCCTTGGCCGCGCCATACAGCCCGGCGCCCGGCCCGCCGCCGGTGTAGCCGGCGACCGACCCGACCAGGATCACCGACGCCGTCTGCCCGCTGTCCTTGGCCGACTGGCGCAGGTGGGGCAGGGCATGCTTCGTGGTCATCAGGGCGGACCGTGCGTTGAGGTCGGTCACCGCATCGAAGAACTCGTCGTCGATCTCCTCCAGCGGCTTGCGGCCGACCAGCCCGCCGGCATTGTTGATGAGCACGTCGATGCCGCCGAACCGCTCGACGAAAGCGTCCACCACGGCCTTGCAGGCGGCGCTGCTGCACAGATCCCCGGCGAAGAAGGCCGCCTCGCCACCCGCGGATTCCATCGCCTTGAGGGTCGCGTCGAGTTCGGCCGGCGCCTTGCGGCCGTTGATGCCGACCTTGGCGCCGTGGCGGGCGAAGGCCTGCGCCGCGGCCAGACCGATCCCCTGGGTCGAACCGGTGATGAGGACACGGCGGCCCTTCAGATCGTCGAACATGGCTGTGTTTCCTTATGGTGAGGCTTTGAAAATCAGGCTTGGTTCAAACGGCTGGCGGCACCGGCTTGCCGTGTTTCCGCCCGATGGCTGCGCCAGCGCGTCACCAGCGGCAGGAACAGGGTCAGGATGGCGATGGTCAGCAGCACAACGGTGATCGGCCGGGTGTAGAGGAAGTCGTAGCTTCCGCCCGACAGCGACAGGGCGCGGCGGAAATTGGCCTCCGCCATCGGACCCATGATCAGCGCCAGCACCACCGGCGATGCCGGGAAGTCCCACTTCTGCATGAAGTATCCGACAACGCCGGCCGCCAGCATGATGCCGATGTCGAACAGGCTGTTGTTGATGGCATAGGTGCCGACGATGCACAGGACCAGGATCACCGGCGTCAGCACCGATTTCGGCATCTGCAGGATGCGGCCCATGAAACGCAGCGACCCCAACCCGATCACCAGCATGGCGACGTAGCAGAACAGCATGCCCGCGAACAGGGTGAACACCAGTTCCGCATGTTCCTTGAACAGCAGCGGTCCGGGTTGCAGCCCCTGCAGGGTCAGGGCACCCAACATCACCGCGGTGACGGCGTCGCCGGGGATGCCCAGCGTCAGCATGGTCAGAAGCGCGCCGCCGGTACAGCCGTTGGCGCCGGCCTCGCAGGCGGCCACGCCGGCCAGTTCGCCCTTGCCGTAATTCTCCGGCGTCTTGCTGAAGCGCTTGGCCTCGTTGTAGGAGACATAGGCGGCAATGTCGGCGCCGGCGCCGGGGATGATGCCGATCACGACGCCGAGGCCGGTGGAGCGCGCCACCGTTCCCAGAAGGCGGCGGAAGGTCGCCCATTCCGGTATGATGCGGCCCAGGGCAGCGGCCATGCCCAGGCGTACCTTCGGGTCCTCCAGCGACTTGAAGGCTTCGGCGGCGGCGAACAGGCCGATCATCACCGGGATGAAGGGAACGTTGAACAGCTCGGTGTAACCGCCGGTGAAGCGCGGGAACCCGTCCATCGGGTCCATGCCGACCGTGGCGATCAGCAGCCCCAGGAAGCCGGCGATCAATCCCTTGATGACCGAACGCCCGGAAATGCTGGCGATGATGCTCAGGCCGAAGACGGCGAGCGCGAAACTCTCGGACGCGCTGAACTTCAGCGCAAAACCGGCCAGGAGCGGCGCCAGGAAGATCAGGACGACGATGCTGGCCGTGCCGCCGAGGAAGGATGACAGCGTGGCGGTGCCCAGCGCCACGCCGGCCAAGCCCTTCTTCGTCAGTTCGAAGCCGTCCATCGCCGTGGCGGCCGCCGCTGGAGTGCCGGGAATGCGCAGCAGGATCGCCGTCACCGATCCGCCATAGACGCCGCCGAAGAAGACGCCGGAGATCATCAGCAGGCCGGACACCGGATCCATGCCGAAGGTGAAGGGCAGCAGGATGGCGACACCCATGGTCGCCGTCAGACCGGGCAGGGCGCCGATGAAGATGCCGAGCGCGACGCCGACCAGCGCCAGAAGCAGCGCCAGCGGGTTCGACGCCAGCGCGGCGAAGCCGTTCATCAGAAGATCGAATTCATACATGGCGGCGATACTCCACGACGCACGGTGCGGCCATGAAAAGGGCGGGGATGGTCATTCGAACAG
>JBKHVJ010000088.1:0-3956 GCA_046570145.1 Alphaproteobacteria bacterium
CCGCCGCTGCCGGACAGCAAGCCGTCCACTGTGGCGGAAAAGCCGCTGATCGTGCTCGACCCCGGCCATGGCGGCCAGGATCCCGGCGCCGTCGGCGTCGGCGGCATCTATGAGAAGGACATCACGCTCGCCGCCGCCAGGGAGGTGAAGCGCCAGCTGGAGGCGACCGGCCGCTACCGTGTCAGGCTGACCCGCGACGCCGACGTGTTCATCCGACTGCGCGACCGCGTCGCCATCGGGCGCGAGGCCGGGGCCGACCTGTTCATCTCGCTGCATGCCGACAGCATCAGCAGCGGCGACATGCGGGGCCTGTCGATCTACACCCTGTCGGACAAGGCGTCCGACCGCGAGGCGGAGATGCTGGCCGCCAAGGAAAACCGGGCCGACGCCCTGGTCGGGCTCGACCTGTCGGGCGAGAACCCGCTGGTCGCCAACATCCTGATCGAC
Organism: Alphaproteobacteria bacterium; assembly: GCA_046570145.1. Classification (GTDB taxonomy): domain Bacteria; phylum Pseudomonadota; class Alphaproteobacteria; order Azospirillales; family Azospirillaceae; genus Azospirillum. Next base: position 448 of record JBKHVJ010000088.1, read on the forward strand.
TTGGCCCAGCGCGATACGAAGAACCATTCCAAGCGTTTCGCGACGCTGGCCCTGCAGAGTCTGGGACGCGAGGTGCCGCTGATCCCCAGCAAGCCGCACCGGCAGGCCGGCTTCGCCGTGCTGACGGCGCCCGACGTGCCGTCGGTGCTGGTCGAGATGGGCTATCTGTCGAATCGCAAGGATGCCGGGCTGCTGGCCTCCGCCGCGCACCGCGAACGGCTGGGCCGCGGGCTGGCCCGCACCATCGACGCCTATTTCCGCTGGCTGCATGGCGCCCAGCGCAGTTGAGCCGCCGAGCTCAGACTTTGCCGGCCGGCTTACCCCCTCGGCGCCGGCGCTTTTTCGCCGGCGCCCTCTGCATGTCACATTTTCCTGACATGACGGGAACGGGGGCGGCACTTCGCATCGCAGCGGTGTAGGATGCGCCCGCACTGTCGGGCGCGCTTCGCGGTCCGCACCCCATTGCGGGTCGGGACCGGGGCGCGTCGTTCGTCGTTTCTTGCGGGATCGGTCATGCGCCTTCTTCTGTCCTTGCTGGAGGCTTTCGTGATGCTGGCTCTTGCCGGTGCCGGGGGGCTGGTCTTCCTGTTGGACCACTACGACCAGGACCTGCCCGACTACACCAAGCTGGCCAACTACGAGCCGCCGGTGACCACGCGCATCTATGCCGGCGACGGGCGCCTGATGGCGGAATTCGCGTCGGAGCGCCGCATCTTCGTGCCGATCGACGCCATGCCGCGGCAGGTCATCAACGCCTTCATGGCGGCCGAGGACAAGAATTTCTACGCCCACCAGGGCGTCGACCCGCTGGGCATCCTGCGCGCGATCCTGACCAACATCGAGAATTTCGGTCGCGACCGCCGTCCGGTCGGCGCCAGCACGATCACGCAGCAGGTCGCCAAGAACATGCTGCTGACCAACGAGGTGTCCTTCGCCCGCAAGATCAAGGAGGCGATCCTGGCGGTCCGCATCGAGCGGGCCTTCACCAAGGACCGCATCATGGAGCTGTACCTCAACGAGATTTTCCTGGGGAACCGCTCCTACGGCGTGGCGGCGGCGGCGCTGAACTATTTCAACAAGGCGCTGGACGAGCTGAGCATCGAGGAGGTCGCCTTCCTGGCGGCCTTGCCCAAGGCACCCTCCAACTACAACCCCGACCGCCAGCACGATGCCGCCGTCGCCCGCCGCAACTGGGTGATCGGCCGCATGTCGGAGGACGGCTACGTCACGCCCGACGATGCGAAGGCCGCCCAGGCCCGGCCGCTGCTGACCCGCAAGCGCGACGAGCAGGAGGTGGTGACCGCCGAGTATTTCGCCGAGGAGATCCGGCGCGAGCTGGTGAAGCTCTATGGCGAGCAGGCGCTGTATGAGGGCGGGCTGTCGGTGCGTGCCTCGATGAACCCGCAGTTGCAGGCGGCGGCGACCAAGTCGCTGCGCGACGGGCTGGTCGCCTACGACCGACGCCATGGCTGGCGCGGACCGGTGGCGAAGATGGAGAATTTCGACAACTGGCCGAAGAAGCTGGCCGCCATGCCGCCGCCCGCAGGGTCCGAGGGCTGGAAGCTGGCCGTCGTGCTGAAGGACGATCAGGCCGACGGTCTGGACATCGGCCTGGTCGACGGCAGCCGCGGCCGTATCCCGCTGTCGGAACTGCGCTGGGCCCGCGCGGCGAAGGAGGGCGAGGCCGTGGGGCCGGCGATCCGCAAGCCGTCCGACGTCGCCAAGCTGGGCGACATCCTGCTGGTCGAGGCGATCAGCGGCCCGGCGCCCAAGGACGAGGACGAGAAGCCGGCCAAGAAGGGCGCCCAGGCGGCGAAGGAACTGCCGCCGGGCAGCTACGCCCTGCGCCAGATCCCGCAGGTGCAGGGCGGCCTCGTTGCGCTCGATCCCCACACCGGCCGCGTGCTGGCGATGGTCGGCGGCTTCTCTCCGGCCATGAGCGTGTTCAACCGCGCCACCCAGGCGCTGCGCCAGCCCGGTTCCTCCTTCAAGCCCTTCGTCTACCTGACGGCGCTGAACCAGGGCTTCACCCCGTCGTCGCTGGTGATGGACGCGCCCTTCGCCTTCGATCCGGGCGGCGGGCAGCCGGTCTGGCGGCCGGAGAACTACAGCCACGAATTCTACGGCCCGACCCCGTTGCGCGTCGGCATCGAAAAGTCGCGCAACGTCATGACCGTCCGGCTCGCCCAGCAGATCGGCATGGACAAGGTCAAGGCCCTGGTCGAGAAGTTCGGCATCGTCGACAACCTGCAGCCCTACCTGCCCATGTCGCTGGGCGCCGGCGAGACGACGGTCCTGCGGCTCGCCACCGCATACGCCATGCTGGACAATGGCGGCAAGCGGGTGGTGCCGACCTTCATCGACCGCGTGCAGGACCGCAACGGCAAGACCGTGTTCCGCCACGACAACCGTGCCTGCGAAGGCTGCACCAACGTCGCCTGGAAGGACGGCATGGCCGTCCCCGCGGTTCCCGACACCCGCGAGCAGGTGAACGACCCGCGCACCACCTACCAGATCGTCTCGATCCTGGAAGGCGTGGTCCAGCGCGGCACGGCCGCGTCGTTGAAATCGCTGGGCAAGCCGCTGGCCGGCAAGACCGGCACCACCAACGACAGCCACGACGCATGGTTCGTCGGCTTCTCGCCCGATCTGGTGGTCGGCACCTACATCGGCTTCGACCAGCCGCGCTCGCTGGGCAGCCATGAGACCGGCGGCTCCGCAGCGGTGCCGGTGTTCAAGGACGTCATGCAGGTGGCGTTGAAGGACAAGCCGGCGACGCCGTTCCGCGTCCCGCCCGGCCTGCGCCTCGTCCGCGTGAATCCGGCCAACGGACAGCTGGCTCAGCCCGGCGACAGCCGCTCCATCTGGGAGGCCTTCCTGCCCGGCACCGAACCCAACCCGGACCAGCCGCAGATGGTGCTGGATGGTTCGGTCCAAGGGGCCGGCGCCATGATGGGCGATCCGAACGCAGGCTTCGGCAGCGCCCAGCCGGGCGTCCCGGCACCGCCGGCCGCGGCGACGCTGGGCACCGGCGGGCTTTACTGAGTGAAAAGGAGAGGGGGCGTCCTGGCGGGCGCCCCCTTCGTCAATGGGTGGAGGCTGTTCCCGCCACCGTCCCCGCCACCGTTCCCGCGGCCGTCAGCGAGGCGATGGCCTCCACCGGACAGCTGCCGAGCGGGCGCAATTCCGGTTCCAGTGCCGCGAACATCGCGCGCACGCCGTCCTCGTTGACGTGCAGGGCGTCCATGAACAGCTCGTCCTTGTCCACGGCGCGGCGGGCGTCGATCACCGTCACGCCGGCCGGCAGACGGCTCTTCATCTCGGCGAAGAAGGCGTCGAAGTTCTTCAGCTTGCCGGCATAGGTCGGGAAATAGGGGGTGATCACCACCGCCACCCGGGTGCCCTGCGCCTGGGCGCTGCGGATGATGCGGTCCATCGCCTGCCAGTTGGCATCGGCGGCGGTCATCATCTCTTCCGGCGCGGCGGCGAGCTGCGCCTTCAGCGGTTCG
>JBKHVJ010000089.1:0-15325 GCA_046570145.1 Alphaproteobacteria bacterium
AGCCCTCCACCCTGGCGCTGACCACCATCGACGTCGACAACACGGCGACCAACGTCATCCCGGCGCAGGGCAAGGCGACCTTCAACATCCGCTTCAACGACGCCCACACCCCGGCCGGCATCGAGGCGTGGCTGCGCCGCACCTTCGATGCCATCGGCGGTGCCTATGAGCTGGAGGTCTACCGCTCCGGCGACAGCTTCGTCACCCCGCCCGGACAGCTGACCGAGCTGGTCGCCGAGGCGGTGGAGGGCGTGACCGGACGCCGTCCGGAATACTCGACCACCGGCGGCACGTCGGACGCCCGTTTCATCAAGAATGTCTGCCCGGTGGTGGAGTTCGGGCTGGTCGGCCAGACCATGCACAAGGTCGATGAATATTGTTCGGTGGAGGATCTCCGCCGGCTGACGGACATCTACGAGGCCATCCTGAAGGGCGTCTTCACGCGCCTTGCCGGGTGAGTCCTCCAACCGGGACACCATGATGCCGCTGACCACCCCCGCCATCCTGTCCGCGCTGACCGGCGCCTGGCGGCTGGCCCGCTTCGACCGGACGGGGATGGAGTTCTTCGACCGCACGCCCACAGGGGCACTGAACTCCTTCTATGCGGCGCTGGTGGTGCTGCCCGCCTATGCGCTGCTGCTGGCGATCCGGCTGTGGGACCAGCTGGACGCCACGCCGGTGCTGCAGCTGGTGACGGTGGAGGGCATCGCCTATGTCGTCAGCTGGACGGCCTTCCCGCTCGCCCTGTTCCGCCTGTCGGCACTGATGGGCAAGGAGGAGCTCTATCCCGGCGCGCTGACCGCCTACAACTGGTCGGCGGTGGTGCAGATGGCGATCTACCTGCCGGCCATCGTGCTGTCGGCCAGCGGCCTGCTGCCGTCGGGAGTGTCCGAAGCGCTGGTCTTCGGCGTGCTGATGGCGATGCTGACCTACCAGTGGTTCGTCCTGCGCACCGCCCTGTCGCTGTCGGGGCTGGCCGCCGCGGCCCTGGTGATGCTGGACCTGTTCCTGTCGGCGGCGATCAGCGATCTGGCCGACGGGATGTTGTGAGGGCGAAAGCCGCCCCCACAACATCCGCACCCATCGTTACCCCTGCGTGCTGACACCGGCGTCGGCAAAGGTCGCCATGCCGGCGTGGCAGGCGACGGCCGACTTCACGATGTTGATCGCCAGCGCCGCGCCGGAGCCCTCGCCCAGGCGCATGCCGAGGTCCAGCAGCGGCTCCTTGCCGATGGCCTGCATCAGGCGGGTGTGGCCCGGCTCGACCGAGCGGTGGGCGACCATGCAATGGTCGAGCGCGCGGCGGTCGGCCTTGTAGAGCACGGCGGCGGCGGCGGTGCAGGCGAAGCCGTCGAGCAGGACGGGCACGCGCGCGACGCGGGCGGCCAGGATGGCGCCGGCGATGGCGGCGAATTCGTAGCCGCCCAGGCAGCGCAACGCCTCGAACGGGTCGTCCTTGGCCTGCGGGTTGGCGGCGACGCCGGCCTCCACCGCGGCGATCTTGCGGGCAAGGCCGGCATCGTCGATGCCGGTGCCGCGGCCGGTCCAGTCGGCCGCCTCGCCGCCGAACAGGGCAAGGCAGAGCGCCGCCGCCGAGGTCGAGTTGGCGATGCCCATCTCGCCCAGCGCCAGCAGTTGGACGCCCATCTCCACGGCCATCATGCCGTAGGCCATGGTGCGGCAGCATTCCTCCTCACCCATGGCCGGGCCCTGGGTGAAGTCGGCGGTCGGGTTCTCAAGATCCAGCTCGTAGACGCGCAGGTCGGCGTCGGCCACCTCGCAGAGCTGGTTGACCGCGGCCCCGCCATTCTGGAAGTTGGCGACCATCTGCACCGTCACCTCGGCCGGGAAGGCCGAGACACCGCGGGCGGCGACGCCGTGGTTGCCGGCGAAGACGGCGACGCGCGGGCGGCGCACGTCGGCCGGATGCTCGCCCTGCCAGGTCGCCATCCACTGCGCGATCTCCTCCAGCCGGCCGAGCGAGCCCGCCGGCTTGGTCAGCTGCCGTTCGCGCTGGAGGGCGGCGGTGCCGGCCTCCAGGTCGGGGCCGGGCAGGTTGCGCACGAGCGCGCGGATTTCGTCGAAGGTGACGGCGGGCTGCTGGTTGCTCATGATCGGTCCTGAGGGGTGAGCGCCATAAAACGGCGCGACCTTGCACCCATCCGGCCGTCAAGTCAAAGCGCCAGCGTAGGGCATTTTGCCCCTCTGCTCCTCAGGCAACCCCGCTCAAGCCGCCTTGCTCACGGCATCCTTGCCGGCAGCGCCCGCGGTTGCGGAGGCGACCGGCGTCGAGGATTCAGACCCGACGATCCGGCCGAGCCCCAGGCCGAAGCCCATGGCGACGCCGTTGCCCGCCGTCTGGTCGGTCCGCACCGGCTCCTCGCGCATGCGGCGGTTCTCCTTGTCGCGCAGTCGGGCCGGGCGTCCGCTGATGCTGTCGACCTCGTCCGGCGTCTCCAGCGCGTTCAGCGCCAGCACCTGATAGATCGACAGCGGCGTGCCGTTCAGCGACTTGGCCGGGGCCATCGGCACCTGGGTGGTGAAACCGTCCGGCATGTCCTGCTTGCGCACCGCGTCGGTCGCCGCCTGGGCCGGGGCGAAGCTGGCCAACGGATTCTCCGAGAACTTGCCGGCGAAACGGTCGTAGATCTCCTTCAGCGACTTCGCCTTGCCGGTGGCCTTGTCGTAGAAGACGTTCTTGTTGGCCGCCGCCGCGTCGGGGAAGACGTCGCGGGCGGTGCGGCCGGGATTCTCCTGCATCGCGTTCAGGAACTTCGACGCGCCGCCGGCCCCCAGGAAATGCGCCATGTACAGCTCGGTCGAGCCGATCTTGCCGCCCACCGTCTCCTCCAGATACTCCTTGTTGCCGCGGGTGTATTCCGCCGCCATCAGGGCCGAGGCGGTCGGATCCTTGCGCAGCTCCAGAATCTCCCGCTTCATCTCCGGATCGGCGACATAGGGGCGGCCGTCGCTGCGGGTCTGGATGGCGTTGGCATATTTGCCATAGCCGTGATCGGCGCCATGCTCCTTCATCGTCTGCAGCCAAGTGCTGTCTATGAACTGGTAGAGCCCGGTCGCCGACGAGGAGGAGGACTTAATGTCCGTGCGATAGCCGCTCTCCACGGCAGCTTTTTCCATGAGGTAGGAAAAATCGACCCCCGTCCTGGTGCTGGCATTGCGAACGGCGGCCTCCACATTTGCCGGGCCGCGGGAAGCGCGGGCCTGCTGGGCGGCGGTGTCGCTGGGATTGCCGAGGGCGGAAGCGTAGGTCATGGGTCGATCCCCGTGTGAAGGCCCCGGTGGGAGGCGGACACTCCTATGCAGACACCGTGCCAGCCGGGTGGGGACTTGATGCGGGCGCGTGGCGGGCCTAGCCTTCATCGACGCGGCATCCCACCCTCTCGCCAAGCGCCATTCGATGCTGTATGTTAACGTATAGGTAAACAAAACAATCCGTCCCTTATAAATCCGCCCTGGGAGAATTGCCCTGCCATGACCTACACCGCTCCGGTCGACGATCTGCGCTTCGTCCTGAACGAGGTGGTCGGCCTCGATGCCATCGCCGCCCTGCCCCATTGCGACAGCGCCGCTCCCGATCTGGTCGACGCCATCCTGGAGGAAGCCGGCAAATTCGCCTCCGGCGTGCTCGCCACGCTGAACCGGGTGGGCGACAAGGAGGGAGCGAAGCTGGAGAACGGCGTCGTCCGCACCGCCACCGGCTGGAAGGAGGCCTACGGCCAGTTCACCGAGGCCGGCTGGAACAGCCTGCCCTTCGAGCCGGACTATGGCGGGCAGGGCCTGCCCTGGACCGTCGCCTTCGCGGTGAACGAGATGTGGCAGGCCGCCAACCTGTCCTTCGGCCTGTGCCCGCTGCTGACCCAGGGCGCGGTGGATCTGCTGACCGAGCATGCGAGCGACGAGCAGAAGGCGGTCTATCTGTCGAAGTTGATCTCCGGCGAATGGACCGGGACGATGAACCTGACCGAACCGCAGGCGGGCAGCGACCTCGCCGCGGTGCGGACCAAGGCGGTGCGGGCCGGCGACGGCAGCTATCGCATCACCGGCCAGAAGATCTTCATCACCTATGGCGAGCATGACCTGACGGAGAACATCGTCCATCTGGTCCTGGCCCGCCTGCCCGACGCCCCGGCCGGCATCAAGGGCATCAGCCTGTTCATCGTGCCGAAGTTCCTGCCCAACCCCGACGGCACGCCGGGTAAGCGCAACGACCTGCGCTGCGCCAGCCTGGAGCACAAGCTGGGCATCATGGCCAGCCCGACCGCGGTGATGGCCTATGGCGACGACGAGGGCGCCATCGGCTATCTCGTCGGCGAGGAGAACCGCGGCATCGAATACATGTTCACCATGATGAACAACGCCCGGCTCGGCGTCGGCATCCAGGGCGTGGCGATCGCCGAGCGCGCCTACCAGCAGGCCCGCGACTATGCCAAGAGCCGCGTGCAGAGCAAGGATCTGGCCGATCCCAAGGGCTCCGGCGTCGCCATCATCAAGCATCCCGACGTGCGCCGCATGCTGCTGGACATGCGCGCCAAGACCGAAGCGGCGCGGGCGCTGGCGCTCTATGCCGGCACGCAGCTGGACATCTCCCGCCACCACGAGGATCCGGCGGTGCGCGCCGCCGCCACCGCGCGGGTCGACGTGCTGACCCCCATCGTCAAGGCGTGGTCCACCGACATCGGCTGCGAGGTGGCGTCCGCCGGCGTGCAGATCCATGGCGGCATGGGCTTCATCGAGGAGACCGGCGCCGCCCAGCATTACCGCGACGCCCGCATCACCCCGATCTACGAGGGCACCAACGGCATCCACGGCAACGACCTGACCTTCCGCAAGACCGGCCGCGACAAGGGTGCGGCGGCCCGGGCCTTCGTCGCCGACATGCGCGCGACGGTGGAAGAGTTGGGCGCCGCCCCCGGCGACGACCTCGCCGTAATCCGGACCGAGCTATCGGCCGGGCTGGACGCGCTGGACAAGGCCATCGACTGGATGGTTGCGACCCAGGCAGAAGGCGACCTGCAGGGGGCCGCGGCCGGCGCGGTGGCGTACCTGAAGCTGTGGGGCAGTGTGGCCGGCGGCTGGATGCTGGCGCGGTCGGCGATGAAGGCGATGGAAGGCATGCGCCAGCCCGGCGCCAACGCCTCCTTCCTGGAAACCAAGCTGATCGTCGCCCGCTTCTACGCCGAGCAGGTTCTGGCGACCGCCCCCGCCCTGCTGCCGACCATCGCCAGCGCCCGCAACACGGTGATGGCGCTGAGCGAGGAACAGTTCTGAGGATTGGCTGCCTTACCCTCTCCCGCCCCGGGAGAGGGAGTCTTGCCTCCCTCACCAGTAGCGCATCGCGTCCGCATACAGCCCGCGCAGGTCGTCCTCCGACAGCGGGCGCGGGGCGATTGTCAACAGGCGTTGCTGGGCGGCGGCTCCCCTGACCAGCCCCGGAATGTCGGCCTCGCCGTAACCCAGTGCCGACAACCCGTTCGGCAACCCGGTCGCCCGCATCATCGAGATCAGCCGCGTTGCCAGCAACTCGCCGCCATCCTCCGGCGAGGCGCCGCGGGTTTCGGCGCCAAGCGCCTCGGCGGCGCGCAGATGGGCTTCCGGCGCCGCCGGGCCGGTGAAGCGGAAGGCGGCGGGGGCGTTCAGCACCACCGAGATACCATGCGGCACCATCGGGTCCACCGTCTCGTAGCCGGTGGCGGTGAAGCTGTGGTTCATCCCGGCCACCGAATAGGACATGGCGTGCGGGATGTGGACGCCGGCATTGCCGAAGGCCAGACCGGCCAGCGTCGCCGCGAACATCAGCGCGTCGCGGGCCTCGGCGCAGTCGGGGTCGTTGACCGCCCGTTCCAGCCATTGCCCGCCCAACCGGATCGCCTGCAGGCTGCCGATGTCCGACCACGGGTTGGCCCCCTGGTAGGGCGGGCGGGCCGTCGGCGACTCAGGGCGCGGGCGCGAGCGGAAGGGGCGCGCGGTGTGGCTCTCGATGGCGTGGGTCAGCACGTCGAAGCCGGTGGCGGCGATGGCGCCGGGCGGCAGGCTGTCGATGGTGCGCGGATCGACGACGGCGAGGCTCGGGCGCAGATGGCGGGACGAGATGCCGGTCTTCACCTGCTTTTCCACATGGTCGAAGATGGCGACGCCGGTGGTCTCGCTGCCGGTGCCGCAGGTGGTCGGGCAGGCGATGTGCGGCTTGACCGGGCCGGGGACCGGGATGCCCTCCCCCAGCGGCTTGTTGACATAGGCGAGGAAGTCGGCCGGATAGGTCGCGTAGAGGTTGGCCGCCTTGGCGGTGTCGATCACCGATCCGCCGCCGATGGAGACATAACCGTCGAAGCCGCCGTCCCGCGCGAAATCGGCGGCGTCGAGGAAGGAGGCGCTGGTCGGCTCCACCCGGCAGCGGTCGAAGACCACCGGATCGACGCCACCCCGCTTCAGCGACTCGAGCGCCATGGCGAAGGGCGCCGTCGCCGCCACGCGCGGATCGGTGAACAGCGCCACCCTAGTCATGCCCAGCGACAGCGCGTCGCCGCCCAGTTCGGCCAACATGCCGGGGCCGAACTTCATCCGCGCCGCCTCGACGGTGAAGCCCTCCTCGCCGTCGGGAAGGATGGGATAGGCGTTACCGTGCGTCTCGCGGTCCATCTGGCGCTGCTCCTCCGGTGGCGGGGGGCGGGTTCAGTCCCAGCCCATCCTTCACCGTATGGGAGCGTTCCCAGCCCGGCCTGTCAACGAGTCCGTTGGTCCAACAGATCATCCGTTGGCAAATCGTCTGCTGGAGAGAGCGGCGGCTCCGGTGGGGTGCCGGCGGCGGGTGGGCGCAGAAGCCGCTGGTACAGCCAGCCGATGCCGACCAGCGAGACGCCGAGGCCGAGGAAGGAGGCGACGCGGTACATCCCCTCCAGGTCCGACATGTCGCTGAGGAACACCTTGGCGACCACCGCCAGCACCAGCACCAGCCCGGCATGGCGCATCCAGCCCCAGCCGAAACGGATGCCCGCCACCAGCATCGCCACCGCGAACAGCAGGAAGCCGACCGAATAGGCGTACCATTCGGCGTCCGAGGTCTCGTAGCCGTTCAGGATCGGCCCCTGGAAGGCGCGGCGGATCTCCAGCGCGAGGTTGGTGGCGATCAGCAGCATCGGCAGGACCGGCGCGGCACTCCGCAGGCTGCGCGACGGCGGCGGATCGTACCACAGATAGAGCAGCAGCAGGACGGCCGGCGCGCCATAGGCCAGCAGCAGCCGGTTGACCACCGGCCAGGTGCCGACCCACTCGAAGCTCCACAGCGGGTTCAATCCCAGCAGATGCAGGAAGAAGGCGGTCGCGGCGGCCAGCAGGACCAGCAGGCGCCGGCCCCACACCGCCACCGGCCGCGCGCTCCACCGCCGGTCTGCCGCCAGCAGCAGGGCAAGCCCCAGCCAGGACAGGGTGTGCAGCGCCACCTCCGTCAGGCCGGACGGCTCCGCCTCCAGGCTGCCGGCCATCCAGCGATGGATACCCAGCGACAGCATCAGGGTGGTGAAGATCAGGGCGCCGGCCTCCAGAACCATCACCACCAGATCGTCGCCTCTCCCGTCCGGTGCCGTCCGCATCAGGCGCGCCGCCACCAGGAAGCCCAGCGCCGGCAGGCCATAGCCGTAGGCGATCCAGGCATAGCCTTCGTAATCCAGCACATAGGGGTTGATCGCCAGCCGCACCAGCACGGCGACCGCCACCAGCAGGGCGACGCCGCGCAGCTCGCGCAGGGTCATCCGACGCTCCAGCCATGCCAGCACCGGCACCTGCATCGCCAGCGCCACGGTCAGCCACGCCTCCTGCAGGGTCATGGTGGCGCCGAGCGCGATGGCGCCGCTCGCCCCGGCGGCGAAGGCGGCCAGCCCCAGCGCCGCGCCCGGCCGGTGACGGTGGCGGGCCAGCGGCGTGGTGCCGGCGACCAGCAAAGCCGCCAGCCCCAGCGCCGCGGCCGGCCAGCCGACGGCGGTCTCCGGCGGCGCCACCTGGGCGTAGGCCAGCGTCAGCAGGACGAGCGGCGTCAGGGCCGACAGCGACGCCCACAGCGCCGCCCGCCGGGCACCCCACAAGGCGGCGAAACCGCCGATGCCGAACAGCGCCGCGAAGCCGCCCGCCACCCACAGGAAGCGCGCGACCGCCGCCGGGTAGCCGGCCGGGTCGGCGACGATCAGCGGCTGACCCTCCGCAGTCAGCGGCGGCGGACTGGACGGGACATAGGGCAGGCTCCAGGGCGCCAGCGACAGCAGCACGGTCAGCGCCGCGATCCAGGCGACGCCGGCGATCCGCTCGGTCCGCCGACCGGCGGCCATGGCGAGAAGCGCGAAGAGGGTCAGCACGGTGAGCGACACCGCGTCATGCCCATCGCTCCAGGTGACGGCGGCAACCAGCAGGCCGAACACCCGCATCGCCATCATCGCCAAGCGGTCGACGGGATGGCGCTGCTTGCGCCGGATCCAGTCGGGGACCGCCCTGCGCCAGCCGGTGGCGGGCGCCGGCTCCGCCAGCCGGTCCTCCGCGGTTCCCGCAACCACGCCCAACACGGCCGGAACCAGGAACAGGGCGGAGGTCAGCAGCAGGTAGAGGCCGGTCGGCAGCGCGTCGCCACTGCGCCACGGGTCGATCATCCACACCAGCGGCCAGAGCGCCGCCCCGGCCAGCGCCCCCCAGCCGAGCCAGCGCCAGCGGCGATAAAGCACCACCGCCATGCCGGCGCCGTTCAGCGCCAGCAGATAAGCGAACAGGCCCCAGGCGTCGGGATTGTCGGACGGTATCAGAAGCGGCGTGACATAGCCGGCCAGCAGACCCAGCGCCGCGATGAACGGCCCCTGCAGCAGCGACAGCCCGATGCCGACCAGCGACAGTGCCGCCAGCAATGCGAACGCGACCAGCGGCGCGAACAGGTCGAACAGGGCGAAGCCGCCATAGACGCTGGCGAAGGCGGTGAACAGGCCGGCGGCGGTCAGGGCCAGCGGCACGTAATCGGGTCGGAGCGCCGCGACGGCGCGCTGGGCCGGCCGGCGGCGCAGCCATTCGCCGCCCACCATCAGCCCGAAGCCGGCCAGCAGACCCAGGGCCACCCGCACGCCGGGCCCGAGCCAGCCATGCTCCACCGACAGCTTGATGAAGAAGGCCGCCGCCAGCGCCATGGTGCCGCCGCCGAGCCAGATCAGCCAGCGCGAGGCCAGCGATTCCTCCAACTCGCGCCAGCCCGCCCGCGCCGGTGGGGTGGACGGTGTTGCGGCGGGTTCCGGCGCAGCCGGCTGCGCGGCCTGTTCCGGCGGGGGAGCCGCCTCGGTGGCAAGGACCGGTTCGGCGACCTCCTCAGGCCGCGCTTCCTCAAACGCTTCCGTGGCCGCATCGACGGGTGGGGCCACCTGCAGGGGGACGGCGCCGGTCGGCGCCTTGTCCAGCCTGCCGCGCAGCGCGGCGATTTCCGCCTCCTGCGCCTTCAGCCGCCGGTCCAGCCGGTGGGTGATGAAGCCGAAGATCAGCAGTAGGACGACGAACTCCATAACCACACCGCCTGCACGCCGTCACCCCTCCTATCGGGGGCATTTCGCGGCAGGATAGCCTTGCAACAATGCACTGTCTCGGTCGTGCTGGGGGTCGTCCGATAGAGAATGGCGCCTATGACCGGACCCGCAGCCTCTCCATCGTCGCCAGCGCGTCGTCCACCGCGTGGAAGTCGGCGGTGTTGTCGAAGACGCACCAGACCGGCCGCCACGCCGTCTCGGCCAGGAGGCGGTCGGCCAGCGCGTCCAGCAGCGCCGGTTCGTAGGCCGAGCGGTAGATGACCGGCGACCCATGCATCCGCCAGTAGCGCAGCCCATCCCAGCCGCCGGGTTCCCCGGCTCCCGGAACCGGTGCCGGATCGGCGGCGACACGGGCGACGCGGTGGGCGATCAGCAGGGACTGAGAGTCATCGGTGAACCAGGAGGCATGGCGCGGCTCGCACACCACATCGCCGTCGAAGCGGGCGCGCAGGAGCGCGAAGAAATCCTCCGCGACCGAGCGGTCGAAGCGCAGGCTGGGCGGCAGCTGGACCAGCAGCGGACCGAAGCGGTCGCCCAGCATCCCGGCCTCCGCCAGGAAACGCTCCAGCGCCGCGTCGGCGCCCACCAGCCGGGCCTCATGGCTGATCGTCTTGGGCAGCTTCACCGCGAAACGGAAACCGGGCGGGGTGGAGGCGGCCCAGCGCGCCCAGGTCTCCGGCTTGTGCGGGCGGTAGAAGCTGCTGTTCACCTCGGTCATCGCCATGACGCGGGCGGTGCGCTCCAGATGGGAGCCGTCGGCGGGAAAGGCCGGGGCGGACAGCTTGGGAATCCCCCAGCCGGCGGTGCCGATCCGGATCGGATGGTCTGCGGCCAAGGCGGGGTTCCCTCTGGTGCGATGCCGGATTTTCATCCAGGCAACACCCATCACGCAGAGCGGTTCCCCAACCCTGGAATCCCGGAGATCAGGGGCCGCGCAGGCTCCGCCATGCGCAGACCGCGCCGTAATAGATCGAGGTCGCCAGCCACAGGCCGAACAGCCAGCCCGGACGCGCCGGCTCCAACACCACGAGCGCGATGCAGCAGAGCAGCCACACCGTCGTCACCGCGATGTTCAGCGGCATCAGCGCCTTGACCCGGAAGGGGTGCAGGAACTTGACCGTGGTGAAGGTCAGCAGCCCCAGCGCCACCACCACCGCCGCATTGAACCAGGGATTGAGGTCGAGCAGCCAGAGATAGAGGGCGACGACGTTCCAGATCGCCGGGAAGCCGACGAAATAATTGTCGCCGCTCTTCATCCCGACATTGGCGAAGCAATAGAGTGCCGTCAGCAGGATCCAGGCGGCGAGAGCGATGCTGACCAACCCCTCCGGCAGAAGACCGAAGCGGTGCATGAACACCGCCGGCACCACGACATAGGTCAGGTAGTCGATGACGAGGTCCAGCGCCGAGCCGTCGATGCCCGGCAGCACCTGCTTGACCGAAACGCGGCGGGCCAGCGTGCCGTCGACGCCGTCGACGACCAGCGCGATGCCCAGCCACATCAGGCACAGCTTCGCATCGCCCGCCGCCGCCGCCAGCAGGCCGAGCAGCCCCAGCACGGCGCCGCTGGCCGTGAAGATGTGAACGCCCCAGGCCGACAGGCGATGGGTGATTCCATAGCCGGCGCTCATGCCGATGTTTTCCGTGGGTGGCGAGGAGGACGGTGGCAAGGACAAGGCGATGACCTGAACGGAATGGGGCTGGGACGGAACGCGGTGAAGCGGCGGATCTTCTGACACAGATGAACGCAGATAAACACAGAATTGTGGGGGTACGAAACCCCCGGCTCCGCCCACGCCGGCACGCGCCGCCATGCTCCCGCTTCGTCTCAGGCGGCCATCACCTTGGCCTGCCGGAAGGCCGCCCGCCCGGCCAGCGCGTCCGGCATCGGGCCGCCGGTCGCCCAGTCCAGCAACTCAACCGTATGGACCACCGGCAGGCCGGTGCCGGAGGCGATCTGGGTGATGCAGCCGAGATTGCCGGCCGCCACCGCCTGCGCCTGGGTGCTTTCGATGGCCGCGACCTTGCGCGCGCGCAGTTCCCCCGCCAATTCCGGCTGCAGCATGTTGTAGGTGCCGGCCGATCCGCAGCAGAGATGCGCGTCGGGGATCTCCTTCACCAGAAAGCCGGCGGCGCGCAGAAGGGCGCGCGGCGGCTCCTTGATGCGCTGGCCATGCTGCATGGAACAGGCGGAGTGATAGGCGACCGCCTGCCCCGTCTCCACCACCGGCCGGGCCAGCCCGATCGCGTCCATCAGTTCGGTGACGTCCTTGGCGAGCTCCGCCACCCGCGCCGCCTTGGCGGCATAGGCGGCATCCTCGCGGAACATGTGGCCGTAATCCTTCATGCTGGTGCCGCAGCCGGACGCGTTGATGACGATGGCGTCCAGCCCCTCCCCCTCGATCTCCTTCGTCCAGGCGTCGATGGTCTTCTTCGCGGCGGCATGGGCGAGATCCTCCTTGCCCATGTGGTGCGTCAAGGCGCCGCAGCAGTCGGCGCCCTTCGACACCACGACCTCGACGCCATGGCGGGTCAGCAGGCGGATGGTCGCCTCGTTGATCTGCGGGGCCAGCACCTGCTGGGCGCAGCCGATCAACAGGGCCACCCGCTTCTTCCGCGGCCCCTGGGCCGGATGGACGCCCGGCCGGTCGCTGTAGCTCGGCGCCGGGACGCTGGCCGGGGTGAGCGACAGCATGGCCGAAAGCCGCTTCGGCAGCATGGCGCGGAACGGCCGTCCCAGCGATGCGCCCAGCAGCGCCAGCCGGAACAGGCGCGGGTTGGGCAGAACCCGCGCGATCAGGTCGCGCATCGCCCGGTCGGCGGGCGGGCGGGTGTGGGTCGCCTCGATATGGGCGCGGGCGTGATCGACCAGATGCATGTAATGGACGCCCGACGGGCAGGTCGTCATGCAGGACAGGCAGGACAGGCAGCGGTCGATGTGCTTGACCGTGGTTTCGGGCGGCGGACCGCCCTTCTCCAGCATGTCCTTGATCTGGTAGATGCGGCCGCGCGGGCTGTCCAGTTCGTCACCCAGGATGGTGTAGGTCGGACAGGTGGCGGTGCAGAAGCCGCAATGCACGCATTTGCGCAGGATCTGTTCCGAGTCGCGGATCGCGGCGTCGGCCAGCTGGGCCAGCGAGAAGTTCGTTTGCATCGAGTTCGGTCTTCCCGTTACAGCCCCGCATACATGCGGCCGGGGTTGAGGATGCCCTTGGGGTCGAAGCTCTCCTTGACCCGGCGGCTAAGCGCCATCAGCGGGTCGGGCAAGGGCTGGAACACGTCGGTCGCGGCGCGTACGGCCTCCGGCGCCCGCACCAGCGTGGCATGTCCGCCGGCGGAGAGAGCGGCACGGATGGTTGCTCCCGAATCGGGCGGCGCCGCCATCCAGACCAGCCCGCCGCCCCAATCGTAGAAGACCTCGATGTCGAGCCTGCGGCGGATGGCCTCGACGGTTGAGGGGCCGATCGAGGGGGGGACGGAGAGTTTCCAGAGATGGGCGTCGGTATCCGCATCCAACCCAACCCCGTCCCTCACCTCGCGCCAGACCGCCAGCGACTCGTCGCGTCCCAGCACCGCGTCGGCCCGCAGCTCCTCGCGCAGCATGGTCACACGCGCGGCGACCGACGGGCCGAAGCCCTCCAGCCGCACCAGCGTCACCGCTCCGCCCGCCCCGGCCACGGCGGACACGCCCGACCGCGCGGCGATCCCAGCCGGCACATGGGCGGCGCCCGACACCTCGTAGGGGCTGCGCAGCGCGCGGTCGAGCATCGCCACCGCCGCCGCGTCGTCCAGCCCGAACAGCAGAAGCGTCGCGGTGTCCTCGGGAGCCGGCAGCACCTTCACCGTGATCTCGGTCAACGCGGTCAGCGTGCCGAAGGAGCCGGCCATCAGCTTGGGCACATCGTAGCCGGTGACGTTCTTCACCACCTTGCCGCCGCCCTTGTAGGCCTCGGCCCGGCCGCTGACCCCGGCGATCCCCAGCGTGTGGTCGCGGGCGGACCCCGCCGAGATGCGCCGCGGCCCGGCCAGCCCGCTGGCGACCAGCCCGCCCAGGGTTCCTCCCTCCGGTGGCTCGAAGGCCAGATGCTGCCCGCGTTCGGCCAGCATGCCGCGGATCAGGTCCATCGGCGTGCCGGCCAACGCGGTCAGCACCAGTTCCTCCGGCTCGTAGGCGATCACGCCGGACAGACCCGACAGGTCGAGCGCGTGGCCGGCCTGCACCGGGCGCCCGAGCCCGCGGTGGCTGCCGCTGCCCAATATCTCCAGCGGTTCGCCGGCCGACAATGCCCAGCGCACCGCGTCGGCCGCCTGCGCGGCGCTTTCCGGCTTCAAGGTGGTGATGGTCATGGCGAGCGGCGGCCCTTCAGAAGCGCGGGATGTCGGGGAAGCGCAGTTCCCCCTGGTGGACATGCAGCCGGCCAAGCTCGGCGCAGCGGTGCAGCGTGGGGAAGACCTTGCCGGGGTTCAGCAGCCCGTCGGGGTCGAAGGCGCATTTCAGCCGCTGCTGCTGCAGCAGATCGGCCTCGTCGAACTGGTCGGTCATCAGGTCGCGCTTCTCCACGCCCACCCCATGCTCGCCGGTCAGCACGCCGCCGACCTCGACGCACAGGCGCAGGATGTCGTTGCCGAACTCCTCCGCCGCCTCCAACTCGCCCGGCTTGTTGGCGTCGTAGAGGATCAGAGGATGCAGGTTGCCGTCGCCGGCATGGAAGACGTTGGCGACGCGCAGGCCGCAGCGGTCCGACATCTCCTGCATCCGCTGCAGCACCAGCGGCAGCGCCTTGCGCGGGATGGTGCCGTCCATGCAGTAATAGTCGGGGCTAATCCGCCCCACCGCCGGGAAGGCCGCCTTGCGCCCGGCCCAGAAGGCCAGCCGCTCCTCCTCGCTTTTGGACACGCGGGCATAGCAGGCGCCCTTGTCGCGGGCGATGGCCTCCACCCGGTCGATCAGATGGTCCACCTCCGCCGCCGGGCCGTCCAGCTCGACGATCAGCAGCGCCTCGACGTCGAGCGGGTAGCCGGCATGGACGAAGTCCTCGGCCGCGCGGATCGCCGGGCGGTCCATCATCTCCATGCCGCCGGGGATGATGCCCGCGCCGACGATGTCGGCGACGCACTGGCCGGCCTGTTCGCTCGACGGGAAGCCGAGCAGCACCGCGCGCGCCGTCTCCGGCGCTTTCAGGATGCGCACCGTGACCTCGGTGACGACGCCGAGCAGCCCTTCCGAGCCGGTGACGACGCCCATCAGGTCGTAGCCCTCGGCGTCGAGGTGCTTGCCGCCGAGGCGCACCACCTCGCCGTTCATCAGCACCATCTCGACGCCGAGCACGTTGTTGGCGGTCAGGCCGTATTTCAGGCAGTGCACGCCGCCGGAGTTCTCGGCGACGTTGCCGCCGATGGAGCAGGCGATCTGCGAGGACGGATCGGGCGCGTAGTAGAAGCCCTCGTGGCGCACGGCGTTGGTGATGCCGAGATTGGTCACGCCCGGCTGGGCCGTGACCGTGCGGTTGGCGTAGTCGATGTCGAGGATGCGGTTGAAGCGGCTCATCACCAGCAGCACCGCGTCGGCAAGCGGCAGCGCGCCGCCCGAAAGCGAGGTGCCCGCGCCGCGCGGCACGACGCGGATGTTGCGGTCGTTGCAGTATTTCAGGATGCGGCTGACCTGCTTCACCGTCTGCGGCAGCACCACGACCAGCGGAAGCTGGCGATAGGCGGTGAGCCCGTCGCTCTCGAAGGCGCGCATCGCGGTCTCGGCGGCGACGACG
>JBKHVJ010000090.1:0-3937 GCA_046570145.1 Alphaproteobacteria bacterium
GTCGTCCCGGCCGGTGTGGCGGGACGGCCCGCCGGTGCTGTGCCGGGAGGCGGTCGAGCGGCGCGACCGCATGATCGAGCGGCTGGCGTCGCTGGAGCCGGTGCCCGGGGCGCTGGACCAGATCATTCAGCGCTTCGGCACCGAGATGGTCGCCGAAGTGACCGGCCGCAGTCGGCGCATCGTCCGCAAAATCGATCCCGGCGGGCTGGAGCGGCTGGCGGTGGAGAACCGGCCCGGTTCGGCCAACCTCGCCGAGACCCAGGCCTTCCTCGACGACGACAAGCGCGTCCTGGTCTTCTCCGACGCCGGCGGCACCGGCCGCAGCTACCACGCCGATCTCGGCGCCCGAAACCAGCGGCTGCGGGTGCATTACCTGCTGGAGGCCGGCTGGAAGGCCGATGCCGCCATCCAGGGGCTGGGGCGGACCAACCGGACCAACCAGGCGCAGCCGCCGCTGTTCCGCCCGATCGCCACCGATGTCCGGGGTGAGAAGCGCTTCCTCTCCACCATCGCCCGCCGGCTCGACACGCTGGGCGCCATCACCCGCGGTCAGCGCCAGACCGGCGGGCAGGGGCTGTTCCGCGCCGACGACAACCTGGAATCCGTCTACGCCCGGGCGGCCCTGCGCCAGCTCTACGGTCTGCTGCACGCCGGCAAGGTCGAGGGCTGCACGCTGGGCGACTTCGAGGCGGCGACCGGACTGGCGCTCTGCGACCGCGACGGCGGTCTGCGGGACGAACTGCCGCCGATCACCACTTTCCTCAACCGGCTGCTGGCCCTGACCATCGGCTTACAGAACACGCTGTTCGGCGTGTTCGAGCACCTGTTGGCCGCGAAGATCGAAGGCGCCATCGCGTCCGGCACCTACGACCGCGGCGTCGAGACGCTGGTAGCCGACAGTTTCACGGTGACGGCGCGGCGCACGCTCTATGCCCATCCGGCGACCGGGGCGGAGACCCGGCTGTTCACCCTGGCGCGGCGCGACCGCAACCAGCCGCTCAACGTGGAGGAGGCGCTGGAACGGGGCGCCGGTCCGCAGGCGCGCCTTCTGGTCAACGCCCGCTCGGGCCGGGCGGCGGTGCAGGTCCCCGCCGCCAGCCTGATGCTGGACGACGGTACGCTGGAGCGCCGGGTGCGGCTGCTGCGGCCGATGGAGCGTGTGACCGTGACGCTGGCCGAACTGGCCCAGAGCCAATGGCGTCCGGCCGCGCCGGAGCCCTTCACCGCCGCTTGGCAGGCGGAGGTCGCCGCCGTGCCGGAGTTCTCCACCAGCACGCTGCACGTCGTGACCGGCCTGCTGCTGCCGGTCTGGCGGCGCCTGCCCGACACGAATTTGCGCGTCGTCCGGCTGCAGACCGATGAAGGCGAGCGGATCATCGGCCGGGTGGTGGCGCCGGAAGCTCTGGCCGACGTCGAGCGGAACTTCGGGATCGGCGCCGGTGCGGCTGCTTCCCTGCCGTCGGTGGAGGAGGCCTGGGCTCTGCTGCTGGGAGAACGGATGGCGCTGCATCTGGCCGACGGGCTTCGCCTGCGGCGGGTCACGGTGATGGGCGCCCACCGGATCGAGCTGTTCGGTTTCACGGAAGGCATGGTCGAGCGGCTGAAGGCGCTGGGGTTGATGACGGAGATCATCGCCTGGAGCCTGCGGCTGTTCGTGCCGGTCGGCGAGCGTGGGCCGGCGGTGTTCGCCGCGCTGCTGGCCCAGCATCCCCTGCTGCGCGTCGTCGATCGGACGGTTCCGTGAGGTGCCGGCACGCATGTCCAAGGTGTCGGAAATGGTGCAGCGCCTCGCGCGGGAGGCCGAGGCGGTGTGCCGCCATTACCTGTCGCAGGGGCGGCGCGAGGGGCGTTACTGGCGGATCGGCGACGTTCACAACACGCCGGGGCGCAGCCTTTATGTCCGCCTGCACGGGGCGGGTGTCGGGCGATGGGCCGACGGCGCCACCGGCGACCATGGTGACCTCCTCGATCTCATCGGGTTGAATCAGGGTCTCGACCGGCTGGGCGACGCGCTCGAGGAAGCCCGCTCGTTTCTCAGCCTGCCACGGATCGTCGAAACCCCAAGGCGGTGGGAGCCGCGTTCTCCGGTTGGATCGCCGGAGGCCGCCCGCCGCCTGTTCGCCCGCTCCCGGCCGATCGCCGGCACATTGGCCGAGGCGTATCTGCGCAACCGTGGAATTCCGGAAATCCGCAACGCCGGTTTCCTGCGTTTCCACCCCCGCTGCTGGTACCGGACCGACGCGGATCGGCGTGCCCAAGGGCCGGCGCTGGTCGCCGCCGTCACCGACCGGGAGGGCCGGATCACCGGCGTGCAGCGCACCTGGCTCGATCCCTCCGGCCGGGGCAAAGCGGTGATGGCATCGCCGCGCCGGGCGTTGGGGCACCTGCTCGGCAACGGCGTCCGCTTCGGTGTGGCTCACGATGTCCTGGCGGCGGGGGAAGGCATCGAGACCATGCTGGCGCTGCGAACCGCCCTGCCGTCCCTGCCCATGGTCGCCGCCCTGTCGGCCGGGCATCTCGCTGCCCTGCGGTTCCCGCCGCCGCTCCGGCGCCTCTACATCGCCTGCGACAACGACGACGCCGGACGCGGAGCGGCGGAACGCCTGGAACGTCGCGCCGAGGCCACCGGCATCGAGGCGCGGATCCTCACGCCGCTGTTCGGGGATTTCAACGACGATCTGCTGGCCCGCGGAGTGGTGGCGCTACGGGCGCATCTGCGAGCGCAGCTCGCCCCGGAGGACGGCACGCGCCTCTGGCTCCCGGCTGATGGTTGATGGGAGCGGTGAGAACGGCAGGGCGCCCGGCACCGCCGATGCCGTCGGTGGGTAACGGCGGGAAATCGTTCCTGCCGGGAAAAGGCCGCAGCCACGGCCTTCCAGCGGGCGATCGGGCGGCAAGCGGGCCGGGTCCGCAACGGCGGCGGTCAACTTTCTTCCCCGGCCGGCCAAGCCGGCCTTCCTCGCGCAACAAGAAAGCCGCCCGCCGCCATCCTCCGCTCGCGCTGCGGCCCGAGGGTGCGGACCCGCCCCGCCCGCCGCGAAGGGATCGCCACGAAGGCCGCGCTGGGTGCGGCCGATCCCCCGCCGAAGGACGACCCGCCATGGCCACCGACCGCGACAGCGCCGAGTTCGAGCCCCGTCACGCCTCCTCCCCCACCGACCATGCCCTGACCGAACTCCAGCTCTACGGCCACCGGCCCTTCCAGGACGATCCCGATCCCCGGCCGTTGCCCGACGAGACCGCCATCCGCGCCGCCCTCGCCGACATCTTCGACGCCCTGGTCTCGACGTTGAACGACACCCGCCTGGAACCCGATCTGGCCGACCTGCTGTGGTCGACCGTCAACCTGTTCCACCGCGCCGCCGACCGGGTGCGGCGCGAACTCGACGACAACGAGGACGCCCAGAAGCGCAGCCAGCGCGAACAGGACGGTTCGGAAATCCGCTCGGTCGAGCTGGAGCGGCTGCTGGCCGAGGGGCTGACGCTGATCGAGCGCCGCACCGCCATGGAAGTCTTCCGCGACCACGCCGCCGGCCTGTTCGAGCTCCACACCGGCTCAAGCTGGCGGCCGCGCGCCGGATCGCTGGTGAGCCACCGCACCCTGACGGCGACGCTGATCGACAGCCGGGACTTCCTCGCCGCCAAGCGACGGGCCGAGACCGAACCGCTGCTGCCGACCGGAGTGCGGATCGGCTTCACCGGCGGGGCCGAGTGCAACGACCATCACCGGATCTGGGCGGTGCTCGACAAGGTCCGCGCCAAGCACCCGGACATGGTGCTGCTGCACGGCGGCTCGCCGAAGGGTGCCGAAAAGATCGCTTCCCGCTGGGCCGACAGCCGCAAGGTGCCGCAGGTCGCCTTCAAGCCCGACTGGACCAGGCACGCCAAGGCGGCTCCCTTCAAGCGCAACGACCGCCTGCTGGAGGCGCTGCCGATC
>JBKHVJ010000091.1:0-18710 GCA_046570145.1 Alphaproteobacteria bacterium
ATCCTATCCGGCTCGCTGGTCGGCTTTTCCCTCGGCCTGATCGGGGGCGGCGGCTCGATCCTCGCCGTACCGTTGCTGCTCTATGTCGTGGGCGTGCCGGACCCCCACGTCGCCATTGGTACCAGCGCCCTGGCAGTCGCCGCGAACGCTTTCGTCAACCTGGCCCAGCACGCCCGCGCCGGGACGGTAAAGTGGCCGTGTGCGGCTACCTTCGCCGCATCCGGCGTGGTGGGTGCGTTCGCCGGATCGAGCCTTGGCAAGTCGGTCAACGGCGAGGGGCTGCTGTTCCTGTTCGCGCTGGTAATGGTCGTGGTTGGGGTCTCCATGCTGCGGGGCAGAGGGAGCGAGGGCGACCCGACAGTGCGTATCAACAAGTCAATTGCGGTGCGCCTGGTCGGCATCGGTTTCCTGACCGGAGCCGTCTCAGGTTTCTTCGGTATCGGGGGTGGTTTCCTAATCGTCCCCGGCCTCCTGCTCGGCAGCGGCATGGCGGTCATCAACGCCATCGGCTCGTCGCTGTTTTCGGTGGGAACCTTCGGTCTGACCACGGCGGCCAACTACGCGCTCTCCGGTTTGGTGGATTGGACAGTCGCCGGACTGTTCATCGCCGGTGGCGTGGTCGGGGGCTTCGCAGGCATGAAGGCGGCGGTGAGATTGTCCACGCGTAAGGGCGCGCTGACCCAAGTATTCGCGGGCGTGCTGTTCGCCGTGGCTGCCTACATGCTGTACCGAAACGTGGGCGCCCTTGGCCTATTCTGAGGCGGTTTCAACGGAACGGACGCCCAGGTCGGCCCGGAAGCGGAACACCGCTGCCGGGCCGATTCGGGTCAGCAAGCGATCACGCGGTCCCGCTTTCGAGGTCGGCCAACCTCGTCTCTTGCAGGGCGCCTCGTAGAGCCGCCAGTCGCTGCGCCATTTCGAACGCGACGGGAGAGAAGGCGACGGACTGCACCTCAAGCCCCTGCTCGGTCAGCCAGACGCCGTTGCCCCCTCACCGTCGGTGACCGCCAACGCATGTTGACCCGACTGCAATTGGGATTGCAGCCTGGACAGGGACACATTGGGCGCCGTTCCGAAGAGATAGTTTTCGGTGGAGAACCGCTCATTCCCGCTTTTGCGATGCAGGTTCGACGCCATGTTTGTCCTTCAAGCCGGCGAGGCGCCTCCTATCGACGTTGGCCGCCGGGGCCACCCCCAGGACCCATCGGGTTGCCTCCGGCACCGGTTCCACCACCGGGTCCCATTCCCATGCCATGTCGAGGTGCCGGGGGAGGCTCATCCGGGAGAGTGACACCACGTTCCTGGGCACGAGCCTGCATCTGCCGATGATGCTCCAAGCGCAGGCGCTCGCGCTCCTCCGCTGTCTTGGCCTGCCGCATCTGGGAACGGTACGCCGTCCGCTCCTGCTGCGTCATCAGTTGGCTGCCGTAGATCGGGGTCTCATTCTGAGACGACGATTGTGCAAGGGACCCCTGGAATGCCGTTAAGGACAAAGCGAGGACGATCGCCGAGGCTGTGAGAATACGCATGATCCTGCCTCCTTTTCGAAATCAACACCATCGAAGCAGCATCTTCCCAGGCGCTGCAGCCGGGCATTAACCTCGATCAAGACCAACTCTTGGCTGGCAGGGGACTTCGCATGCCCCCCTGTGTCGGCGCATCGTGGCACTGACGGCTTTTCCAGAGCACCATCGCCCGTCCCATCCCGCGGCTCCCGAGCTTCAGCGCGTAGCGCGCTTGTCCACAACTCCGGGAATGTCTTGCGTCGGCCGCGGGAACTTGCCCTTGAGGGCATCCACGCCCTCCTGCGGCCGGGCGGTGTGCACGAGATCCTGACGGGCACGGCGGCGTTCCGCGGTCGACATGTTCATCTCACGATCACGACTCTCGACCAGTTTTGGCCGGGCCTCGCCGTCACGGTTGAACGACCATGCCAACATGGGAGGACCATAGGGCAGCCGATCGCTTGGCTGCGTGCCCTCCTCCGACTGCCAAGTGTGCCAGGTCTTGCCGTAGCTGTTCATTTTGCTCTTCATCAGCTCGTGCTCGGCGACGTTGGGCAGGTTTGGCGCCACCAGCTGTCCGGACAGGATCTCACCGTTGTGGGGATGCCAATATTGGCGCTCCTGCCGTGGCAGCTGCTCGAACAGGCGCTCGGAGATGATGTACTCGACGCCCGTCAGATTGGCGTTTGCGGTGTTGCCGTCGAACAGCGCGCACTGGGCGAAGTCCTCGTTCATCTGACGGCAGAAATGGTGCGCCTCCATCTGGTGGTTGGGGGCGTTCTTCATGGGATGGAAGCCGACGAGGTAGATGTCCATGCCGCCGAGCGGCGCGTTGCTCTGGAGTGCGGCCGCTCCGGCCTCGAGCATATTGGTCTTCGTGCTCTCGGCGCTGCCCTGTGGGCTGACGGACGGCGCCACGGTGCCCGTACCGGTGCAGGCGGCAAGCGTGCCGACGAGAACGAGAGGCAAAACGGTTCGTTGATATGGCATGGGCAAGGTCAGATCCTCATCAAGAGAGCGTGTTCGAAAGCGGCTGGCTGACGGTGAAAGGGCCACGACCCTCCATTGTTGGGAGCGAAGTCGACCGCCGCGCTACGCAGCAGTGGTGTGCCTTTCGGGGTGGGGCAACGGTTCCTGTCAGGTGGGCACGCCCTGGAAGGATTTGTCGCCGATGCGGCGTAGCGCCTCGGGCGCATCGTCGGGGCAGTCGCCGCAGAGCCGGTTCGCCGGCACCGCGATGTCGATCTTCCTCGGATACGGCAGGTTCAGGTTCGCCATAATTCCGGTGAACTCCTCCAAGGATTTGGTGTCTCCCAGGCGAGGATTGCGCTCACGCTCTTGGAGCACGGTCGAAACGTGCCGGTGCTGATAGTCGTGGCTGGGGTAGACGAGCGTGTCCTCGGGCAGCGTGAAGATCTTCTCGCGCACCGAGCGGTAGAGCGCCTCGCTGCTGCCGTTCTGGAAGTCCGTGCGGCCGCAGCCGTCGATCAGCAGAGCGTCGCCGGTGAATACCCGCAGCGTGTCGCCCCGGTCGACGAGGTAGCAGTGGTGGGTGTCGGTATGGCCCGGCGTGTGGAGCGGCTTGAACGCCAGGGTGCCCATCGTGAGCGGCTTGTCCTCGGCGATCCCGATGTCGGCACAGGGCAACCCGTCCATGGCGGGGTAGGCAACCTTGCACCCGGTCAGGCTGCGCAGGCGGCAGGCCGAACTGATGTGGTCGGCGTGGATGTGGGTGTCGAGCGTGTAGGCGAGCCGCAGCCCCAACTGCTGGATCAGCGCCAGGTCCCGCCCGACTGTTTCCATGACGGGGTCGAGCAGGATCGCTTGGCCAGTCTCCCGACAGCCAAACAGGTAGGTGTAAGTCGACGACTCCGGCTCGAACACCTGGCGGAAGATCATGAAGACCCTCCCCTTGGCGTACTTCTGGCGTCAGCGGCGCGGGTGAAGAACGCCTTGGCGTCCGGACTCGCGAACTGGAAGCCCATTGTCTCCGCCTTGGCGACCGCCTCCTCGCCCGACAGCCCTTCGGTGCGCGCGACGTGCAGGAAAGTGAAGAGACCGGCGCGCTTCCCCGACGCGCAGTGTATGGCGACCGGGCCTGGCAAGCGTGAGACCTCACGCTCGAAGCGTTCCGCCGTCGCCTCGTTCATGTCCTGTGGAGAGACTGGAATGCTGACGTATTCAAGGCCGTGGCGCCGAACGATCTCACCCTCCTCGGACGGGGACAGGATCTCGCCCTGCTCCCCCGGCGCCCGCAGGTTCACGACGGACCGGTAGCCTTCGCGGACCAGTTCCTCCACGCGCCCGGTGGTCGGCGGCGCCATCTCGATGGTGAAGCGGTCGTCCACTCTCAGACGGTTGGACATAAGGATTTCCTTCGTAGACGAGGATGGTTGGATGGAAGCTCACGCCTCGGTAGCGTCCAACGCTGCCCTGGCCCACAGGCGCGGGGGTGCGTCCGTGTCCATAGGAGGTGCGTTGAGCCGTCTGAAATCACCGCGCAGGGCCTTCAGCGCATAACGCTCGCGGTCGATCTCCGCAGAGGTGCGGATGCCGAGGCGCCGAAACACTGGAACCGGCGGACACCAGCCCTGGAGCGCGTGCTGGAGAAGAAATCCCGTCACGACAGCGGGCAGGACCAGGAAGCGCCGGTCGAGGAAGGCGCCCAGCAGCGTACCCGTCAGCGCGAGGGTCGCGGCGTTCGCCTCGAGCGTCCGCTCAATGTCCCATTCGTGGTCGAGTTCGTCCAGTCGGTGGTCGATGTGCTCCGGGTGTTCGGCGTGGTGGCGCAGGCTCTCCTCGATTTCGCTGGCGAAATGGCGGTTGAGGTCTTCGGACGTGGCGTTTTCCACGCGGGACGCGGTGGCTGGCAGCAAGATTGCCTCCTTTGTCGGAATTACTTTGCAGTGTCCGGACAACCGCACGGGGTGCGGGCTGCGCCGGTGTCCAATCCCAACATTAGATTTGTCTGAAGCGTTCCCGATCGGGCTCCGACCGCCTTGGCGCCATGCGTCCCGCGATGGAAACGGAGGACGGCATGGCGCCGGATCCTCACTGCCGGCCCGTACCGATGCCGTCCGGCTGTCCGAAACCGCTCCCGACAGGACAGGTCACGGTCCGGGTGCGCTGCCTCCACTCCCACGTGACCGCCACTACCGTCACGGCCGCGCCGGCCACGGCCAGCGGCAGCCGGTAGGGCTCGAAATAGGCGAGTAGCAGGTCCGACCCGAAGGCGAAGAGCAGAATCTTGTTGCAGGTCGGACAGGCGATGCCAAGGAACCCGAGCAGGCTGCCGAGACTGGCCCCGCGGACAGGGCAGCGCGGCCGCCGGATGGCCACGTAGACGCCAACCAGCACGGCTTGGATCGCCAGCAGCCAGATCTCGAAGCCCTGGGTCGGCGTCATCCGCACGAACACCGGGTTTGGCCACACGGCCGTGACCGTTCCGAGGACCAGAAAGGTGCCGACAGCCGCTGCTGTGCCATGCCACGGCCGCACCGGCGCGAGACCGCCAAGGGGAGTCGAGGGGGCGATCACGTTGGTGTTCATCCCTGGTCCCCGCTCTTCCGCTTCGCGCGAACCTCGGCGACGATCTCCTTCATCGCCTTCAGGTCCAAGCCGCCAGGGATCAGGTAGTCACCAATGACGAAGGCCGGTGTGCCTTGGAGTTGGATAGCCGCCGCCTGCGCCGACACTTCCTTGAAGGCGGCGTCGATCTGCGCATCGTGCTCCTTCAGGTCACGCTCGGCCCGTGCCAGGTCCAGTCCGGCTTCGCTGGCGGCCTTGCGGATCTTCTCATCGTCAAGGCGGCCGGGGATGGTCATGAAGGCGTCGTGGACCTGCTCGTAGCGGTCCTGCCAACGCGCGGCGAGTGCGAGCTTGGCGGCGTAGATCGAGGAGGCCCCGAACACCGGCCAGTGCTTGTGGATGATCCGCACGCCTTTGTCTTCGGCGGCAAGTTGCTTGACGGCCGGATGGATCCGACGGCAGACCGGGCACTGGTAGTCGAAATACTCGATCAGGGTGACATCGCCCTCGGGGTTGCCGGCCACCACAACGCTGGGCCCGCGTGCCAGTGCTTCGGGGCCAAGTTCGGCGACCATGGGCGGGACCGCCGTTGCTTCGGCGGAGGTTGGCGCCACGAAAGAGGACACTGTGACAGCACCGACGCCCACGGCAACGGTTGAAGCCAGCAGGGCTGCGAAGATCTTGGTCGGGTTTGAAGCCATGATGGGATGATTCTCCGGGGTCGGGATGTGGGGAAGGTCTCGGGTGTTCAGGGAAAGGCTGTCGGATGACGTACGGGGGAGAGGCCGCTTGACCGCTCCCGTCTCCCGTGCGCTCGCTTACCCGGCTGACCGGGCCCTGCGGAGGGCGTCGAGGACGGCGTCCTCGGACAGCACCTCGGGCAGGACGACGCCATGCGGCGCGCCGGGGCCGTAGACCACGTTGAAGGGAATGCCGTAGCGGCCGTGCTGTGCGAGGTAGGTCATGATGGCCGCGTCCGGACTGGTCATGTCGGCTTTCATCGCGACGATGCCATCGGCCGACAGGGCGCCTGCCACCGGCTGGCGCTCGACCACCATCTTCTTGTTGACGATGCAGGTGACGCACCAGTCGGCGGTCACGTCGACGAAGACGGTCTGGCCCTGGGCGACCAGTTTGCCGATTTCCGCCTGGTCGAACCGCCTCCATTGGGCTGACGACGCCGCGGTGTCCGGCGCCGCCATCGCGCGGTGCCCGAGGAAGGCCGGGATGGCCAGCGTCCCGGCGAGCGCCGCCACCGCGACCGGCATGGCCGCAAGGCGCAGGTTCCGACCGCCGCGCATGGCCAACGTCATGGCGGTGATGGCGACTGCGGCCACCGCCGCGATGCTCCCGGCCACGGTGACCGAGGTCTGGGCGGCGAGGACCGTGAGAAGCCAGACCGCGGTCCCGGCCAAAGCCAGGGCGAGAAGGTGGCGGAGGGCTCCCATCCATCGCCCCGGCCGCGGCAGCAGCCGGACCGCACTGGGAAAGGCCGCGACGAGCAGGTAGGGGCTGGCGAGCCCGACCCCGAGCGCACCGAACACGGCCAGGATCTCGAGCGGACCACGTGCCAGGGCGAAGCCGACGGCGGTGCCGAGGAAGGGCGCCGAACAGGGGGTCGCCAGCAGGGTGGCGAAGGCGCCCATGGCGACGTGCCCGGCCAACCCGTTGCCGCCGATGCCGCCCAGCATGGTCATGACCGATGACGGAAGCCGGACCTCGAAGGCTCCCGCCATGCTGGCGGTGAAGGCGAGCAGGATAACGACCATGGCGGCGATGAAGACGGGCTGCTGGAACTGCATGCCCCAGCCCACCACCCCGCCCGCTGCTTTGAAGGCGGCCAAGGTGCCCGCGAGGACGAGCATGGCGGTGAGGGCGCCTGCCGCCGTCGCCAGGAAGCCCAACCGCACCCGGCGACGCTCCTGCCCCTGCTGCCGGATGACCGTCATCAGCTTGAGGGAAAGCACCGGCAGCACGCAGGGCATCAGGTTGAGCACGAGACCGCCCAAGAGGGCCACCCCCAGGAACGGGAGGAGATCGGCCATGCGGCCGGCGACCGCGGGCGCCTCGGCCGACACGGTGACGGGGGCCTCGACAGCCCGCCCGCCGTCGACGACCGTCACGGTGAGCGGCTTGCCCGGCAAGGTGACGGGGTCGGGACCCGCCGCGATCGGCAAGGTCAGAACTGCCGCTTGCCCACCATCCTCGAACACCACATCGGGCTTGCCGAACGCCCAGTCGCCGCCCTCGATGAAGGCATCCGGCTCCGTCAATGGCACCGTGACCGATGCCACGCGGACGGCGAGCGTCTTCTGCGCGGCGTCGGCCCAGACCCGCTCGACGGCCAGTTCCGAGGCGCTTCGGTCGCCGGGGACCTGGGCGTCGAACCGGGCGATCAGGTTGCCGGCATCCGCATCGGGCGCCGCCGCACCGGCGGGAAGGTCTAGCCGGACCTGATGCGCGGCCGGGACGCAGATGTCGCTGCACACCAGCAGGTCGACCTTGCCGCGCAGCGAGATGGGGTCGCCCGGCCGTTCAGGCTTCACCTCGAGAGGGAGAACGACCTCGCCCTTGTAGCCTAGGGTCTCGATGCCGAGGGTGGAGAAGCGGTGCGGCGCGGGCCAGTGCACCTCGACCGACGCGACATTCGTCGAGCCGGTCCAGTCCATCTGGGGCGGAATGCCGGCGTCCCCGGGGCTGCGCCAGTAAGTCTTCCACCCATCCTCAAGGAGGATGCGCAATCCGGCGGGAACCGTCTCCAGGTCCCCCGTCGCGTTCACAGGGGAGAGGATCTGCGTGTGCGATGCCTGGCTTGCCGACATCGGTCCAACGGCTGCGTCGGCGGAGGCCGGCGCCAGCATGGCGACCAAGGTCGCCGCGATCGGCGCCAGCACATGGCGCCGCATCAGGGGGGAGAGCATGTCATGGTCCGTGAGCAGGGTCGAGCCAACGGGCACCGCGCCCTGTGGGCGGCGGTGTCCGGCGATCCGGTCACGAAGGGGATTGGCGAGATGGGCATTGCCCGTTCGCGCGGCAGGCTCCGTGACCGCTCAGGCGGACGGACGCGGGGGTGGCAGGTCCGGGATGGTGGAGATGCCGAGCGACGGGTCGTCGGTCACGAAGCTCTGCGCGTCGCCGTCTGCGGAGGGCGGAGGGATGGCGAATGTGGCCGTGGGCAGGCCGCCGCAGACGGTGATGCATTGAACCGTGGAACACCGCGCCAGACCGGGCGCGTTCCCGTTGCGACCGCAGGGCCGCTCGGCGTCGCGGGCGGTGGACACGAACTCCTGCACGCTGCCTTGCCGCTGGTCCACCACCGCGCTGACTGCATCGGACGACTGGGCGAAGGCCGCACCGGGAAACGCCTGGACGGTGCCCAAACCGGCGACGGTAACCAGCGCGGCCAGCATGAGCAGGCCCGCCACCAGTCTCCGAACCATGGTCGCCGTGCGATCCAACACCGTCTCCCTGCTACGCTCTCTTGAGGCTAACCGCGATAGGGACGTGGCCGCAACCCAACCCTGCTCGACCGTCCGTGAGCAGTGGCGGGATGCCACGTCAGTCCTGTCGCCAGTGCCGCATCACCCATGGAACCACTCTGGCCGCTGCCTGTTCGGATCGCAAGCAAATCCATTAGACATTAGGAAACTACGGTCAATTGCTTGCGTCCGGCATCGCTGGCGCGCGGGTGTGGGCACCTGTTTCCCGGACAAAGGACGATCACCATGGGACTGGTACTCGACCGGATTGAGGCGGAGGGACTGGCGCAGCTGTCCTACCTCTTCGGCGACGACGTGACAGGGCTGGCGGTGGTCATCGACCCCCGTCGCGACGTCGACGTGTACCTCGATGCCGCGCGGCGCCGTGGCGTGCGGATCGCGCATGTCATCGAGACCCACATCCACGCCGATTTCGTCTCCGGCGCGCATGAGTTGGCCGCGCGCACCGGCGCCGTGATCCACGGCGGCCGGTCTGACGACTACCGCTTCGACCTGCACCAACTCGGGGATGGCGAGGAAGTCGACCTCGGCGGCGTGCGGCTGCGCGCCCTGCACACGCCTGGCCACACGCCGGAGCACGTTTGCCTGTTCGCCTTCGACGCCAAGCAGGGAGAGGAACCGTTCGCGGTGTTCACCGGCGACACGCTGTTCAACCTCGACGTCGGCCGTCCGGACCTTCTGGGTGGTGGCACGGAGCGGCGGCTCGCCAAGCAGCTGCATGGCTCGCTCTTCGAGAGGCTCCTGCCGCTGGGCGACAGGGTCGAAGTCTTTCCCGGGCATGGCGCCGGGTCGTCCTGCGGCCGGGCAATCGGCGACCGCAACCAGACCTCCATCGGAAACGAGCGGGCCTACAGCGAGGCGCTGCGGCCAAGATCCGAGGACGAGTTCGTGGAATGGCTGCTCGGCGCCATGCCCGAGCCGCCGCGCCACTACGCCCGGCTGAAGAAGGTCAACGCCGCAGGCGCGCCACTGCGCGGCGGCTTGCCCGTCGTGCCGCCGCTGCCGCCGGGCGAGTTCCGGGAGCGGGCATCGAGGCCGGAGTCCCTGGTACTCGACACGCGCTCCATCCTGGCCTTTGGCGGCGGGCACGTGCCGGGCGCCCTGAACATTGCGCTGCGGCCGGAGTTCCCCACCTGGGTGGGCTGGATAGTCGATCCGGACCGCGAGCTCCTGCTGGTGGTCGAGAGCGAGCGCGACCTCGTTCCCGTCGTCGAGCACCTGTACCGCCTCGGCTACGACAACATCGGTGGCCATCTCCTCGACGGCATGACCAGTTGGCAGAATGCGGCGTTCGAGTTGACGCATGTCCGCGAGTGGACCGTACACGAGCTCGATCGGAATCGGCGGGACAAGACCCTTATCATCCTCGACGTGCGCAGTGACGAGGAGTGGGCCGGTGGCCGCGTGCCGGCCGCCCGCCACGCCTACCTGCCACATCTCGAGGAGCATCTGGGCGAACTCGATCCCGACAAGCCGGTGGCGACCTATTGCGGCACCGGGTATCGGGCTTCGATCGCGGCCAGCCTGCTCAAGCGGTATGGCTTTCGGGATGTGATCAACGTCCCCGGCTCCTGGACGGCATGGAAGGCTGCAAAGCTCCCTGTGGAAAAGCCGGAACAGGGCTGATGGCCAATGCTGAGCCCCCTCGGCGGTATCCCGTCCCGTTGAAGACCGTTTTGACCATGAGGTTCACTCAGAGAATCGATCCTAAGGGGGATCGCTGGTTGGTTCGCCTCTGTGCTGGAATGGCCATTCCGCGGTCGCGTGGCTCATGCTCAAGCCGCCTTCGGCCTGGAAGGCCAGAAGTTTGGTGGCGGCCGCTGAAAGCTTGCGCATGAGCGCACGGCGCTCACGGGCGCGGAGCTTCTTCGGCAATGGCCCATGAGCCTCAAAGACCTGCCGGACGGCATCCAAGATGTGTGGGCTGATCGTCAGGCAAGGGGCTGGCTGGTTCGGGGGCGCCGTGGAGGCGCGCCGGATCGCCGCCTCT
The DNA here is from genome assembly GCA_046570145.1 of Alphaproteobacteria bacterium. Classification (GTDB taxonomy): domain Bacteria; phylum Pseudomonadota; class Alphaproteobacteria; order Azospirillales; family Azospirillaceae; genus Azospirillum. The sequence continues at coordinate 10,524 of JBKHVJ010000091.1, forward strand.
GGAAACCGTGACAAACCCGGCCGCTTACCAAGACCGAGGTTGCGCTTGTTCCAGGACGCTTGACGCGCGGCATCGACCCGCGACGCGGACCGGGTGTTGAACGCCACCGGCCGGTAATGGAAAGGGCCAACCCATGGGAAGTGCGAAACATGATGGGGCCCCGTGACCAGGGATCGGTCAGCCAGAAGCGCCCTGACCCAGGCTGTGTGATTCCAATGGGCTTCGGCCAAGCGCTCCGCGTAACTGGCATGGTTGCTCCACGGCTTGGCGAGGGTCTGGGCGGTGCGCGTGGCGATCGTATCCTTCGGCGGCCACCCAACCGACAGAGCACTGCCCGTCATCGGTATCGCCAGAATCTCGCCCGGCCAGAACTCTAGGACCATTCGGATCACGGCCATGAACTGCCCCTCATCGCGCCTGGTCTTGCGGCCGGCCTGGTTGGTCGTGCGCAAGCCGGCAAACAGGGTGGTGAAGGGCGCTGTGAGGAGCTGCCAAGCCAGGACCAGCGATACGGCCAACCCATTGCGCTCCTCCGCGGGCAGCGGCACCGGCTGGAGGTCGGCGTTCGCGTCGTAGGCGTCCAGGATGCGGAACTCGCAGCACTCGCGCATCGTGTCGATATCGAAGACCTCGACTCTGAGGAAGCTGTTGAGCAGGTAGACGAACCACAGGAAGACGTCGACGGAATAGGCAGGCGCCAAGCGGGTCCCAACCACTTCCTGGAACAGGGTTCGGTCGAAGGCCGCCCGATCGAGGAATCCGATGACGTGCCGAACTTGGTCGTAGAAGACCGGCAGCGGGACCCCGGCCACCACATCCCCTGGGTCCAAGTCCGGAGGATGAAGGGGACACACCACGCGCCAAGCGGCTCGCGCGTACAACAGCTCGACAGGCCGATCCGCCTGACGCTCCGCCTCATAGGCACACTCCGGGCAGGGAACATAGTAGTTTCGGCAGACCTCCTCCAGCGGCTGGTCGAGCCCTGTGAAAGTCATTCCCCTCAGCACCTCCTCAGCAATCCCCGTGTCGACCTGCAGCCGCGCCATCACGCTGGGCAGCGGCCGAAACACGAGGTCCCGGTTTATCGCCTCCGTCACCCAGCGGCGTGGTACACCGAGCCGCTCCAGATAATCGGCCCGGCTCAGGCCGTAGATGTCGGCGATCGCCTCCACCCAACCGCCCAGCGCCTCGCCGGGAGCCGGCGGTGGAACGACGGGCAAATCCGGGATGGACGCGAACAGCCGCATGCCGGTCACCCCATCCCTGGCCGTCCGATGAGCTCGTTGACCATGTCGGCGGTGATCCGCTCTTCGCCGACCTGAATTGCGTCGATGCCGAGGTCGATGAGCGTCTCGAAGAGCTTGGCGGTGGTTCCCCCGCAGTGGGAAAGCAGCGCCCGGATCGAGCGCGCGGTGAGGGTTGAGGGCCGGCGCAGCGGCAGGGTGCGCAGGACGCTGCCGACCATCGTCTGGAACTCCTCCCCCGCCTCCCACACCGGCAGCTCGACGAATCGGAACCGGCGGGTGAGCTGATGGTCGTGCATCAGCGCCTCGCGGGCATCCTGGGTGCCGAAGAGAACAAGCGGGATGCCCAGCACGTTGGTCAGATGGCGGATCACTGTCAGCATGATCCGCTGCTGGCGCAGCGTGCCCATCAGCATGTTGTGCGCCTCATCGATTAGGATTTGGCGGACTCCAGTCAGGCGATAGAGGGTAACGACGCGGTCTGCCAGAAGCGGGATGTTGGCACGGGACTCGCTGACTGGGGCATCGATGGCCCGGAGCAACTGGGTGTAGAACCATTTGACGTCACACATCGGCGGCATTTCAAGGCCGACCGTTGCGGTGCGTCGCACCCCGGTCTTCTTATCGAACACCGCCGGGTGGTCGCGCAGGTGCTTGGCCATGATCGTGGATTTGCCTTGGCCGGATTCGCCCCAGATCAGCAGGTTGGGCTTGATCGTGCCGGCCGGTTGCTCGAGCTGTTCGAGCATGAGGTCGAGGACGAACCGGCAGCGCGGGTATTCGGTGAAGCGGCGGCCCTGCATGCGGACGATGCGCTCCTCGGGAGACAGGGCGATCACCTCCAGCGCCGACGGTCCGAGATGCCGGTAGTCGTCAATCATCCCAGCTCTCCGTGTCGTAATATGGGAGGTCGAGCGGGGCGTCGTCTGCGCCGTCGGGCACGACCCGATACGCCGCGTCGACGGCGGGTGGGGTCGAAACCGCCAGCAGGGTAGGGACCGACCGTGGCCCCGCGCTCCGTGCCCGCTCCATACGGGCCCGCCGGCTGCGGTTGCTGGCCTCGTCCACCAGCTTGCGCCGGGCCAGCACCATGTCGAAGATCATTGCCTCGTCGACGCCGACGCGCCCCTGGCGGCGCAGCGCCCGTTTCGCCGCCTTGTGCTCCCACTGGGAAATGGCCGGACGTCGCAGGTTGCGGTAGGGAACCTCAAGGTACTCGCCCGACACACCTCGGATGAAGATCTTGGAAAGGTCGGCAGGGTTGTAGTGGGCCGTGACCTTGCGCTTGTCGTGGAGGAAGGGCGTCAGCGCGTCGTGCCAGTAGGAGATGTTGAACAGGTGGACGCCGTCGCGCTGCACCGTCCGCTCCTCAAACGGCAGGAAATCGCGGTGGAAGGTCCTCAGGTCGGCCGGCATCCGGAAGACCTTGCCCTCGGTGTCGGCCGCCCACTTGGCGTTGGGCGACGTGCCGATGCCTTCGTGGAAGGTGGCGTGGTGCTCCAGGATGATGCTGGCCACCAGCCACTCGATCTCAGCGATGGTGAGGCAGGCGTTGCCGGCAGCGTCGTAGACGCCACGCTCCTTGATGTTGGAGAAGGTGGTGCCGGGCAGCAGATGCAGTTCCTGGCTCAGATGCCCGATGCGGCGCTCGACATGGCCGCCCATGTGCGGTGTGCCGGGCGGCCGGTAGCGCAGTTCGATGCCGTAATCCTCGCAGGCTCGGGTGAAGGCCTTGGAGTGGAACTCCTTGCCGTTGTCGGTGTGGACGGCCTCGCACAGACCCATGACCGGCCAACGAGCCGGCAACCCCCGAGCCACCAGCCACTCGCTCTTGTCCATCACCGCATGGGCAACGCAGGCGGCGACGCTGGTCGCCGAGGGCGGATCGAAGGTCAGGTAGAAGCCGCAGTACATGCGGGTCCAGATGTCGACGGCCAAGGTGATGAAGGGCCGTCCGATCACCTCCAGGCTGTCGGGTTCAACGGCCTGGAGGTCGGCCGGGGTGTGGTCGATCTGGACGACCTCCAGCGCGCGTTCAACCTCGAGCGACCCCCGGATTGGGTTGAACTCGTCACGCGCCTTCTTCTGGCCGTGGCGGCGCTTGGTCTGTTCCCGCTTGCTGATCGCCGCCAGGCGGGCGTCCACGGTTTGGCGAGCCGGCTTGGTCAGGCCCTCCGCTCCGCATCGGGCCTGAATTCCCTTCATCAGCAGCGATTTCTTGGGGCGAAGAAGGGTCAGGTAGTTGCCTTTGATCTCCTCCTCGATGATTGCCTCGACCCGATGGTCCAGCCGCTGGACGCCACCTGCAGGTCCAGGCGTCTTCAGCAGCAGAGAGCGTGTTCGGGGATCGGCTTCGTAGGCCTTGAGCAAGCGGTAGAGATAGTTGGGAGTGACATTGAGTTCGCCGGCCGCCGCCGCCATCGCCTCCGCCCGAGCGCCATAGGGGGGAGGGTTCTGCATCAAGTCACGAACGATGGGTTCGCGCTCGCGGGCAAGAGCCCAGTCCTCTTCAGAGACGGTCGTCAGCGCCTGGGAGGTGTACGGATGCCTCGGCACTTTTCACCCGATCCACTTTCTGCTTTTTGCAGCATCCTCTCTACTTTTTGCATCATTTGGATGACGATGAGACGAACAATCCCTTACATTTGCTGAGTGACAATTTGCATGAACTACTTTACGGCGACAATTTCCGAAAAAACGCCTAAGGTCCGGCGATGAAAAGCCGCGCTCCGGCGCCCGCCCGTCCCCTCAGGAGGCCACAATGACCGAGACTGCTGACACGCCCCCCTGTCCCCCTGCCCAAGTGCACCAGGTCCTGCTGAAGATCCTGGTCGGATTCCGCCGCGCTCCGGACCGCTATCCCGACGTTCCGCGGGCGGACGCGTCGCTGGCCGACCTGCACGCCTTTTTCAACGGCCTGTCGGTGGAGGAGGTCGCCGACATCGGCCTGAGCAACCGCGCCCAGGTGACCTGGGACCCTGTGCCCGACGCCGCCATCATCCGCGCCTGCCTCGCCCGCGGCGACAGGATCGTCGAGCGGGCCAGCAACCAGGGCGATTTCTTTGGCCGGACCGTGCAAGGCGATATGCTGCGCAACCGGAGCGGAAGGCTGCTCTGAGATGGCTGGCCGCGCCGACGACCGGCGCATCGCCACAGCGCTCACCACCCTATCCCAGGCGACCAATATCGCCGAGCGGCGGGCCCGCGATGACCCGCCCTGGCTGATGGCCTATCGCGGCGGCGACGGCGCGGTGACGGTGGGCTGCGGTGGCAGGACGCCGCGAGCGGCCCGCCGGATCGCCGCAGCCGTCACCGGTCTTTGCGACGCCGTCGGGTTGCCCGACCTGTTCTCCGTGCTCTATGTCGAACGCCTCTCCGAGCGCATCCTGCGGGTCTGGGACGACGACAACACGGAGATTCTGGCGCTGGTCGACCACGCCGGCACCGTCTTTCTCGCTGACTGGGTCGAGGAGCTCGGCCAGCTGAGCGGCGAGATTGAGCGCCTGTTCGGACCCGTGCGTTGAGCCCACCGCGGAAGCCCGCCACTGCGGACGTCGACCGCTCCGCCGGGTCAGGCGATCTGGTGTCGCCCGACCAGGCCGAACTGCTCGACCGCCTGCAACAGTTCCTCGAGATGGGCGACCGTGGCGCCCTGGCACCGCGCACGTTGGCCGCCCTACACAGCGACCGGCGCATCTTCAGCCGCTGGTGCGCCGGCGCCGGACGGTCCTGGCTGCCCGCCGACGCCGACACCGTGGTCGCATTCGTCGTCGCACTGGGTAACAGCCGTAGGCCGGCGACCGTCGAGCGCTACCTCGCCAGCATCGCCACCTGGCACGCGGCCGCTGACCTGCCCAATCCCTGCAAGACCCTGCGGGTGCGCATGGCGCGGCGCGCCCATGCCAACGCGGAAGGCGTGCGGCCCAAGCAGGCGAAGCCGATCGGCGCAAAAGAGGTTGGCGCCATCCTTGAAGCGATGGCTCCGGTCGATCCGGCTGAGGCGCCGGACTTGCGGGCGCTGCGCGATGCCGCGCTGCTGCTGACGGCACGTGACAGCTTGGCCCGAGCCTCCGAGCTCGTGGCGCTGCGCTGGGAAGACATGGAGGCTGCGGAGGACGGCAGCGGCACCATCCTGATCCGCCGGTCCAAGACCGATCAGGCGGGGGAGGGGAGGGTGGCCTGGCTGTCGGCGGAGACGATGACGGCGCTTGCGACCTGGCGTGCGGCAATGGACGTCGCCGTCGATCCTTCCACCAGGGTTGCAGCCGTGCCGGCACCGCTGCTGTTCCGTCACCTCGCCCGCCGCGGCTACGGGCAGGCCCTGACGCCGACGTCAGTGGCCCGCATCTTTAAGGAGCGCGCCGCCTCAATCGGGCTGGTGACGAGGGGCTATTCCGCGCACTCAACCCGTGTCGGCACCGCCCAGGATCTGCTGGCTGCCGGTGAAGACCTGCTCGCCGTGATGAACGCCGGCGGATGGTCCAGTCCGCGCATGCCCGCCCGCTACGGCGAAAGGTTGCTGGCCGCACGTGGTGCCGTGGCCCGGCTGCGCGGTCGTAAGGGCGAGCGGCAACCGTAAGGCAAGGGGAGGCGGGCGACGTTATCGCCCGCCCTGTTGGCAGGGGCGCAATGTTGCAATAGACCAGGAGCTCTGTGCTAAGGCACGAAGTGCCCGTTGCCATCTGAACCGGCGCGCCGTCGGCTTCAGTGGCCATAAGCCTGCGGGTCACTGAGGCACAAGAACCTGCTCGCCACCGGCGTCGAACTGCGGGGCTTGATGTAGGCGGAACGCTGGTCCTTGCCGGTCATGCCGGCTGCTTCACCAAGCGCCCGCGCGCCACCCGGGGCGCTGTGGCCCGGGTGGCGCGCGGGGAAAGGATAAGAAGCAATAGCGATCAGCTGAAAACTGAAAAGCTATGTGGGCTAATCTCCTTCACGTGTATGCTTTATCCGAAGCATAAGTTTCTCTCGGTTTAAGCGTAGCATCTGCCGGCGCTTTTCCTCGTCTCGCTCCTTCTTTGGTACGCCACTCAAATCAGCCAGGGTGGCAGCGATCTGGGGGAGGATAGCGTCAAAATGGCGGCTGTTGATGCGGTCCATCCGCCTCAACGCAGCGACCTTCCAAACAAGCGCCTCGGCAAGATAAGGACTGACCCGAAACCGCTCAAGCGCTGCCTTGATCGTGCCCGGTGTAGCCGACAATTTAAGGTCCGCAATAAGGGAGGTCCGCAAAAACTCATAGGCCAATGGTTCATTGGAAGTACTTAGCAGTGGCTCGACAAGTTGCCGCTCAAGCTTCTCGGTCCCTAGGCTTGCCGCCATCATTTGACCGATGCCATTCGGCATTCCCAGTGATAGGGCTCGCGCGAGCTCTGCATCCGGCATGTCGTGCGGCGCGTTGAGTTCGTATAGCACTCCGTTGATGCGGAATCGCCGGTGACGGGCGATCTCCGGTATAACCATCAAGGAGATAAGCCAGAAAATGGACCAGCCACGCCAAAGTGCTGCCAAATGTTGGCGTTTCTGAGGGTCGTCAATTAACTCCATGTTTTTCAATACACCAGAGTAAAGAAACAGAGAGACTAGAAGCTTCTGTCCGGAGTCCTTAATCTCTGGGCGGAACACCTCTTGCCTTTTCTCCACGTCTTGCGGCAGCTGTGCTTCGAGTTCCGCGTCCCGCTCTTCCTCGGTCAGCGGCTCCTCCAAGTACTGGTTCAGGAGGTCATCTGCCAGCTCACCATCCTTGCCGGGCAAGCGCAACGATTGGATCTGTCGAGGGTCTAAGGGACGGCCTTCTCCTTGGAATTCGAGCAACACCGCCTCGAACCGGCGCCCGATCTCGTCCACCATCGCGTCGTCGTTTCGCAACTTACCGGCATAGTATTGTATTTCGTTAACAAATTGGAGATATCGCTCCTCAGCCAGCACCCACTCTTTGAACTTACGAGAAATGCTCATTTGCAACGCAATGAAGTATTCCAAAATAGCGCGGTAGCGAAACCTGAGGCGGTCCTCATTTTTCCTTACGAAAATTCGCGCATTCAGAAATTCTTGCAGAAGATCATCTAGAGGGACATTAAGGCCAACTCTATTAATATAAAATTTCATTACACTGCGGACATCTTCGCTTGCCGGCGTATAATTGTTCTGCTGCGCCATCCAGCCAGCCAAATCAGCCAGCAGAGCGGTCTTGTTTGCATAGTCGAACGTTTCCCGTCGGCTTTGCTCAATAGCAGCTTTCTTCAGGGTTGTATCGATGAACTGCTCAATCAGTACAGATCGGTTGATTGGCCGGAAGCCGCTCTGCTCCTCGTAAATGGACATGAGAATGCTCCCATTCGCAGCAGTGAATGGGATGTTGATCTCTTGAAACTCGGCTTGGAGTCGGTCCAGAACGGCATCGACATCCGTTCCGCCGTTGAACTTGGCAACCAACTGGCGCATGTCGCGTCGACGAAAGACACAAAGCTCGACGAAGTCGAAATGGATAGGCATTTCCAGGTTAACATGAGAGCCATATGGAGCAGCCGAACCCGTCAGAGCCGACAATACATATCGTACTTTTGGATAGGCTTTGACGAAATCACGGAGGATCTGCATACGCCGTAGATCCTCAAAAACAACATCGTCAATAAGTAAGCACGCGTGGCCAAGCTTTAAAACTGACTCAGTATCAACGGACTGATACAATTCTGGCGCACGACTGCGTACCACCCGAAGTAGGCTTGTTATATTCTGCTTCACATCATTGAAGTCGACCAAAATCGGCAGCCTTGGGAAGCGAAGATCGCTCGCTTCTGCCATCATACGGTACGCAAGCTCCCTAAGAACAGTCGTGCGACCGTATTCTGCTGCAGCGTATATAACAATATTGCCTTCATCCCTTATTATGTTATCGAAAGGAACGTGTGTACTATCAGAGCTCTTTAGCCCATCTCCCGCT
>JBKHVJ010000092.1:0-14094 GCA_046570145.1 Alphaproteobacteria bacterium
AGTCGAGCGTCGCCGGCACATCGGCCACCGCGACCCGGAAGACGATGCCGCGGCACGAGCCGCCGCGGTCGAGCCCCAGCACCAGCCCCGGCCGCTCCGGCGTGCCGCGGTAACGGTGGGAGGCGACGCAGAAGCTGCGGTGATAGCCCGGCAGCGTCGCAGCATGCCGCTCGGCGACGGGGAAGCCGGGGTTCCACATCAGGGAGCCATAGCCGAACACCCAGAGGTCGCTGCCGGGTTCGACCGCGATGTCGGCGGACCAGGCGGGACGCGGAAGCTGCGAATCGGGAGCCATCGGGTATGAAGACTGTCCAGAGGCGAATCGGCGATCCCCAAACCTAGCATGCGCCTTCCGGGGTCGCTATAAGGGTACGGAGATGGAACGGACATGCCACCGATGCGAGCCACCCCCACCACTTCCGCGCCGCGCCGCCTGCTGACCGGGCGCAGGATCGCCATGATCCTGCTGCTGATGGTCCTGCTGCTGCCGGCCGTCGTCTATACCCTGTGGTGGTGGCAGGCGGCCCGCGCCGTGCGCGGCGGGCTGGAGGACTGGGTCGCCGCACAGCGCGACAACGGGGCGGTGGTGGAGCATGGCGGCCTGACCGTCGGCGGTTTCCCCTTCGCCCTGCGGGCCGAGCTGGAAAAGCCGCATCTGGCCACCCGCGGCGCCGAATGGCAGGGCACGCGCCTGGTGGCGGAGGCGGCTCCCTGGAACCCCACCCGGATCGACCTGACCTTTCCCGGCGAACAACGCCTGTCGGTGGCGCAGCCCGGTCAGCCGCCGGTCGACATCCTGGCCCCACAGGGCGGCAGCGGCGACCTGACCATGCGGATGTCGGGCACGCTGGAGCGGCTGGCCCTTCGCTTCACCGGCCTGACCGCGCAGGTCGCCGGACAGGCTGTGCCGGTCGCAGCATTGGACGTCGGCGCCGCCCAGCCGGACCAGCCGCCGGCCGAACGCACCACCGCCGGCCTGACGCTGACCCTGTCCGCCGACGGCCTGACCCTGCCCGACGGCTTGGTGCCCACGCTGGGCCGCGAGGTGAAACGGACGGAGCTGACCCTGCGCGTCATGGGCGCCCCGCCCCGCCCGGAGCCGGCCAGCCTGTCGGCCTGGAGCCGTGACGGCGGCACGGTCGAGGTGGACCGGCTGGCGCTGGACTGGGGACCGCTGGGGGCGGTGCTGTCGGGCACGCTGGCGCTGGATGCGCAGTTGCAGCCGCAGGCGGCACTCACCGCCGAGATCCGCGGCGCCCCCGCCATCCTGGACGCGGTGAAGCCGATGATGCGCCCGAACGAGGCCGCCATCGCCCGCACAGTCCTCACCATGCTGGCCCGCCCGACCGGCCCGAACGGCGAGCCGGTGGTCACCGCCCCCGTCACGGTGCAGGACCGCGCCCTGTTCGTCGGCCCGCTGCGCGTCGCGGCCCTGCCCAGGGTCGTCTGGTGACAAACGCGGGGCAGAGCCGTGCCGGACCGGCGGAAATGCAACACCGCCCGCCGTCGATGACGAATCCGTGACTCCGCCCCCTTGTTTCACACCCCGCATCGGGGCAAATTGACGCAGCTCCTGTCGCAGCTGCCATGGTGCGTCGGTCGATGTGTCGGTTCCTTGCCTATTGCGGCGAACCTGTGTTCCTGGAAACGCTGGTCTGCACGCCCTGCCATTCCTTGATCGAACAGTCCATGCATGCCGCCGAGGCGAAGACCGAGACCAACGGTGACGGTTTCGGTGTCGGCTGGTACAGCGAGCGGACCGAACCAGGCCGCTATTGCGAGATCCGCCCGGCCTGGTCGGACGAGAACCTGCAATCGATCTGCAGCCATGTCCGCTCCCACCTGTTCTTCGCCCATGTCCGGGCGGCGACCGGCACCGCGGTCAGCCGCGCCAACTGCCATCCCTTCAAGGCCGGGCGATTCCTGTTCATGCACAATGGGCAGGTCGGCGACTGGCCCCGCCTGCGTCGCAAGGTGGAGGCGATGATCCCGGACGAGCTGTACGGCACGCGCACCGGCACCACCGACAGCGAGGCGATCTTCCTCGCCGCTCTCGGCCAGGGCCTGGAACGGGATTCGGTCGGCGCCTTCCAACGCGTTCTGCACGCCATCCGCGACGAGATGCGGGAACTGCGCATCACCGCACCCCTGCGCTTCACCGCGACCTGGACCGATGGCGAGCGGGTCTGGGCGGTGCGCTGGGCGTCGGACGACAAGCCGCCGAGTCTCTATTGGCGGCGCGGCGACAACGGCCTGATCGTGGTGTCGGAGCCGGTCGACTCCCAGCGCGACCAGTGGCGTCCGGTCCCGCCCGGCGGCGGGCTGGTCGCCCGCATCGGCGCGGCGCCGGAGATGTTCACCTTTCATTGAGGGGGATGGGGGTCCAACGTCCCGAGTCGAACCCTCATATCCCCAGCAACCGCTCCTTTGGCAGCAGGATCGTCGCCGTCGTCCCCCGCCCCGGCGCACTGTCCACCTCGACGCCACCGCCATGCAGTTCGGCGAAGCGCCGGACGATGGGCAGACCCAGGCCGACGCCCTCATGCTGGCGGACCAGCGAGCGTTCGGCCTGGGTGAAGGGGTTGAAGATGCGGCCCATCAACTCGGCCGGGATGCCGGGGCCGTCGTCGCGCACGGTCAGCCCGACGAAATTGTCGCGGTCCTCCACCGCCAGCGCGACATGGCCGTCGGGCTGGGTGAACTTCACCGCATTGTCCAGCAGGTTCAGCACCATCTCGCGCAGCCGGCGCCGGTCGATCCTCATGCGGAAGGCCGGGCAGGGATGAACCGTCACCGCCAGCCGCTTGGCCGCCGCCTTCGGCGCCAGCAGCTCGGCGCAGCCGGCCAGCAGTTGGGGAATGTCGACGTCACTCTCCAGGATCTCGATCGATCCGGTCGAGCCGCGGGTGTAGTCCAGGATGTTGTTGACCATGGTCAGCAGCGACCGGCCGCTGTCCTCGATCAGCTTCACATATTCCAGATAGTCGGGGTGGCCCAGCTTGCCCATCCCCTCCCCCGCCAGCACGTCGGCGAAGCCGATGATGGAGTTCAGCGGCGTGCGCAGTTCGTGGCTCACCACCGCCAGGAAGTCCAGCTTGGCGCGGTCGGCCTTGCGCGCAGCCTCCAGCGCATCCGACAGTTCGGCCGTGCGTTCCGACACCCGGCGTTCAAGCTCGCGGTTCTGCTCCGCGACGCGGCGGTAGAGCTTGCGGATCTCCACCATATTGCGGACCCGGTGCAGCAGTTCCCAGGCGATGAAGGGTTTGGTCAGGAAGTCGTTCGCGCCCAGTTCCAAGGACTTGCGCCGGGTTTCCTGGTCGGTCTGGGCGGTCAGCACCAGCACCGGCACGTAATCGTCGCCGAAGATCGGCTTCAGCCGCTCCATCAGTTCGAAGCCGCTCATGTGCGGCATACGGATGTCGATCAGCAGCAGGTCGAACGGCTCCGCCGCGCAGAGGTCCGGCACCTTGCGCGGGTCGGTCTCGCCGCGCACGCGGGTGTAGCCGTCGTGACCGAGGATTTCGCGCAGCAGGTCGACGTTGGACTGGTTGTCGTCCACGATCAGGATGCTGGCGTCCCTGACCTGCTGGGCGAGCGCCGGGTCGAACTGGCTCCTGTTCATTGGGGAGCTTGCACCTTTGACCATCCACACGGGCAATCAGAGTTGCCTTCAAACGGATCAAATGCAATCGAAATGATCAGGAAAGGCGGCCTGCGGGACCGCCGCGGTCATGCCCGCTTGTCCCAGCCGCCGCGCTCGTTCTGCTGCCAATAGGTCAGGGAGTGGCCCGCCGCCTTGCAGGCCTTCCAGCGCTGGCGGGCGGCCATCACCGCCTCGTCGTCGTTGCCGTCGAACAGGTCGCAGACCAGCTCGAAGCCGTCCATCCGGTCGCTGACGCAGCCGTCCACCGTAACCAGCACAGTGGCGCCGTTCGGGTTCTCGTCGGCATCGGTCAGCCACACCGGCTGCTTGTCGGCGAAGCCGTCGCGCGCCGCCCCGTGCGGCAGGAAGGAGCCGGGATCGTAGGTCCACAAATGCTGGTTCAGCATGTCCACCCGCTCCGGCGAACCGGCGAGCACGACGGCGCGCCAGCTCCGCTCAAGAACCTTCTCCAGGATCTTGGGCAGCGCCTGCTCCATCGTGCGCCGTTGCAGGTGATAGAAGCGGACTTCGGTCATGGCCCCTTCACGCACGCCTATCAGGCTTCGTGGAAATCGGCCACGAAGCGGTCGAGCAGGCGCACGCCGAAGGCGGACGCGCCCTTCGGCACCGTGGCGCCGTCCTTCTTCGCCCAGGCCACGCCGGCGATGTCGATGTGGGCCCACGGCACGTCGTTGACGAAGCGCTTCAGGAACTGGGCGCCGACGATGCTGCCGGCACCGCCGCCCGACCCGGTGTTCTTCATGTCGGCGGCCGGCGATTCGATTTCCTTGTCATAGGCGTCGCCCAGCGGCATGCGCCACACCGGCTGGCCCACCTTCAGGCCGGCGGCCGTCAGGTTCATGGCGAGGTCGTCGTCGTTGGCGAACAGGCCGGCGTGCTCGTGGCCCAGCGCGACGATGACGGCGCCGGTCAGGGTGGCGAGGTCGATCATCAGCTTGGGCTTGTAGACGTCCTGCGCGTACCACAGGCAGTCGGCCAGCACCAGACGGCCTTCGGCGTCGGTGTTGATGACCTCGATGGTCTGGCCCGACAGCGAGGTGACGATGTCGCCCGGACGCTGCGCCGTGCCCGACGGCATGTTCTCCACCAGCCCGACGATGCCGATGGCGTTGACCTTCGCCTTGCGGGCGGCGAGCGCGTACATGGTGCCGATCACGGTGGCGGAACCGCCCATGTCCCACTTCATGTCTTCCATGCCGGCCGCACCCTTGATCGAGATGCCGCCGCTGTCGAAGGTCACGCCCTTGCCGATGAAGGCGACCGGACGCTTGTCGTCGGCCTCCGGATTGCCGTTCCAGCGCATGACGACCACGCGCGGCTCGAAGGCGCTGCCCTGGGCCACGCCCAGCAGGGCGCCCATGCCGATCTTCTTCAGCTTCTTCTGGTCGAGGATCTCGACCTCGACGCCGAACTGCTCCAGTTCCTTCGTCTTCTCGGCGAGGCTTTCCGGATAGATGACGTTGGCCGGCTCCGACACCAGATCGCGGGTGAAGCGGATGGCGTCGGCCAGCGTGTCCAGCTTCTTGAAGGCGGCCTTGGCGGTTCCGTCATCCTGGACCAGCAGCGTCAGCTTGCGCAGGCTGGGCTTCGGCTCCTTCTTGTCGGCCTTCCGGTCGTTGGTCCGGTACTTGTCGAACTTGTAAGAGCGCAGCTGCGCACCGAAGGCGATCTCGGCCGCGGCGGCGGCCGGCGACTGCGTGGCGCCGTCCGGCAGTTCGACCAGCAGCGCCGCCTCTTCGGCGGCCTTGTCCAGGGCCACGGCGATGGCGCCGCCCGCGGACTGCAGGATCAGGTCGGTCAGATCGGCACCCTTGCCGATGCCAACCAGCAGAATGCGGTCCAACTCGGTCCCGGCCGGAGCGAGGAGCGTCAGCGTCTCGTCCTTCTTGCCGTTGAAGCGGGCGGCGGCCATGGCGCGGGCCAGCGCCCCACCGGTCTTCTGATCGAGTTCGCGCCCGATCGGGCCGAGGCCGCGGTCGGCGGCGACGGTCACGGCGAGCACGCCGGAGGCAGGCAGGGACGGCTTGGCGAAGGAGAACTTCATCTGGTCCTCTTGGGAGGTGGGGCGGATATGCCCGGACGAATTCAGCGGCGGAAAGCCTACCCCACCGATGAGGAGCGCGCCACCCCGGCTGTCAAGGGCGGGGGGGTGTTGGCGCTTTGCGGCGTTACCCCCCCTCACTCACGCATCGATCGCCTTGCCCAGTTCGACCGGATCGACCTCGCCCTGCTCCAGCCCGACGTCAGACATGCTCTCCTCCGACACCGTCTCTTCCGCGCGGCGCTCCAGCACGGCGGCGAAGAAGCCGTCGGTGTCGTGGCGGGCCGGCGTCAGGCGCAGGTACGGACCTTCGACCGGCGGGGCGCCGGCCTCCTCCTCCGCCCACACTTCGGCGACGGGCTTCACGATGAAGTCGTGGTGGGTCTGGAGGAAGGCCTCGACCTGCGCCTCGTTCTCGTCATGCAGCATGGAGCAGGTGGCGTAGATCAGCCGGCCGCCCGGCTTCACCAGACGCGCGGCGCTGTCCAGGATGTTGGCCTGCAGCGGCAGCAGCTGCTCCAGCCCCGGCCCGAGCTGGCGCCAGCGGGCGTCCGGGTTGCGGCGCCAGGTGCCGGTGCCGGAGCAGGGCGCGTCGACCAGCACGCGGTCGAACTTGCGCTTGTGGCGCTTCACCCAGGGATCGCGCTCGCTGGTCAGCGGGTGGGCTTCGATGTTGTGCAGCCCGGCACGGCGGAACCGCTCGGCGGCACGCTTCAGGCGCTTGTCCAGCACGTCGCAGGCGACGACGCGGCCCTTGTTCTTCATCAGCGCGGCCACCGCAAGCGTCTTGCCGCCGGCCCCGGCGCAGAAATCGACCACCTGATGGCCGGGCTTCGGCGCCACCGCCAGCGCCACCAGCTGCGAGCCCTCGTCCTGGATCTCGACCAGACCGTCCTTGAAGGCGTCGACGCTGCCCAGCGGCGGCCGGCCCTTCACCCGCAGGCCGAGCGGCGACCAGCGCGTGGTCTCCGCCGTGATCTGCGCCTTGGCCAGCGCCTTGATGGCGCTCTGCTGATTAGCCTTCAGCGGGTTGATGCGCAGGTCGAGCGGCGCCGCCTCCAGCAGCTTCTCCATCTCCACCCCGAACCGGTCGCCCAGCGAGGCGCGCATCGCCGCTTCCGCCCACTCCGGACATTCCACCCGCACCGTCTCCGGCATGTCGGGATGGTCCATCGTGTGGCTTTCCAGCTTGCCGACCATCGCCAGTTCGTCGTCGGTCAGGCGGGCGGGGGCGAACTTGCCGCCGCTGAACATCTCCAGCACCACGCCGGCGTTGCGGTTCTCTTCCAGCAGCAGATAGGCCAGCACGCGGGCGCGCGGGGTGGGACGCTCGTAACCGCCCCGCTCGATCCACCAGCCGAGCCGCGCATGGCGACGCAGGATCGCGTAGGCCATCTGGGCGACGGCGGTGCGGTCCTTCGACCCGATGTAGCGGCGGTTGCGGAAATAGGCGCTCATCACCGCGTCGGCGGGGCGAGGGGTCTCGTCGATCTCGGTCAGCAGATCGATGACCGCCTGGAGGCGGGCGGCGGGTGTCATGGCGTCTGGTCCCTTGGGGTGTCTCATGGCGGCGAACAGGACCGGGGCCGGCATGGTCCGGGTCGATGATCCGGAGTTCGGGCGGTCCTTCGCGTATGGGCTGTCGATACCGCGTTTGCCGCGCGCTGTCACGCTTCGCCGCCGCGCGGCTGCCCAGACGGCGACTCGGAACCGCTCCATGTCCCACCCCCCCGTGACAACCGGCCGCGACCTATCCGAAAGTGCAGGTTGGATATTGACGACTCGGGGTAACCACCGGCACAAACGTTCGGGTGATGTGACCTTCGCGTGACCGGACCGGCCCTGTGGCCGGCGGGCCGCCGGGTCTTCGACCGACATGATGGATCTTTGCGGCGGAGTTGCGCGATGGCGGCTGCGGCTGGGGTGGCGTGTGCGCGTGTGTTGAAGCGGGCCGGAAGGCTGTCGCTGGTCGCGGGGCTTCTGGCGACGCTGGCGGCTTGCGCCGGCACCACACCGATGGTCGAAGGGCAGCGCCCGACGGCGCAGCGTCCGACGCTGGATCAGGTGGCCCCCGACTTCCGCCATCTCGCCGGCTGGATCGACGACGACCATGCCCAGGCGGTCCCCGCCGTTCAGCGCACCTGCGGCTGGGTGAAGAACCAGCCGCCCGGCAAGCCGCTGGGGCAGCTTCGCGCCGCCGGCACCACCGACGACTGGCGCGCCATCTGCGCCGCCGCCCGCGACCTGTCCCCCGGCGACAGCGAGGCGGCACGCCGCTTCTTCGAGGCCTTCTTCGCCCCGCGCGACGTCAGCAACGGCGAGGACGGCCTGTTCACCGGCTATTACGAGATCGAGCTGCGCGGCAGCTGGACCCGCACCGAGCGCTACAATGTCCCGCTCTACCGCATGCCGCCGCGCGGCAAGCGCGGCCTGCCCA
Organism: Alphaproteobacteria bacterium; assembly: GCA_046570145.1. GTDB lineage: Bacteria > Pseudomonadota > Alphaproteobacteria > Azospirillales > Azospirillaceae > Azospirillum. The sequence goes on from JBKHVJ010000092.1 coordinate 8,143, forward strand.
CCCGTGCGCGGATCGAAGCCGGCGCGCTGAAGGGCAAGGGGCTGGAACTGATGTGGGTGGATGACCCGGTCGATGCCTTCTTCCTGGAAATCCAGGGCTCCGGCCGGGCGATCATGGCCGACGGGTCGGTTGTCGGCATCCATTACGGCGGCCAGAACGGTCACAGCTATTACCCCATCGGACGCCATATCATCGACCGCGGCGACGCCACGCCGGAACAGATGTCCTTGCAGCTGATCCGCCGCTGGCTGAAGGACCATCCGGCCGAGGCCCAGCGGGTGATGAACCTCAACCCCTCCTACGTCTTCTTCAAGGCGAAGCCCGAGGTCGGCGCCCGCGGCGCCCGCAACATGGAGCTGACGCCCGGCCGCAGCCTTGCCGTGGATTCGGAGCATATCCCGCTGGGCGTGCCGCTGTGGCTGGAGGTGCGCGACGCCCCGGTGCCGGGCGGCGCCATCAAGCGGCTGGTGGTGGCGCAGGACACCGGCGGCGCCATCAAGGGCCCGGTGCGCGGCGACCTGTTCTGGGGCCACGGGGCCCAGGCGGAGGAAGGGGCCGGCGTGATGAAGGCGCGCGGCCGCTACACCATGCTGGCGCCGCGCAACCTGTCGGTCGAGACCGCCCAGCGGAAGTGATGACGGCGGTAACGATGACGGCTGGGGGGGACATCCGGCTGGAACGGCTGACCGCCCTGCCCGACCGCGATGCGGCGCTGGCGGCGCTGGAGGAGATCTTCTTCGCCTCCACCAGCCGGACGGAATTCGCATCGGAAGCGGATCGCGCCGCCTTCCTCGCCACCTGGACCGGCTGGTATGTGGCGGAGGCGCCGCGGGACATCTGGATCGCGGTGGCGGGCGACGGGCTGGTGGCGGGCTACCTCACCGGCTGCAAGGACAGCGCCGGCACGCCGGAGCTTGCCCGCCGCATTCCGAAATACGAGGTCTTCGCCGACCATTTCGCCGCCTACCCCGCCCATTTCCATGTGAATGTCCGGCCGGGCTGGCGGGAGCACGGGCTTGGCCGACGGCTGGTAGACCGCTTCGCCGAGGATTGCCGTGCGGACGGCCTGCCCGGCGTGCATCTGGTCACCGCCGTCTTCGCCCGCAATGTCGAGTTCTACCGGCGCGCCGGCTTCACCGACGCCTGCCAGCGCGGGCCGCTGCTGTTCCTTGGCCGGTCATGGGTCGGTCGTGGGTCGGTCGTGGGCCGGTCGTGGGCCGAAACCTGAAGACCTGACTTCATCGGCGCGGCTGTGCTAGGCAGAAGGCAACTCCCTGCCGGAAAGCCCGTTGCCATGACCCGCCCGCCCCTGCTGATCGAGAGCCCGCAGAACCCGCAGTTCAAGCTGTGGGAATCGGCGCTGGAAAGCCGCGGGCTGAAGAAGAACGGCAAGTTCCTGCTGGCCGGGCTCAAGACGGTGCCGGAGGCGCTGCGCCAGCATCCCGAGCGGTTCGAACGCATCCTGTTCACCGACCCGGCGCAGATATCGTCCTGGCGCCTGCCGCCGGGGGTGGAGCCGGTACAGCTCGCGCCATCCCTGTTCCGGACGCTCGACGTGTCGGGCACCGGCTTCCCGCTGCTGGTCGGCGCGGTGCCGAAGATGCCGGCCATCGACCTGTCGCAGCCGCCGCAGGGCCTGGAACTGCTGTGCGCGCTCGGCGATCCCAGCAATCTGGGTGCCCTTCTGCGCAGTGCCGCCGCCTTCGGCGTGTCGCGGATCGTGCTGCTTGAGGGGGCTGCGCATCCCTTCCATCCCAAATGCCTGCGGGCGGCGTCCAACGCGCAGTTCGCGCTGACCCTGCTGCGCGGCCCGCGCTGGGCGGCGGTGAACGCGGCGGAGGGGCCGCTCTATGCGCTGGACGGCGGTGGCGAGGATTTGACCCGCTTCGACTGGCCGGCGAACATGCGGCTGATCCTGGGCGAGGAAGGCCAGGGCGTGCCGGCGGACTGCCCGGCGACGCGGCTGTCGGTGCCGACGACGGGCGCGGTGGAGTCGCTGAACGCCACCGTGGCGGTCAGCGTGGCGCTGTTCGCGCGGTATGCGGCGGTCAAAGGATAGGCTTCGATTGCCCCCTACCCCATCACCGAAGCCAGCACCTGCACAACCTGATCCGACCCGTAGGGTTTCTTCAGCACCGGCACGTCCGCGAAGCGGTCCGGCACCGCGGCAGATTCGCCGTAGCCGGTCGCGAACACGAACGGGATGCCCAGTTCCCGCAGCCGGTCGGCGACGGCGACCGACGTCTCGTTGCCGAGGTTGATGTCCAGCACCCCGACCACCGGCGGATCGTCGGCCAGCAGGCGCAGGGCGTGGCGGACGCCGGCGGCGGTGTTGACGCGGCTGGCGCCGAAGCTCAGCAGCACGTCCTCCGTCGCCATGGCGATGATCATGTTGTCTTCCAGCAGCAGCACCGCGCCGTCGATGGAGAAGTCGGACGTCTGCACCGGCAGCTTGGTCCGGCCGCCGTCGGGCAGGGTGTCGGCGACCGTGACATACTGGGCCGGGATCATGAAGCGTGCCCGCAGACCCGACAGCGCATAGGTCACCTCGGCCTCGCCCTGGAGGTCGTGGGGGACGGAGCGCTCGATCACCGTCGTGCCGAAGCCCGTGCGCGTCGGCGCGCGCACCGGCGGGCCGCCATTCTCCTGCCAGTCGATCAGCAGCCGCCCGCCTTCGTCGATCGACCAGTCCGCCTCGACCCAGCCGCCGCTGTCGCTGAGCGCGCCGTATTTGGCCGAATTGGTCGTCAGTTCATGCACCACCAGTGCGAAAACGGAAAAGGCCTGGGGCGCCAGCAGAACGTCGGGGCCGGTCAGCCGCACCCGCTCGCTCTTGGCCGACAGGTAGGCGCCGATCTCCGCCGCGATCAGGGCGCGCAGCGAAGCCGGCCCCCAATTGTCGGCGGTGATCTGGTCATGGGCGCGGGCCAGCGCCTCGATGCGGCCGGCGACGATGGCGACGAATTGCTGCACCGTCTCCGCCCCGCTTTCGCTCTGGCGCACCAGCGCGCGGACGAGGCTGAGGATGTTGCGGACGCGGTGGTTCAGTTCGGCGATCAGAAGCTCCTGCCGCTCGGCCGCCTCCTTGCGGGTCCGGCCGGCGACGTCGGCCAGCCGCAGAACCACCTCCAGCAGCGTGACCCGCAGCGATTCGGCGCTGCGCTGGTCCAGGTCGCTCCAGGGCTGCGACCGGCCGTGTACGGTCTCCTTCCAGGCCTGGAAGCTCTTGCGCGGGGTCAGGCGCGGACCGTTGGGGCCGTATTGCGCCGGCTTCGACGGATCGCCGCCCCAGGTGACGGTGCGGACCAGTTCCTTGCGGAAGAAGACCAGATAGTCGCGCGGCGTGCGCGACACCGGGATGGCGAGCAGGCCGCTGGCCCGTTCGGTGAAGTCGCGGGCCGGCACGTGGACCGTTCCCAGCTGGTCGGTGAAATAGACCTTGCTGGGCGGCGTCCGGTGCAGGAAGCGCATGATGCCCAGCGTCTCCTCCCGCGTCGGCGTTTCTCCTTCCATGTGCAGCTGGCCGTCGATGCAGCAGGCGAAGCCGTCGCACTGGATCAGCGTGCGCAGTTCGGTGGCGAAGGTGACGAGGCTGTCCAGCGGCGATTCGCTGTCGGCCAGCATCGACATGATGCGGACATGGGCGCGGCGCACCTGCGCCTCGCGCTGGTCCTCCTGCTCGCGCTCCCGTCCTTCAAGCAGGAGCGAGACCATCTGTCCGAACAGCTCGGCGGTGGTGCGCCGTTCGAAGGACAGCGAGCGGGCCTGCCGATGATGGCAGGCGAACAGGCCCCACAGCTTGCCGTGCCGCAGGATCGACACCGACAGCGAGGCGTTGACCCCCATGTTGCGCAGATATTCGACATGGATCAGCGAGACGCTGCGCAGCAGGCTGAGCGACAGGTCAAGCGGCTGGCCGGTGGGGTCGAGCGTCGGGATCACCGGCACCGGCGGCGCGTTCACATCGGCGATGCAGCGCAGCCAGCTGCGCTCGTAGAGGCGCCTGGCCTGCTGCGGGATGTCGGAGGCGGGATAGCGCTGGCCGAGAAAGCTGCCGATGCCGTGCACCGCCGATTCCGCGATCACCTCCCCTGCGCCGTCGGCGTCGAAGCGGTAGATCATCACCCGGTCGAAACCTGTCAGCGCCCGCATCTGACGCGCCGCCTCGCGGCAGAAGGCGTCGAAGCCGCGGGTGTTCTGGACCCGCCCGATCATGGAGCGCAACAGCGATCCGGAATCCTGCGGCCCCTCGCCCTCGCTGGGTTCCGCCTCGATCACGATGGTGGAGCCGGAAAGATGGACGGCCACGTCGCAGATCGGGGCGGTGTCCGACAAATGGACGGCGAAGGCGCGTTCGACGCTGCCGTTGATGTGGGCGACCTGCAGCCTGCCGCGGATGGTGTGCAGCGCATCCGCGTTGATCACGCGCGACAGCGGCGTGCCGAGCAAATCCTCGGGCTCCATCCCCAGCCAGCGGCCGGTGTTGGCGGACGCGTGCAGGATGATCCAGTCGGCCGTGACGGCGATCAGGAAGCCGGTGGGCTGGATCAGACCCAAATGATGGATCGGCTCGCGGTCGCAATCGGTGAGGTCGACTGACCCCGAAGGAACCGGGCCGCTCATCGAACATAGACTTCGGACAAACGCAACCTCGAGCGGAAGCTGGACCAGAGGCGTTTGTCACGCCCTGTCAAGGGATTTGGATAGCAATCTAAGCATGACTACGCGTCGCCGCAACGCTCCAAAATGGCTATTCCTATGTTCTTATTAAGACGCGTTAACTTAACATAGGATAAGTTCTCGAACATACGGCGCATGATTTATCCCACAGGTCTTGGACCCGGATGATTTCGTCCAAACTCGCAGCCCCATCTGCAACCTGCAATATGCTGGGCAAGGAGTGGACCAGACCTCGATAAATCCGCAGCGCGGCCTTTCAGTTCCGGCGGGCTGCCTTGAAGCGCGCGGCGGCCCAGGATGCGACCCGTTCCATCGACGATCGGGTTGAACCATGACACCGCTGCCCATATCCCTGCCCATGGCCGACGACGGGCGCATCCGCATCCGCGAAGTCACGCTGCTGTCCGATGACTGGTATGTGCTGAAGAAGACCGTCTTCGACTACCGCCGCCGCGACGGCCGTTGGCAGACCCTGAGCCGTGAGACCTACGACCGCGGCAATGGGGCGGCCCTGCTGCTGTACGATCCCACGCGCGGCACCGTCCTGCTGACCCGGCAGTTCCGGTTTCCGGCCTATGTCAACGGCCACGCTGAACCGCTGCTGGAGGTCTGCGCCGGCCTGCTCGACGACCGCAGTCCGGAGGAGGCGATCCGGGCGGAGGCCGCGGAGGAGCTGGGCGTGTCCATCCGGGCGCCGCGCCGGGTGTTCGACGCCTTCATGAGCCCCGGTTCGGTGACCGAACGGCTGGCCTTCTTCGTCGCCGAATACCGTGCCGCCGACCGCCACATGGAAGGCGGCGCCGGCGGCGGGATCGCCGAGGAGGGCGAGGACATCGAGGTGGTCGAGTTGACCTTCGCCGATGCCCTTGCCATGGTCGCCGGCGGGGCGATCCTGGACGGCAAGACCATCATGCTGCTGCAGTATGCCGCCCTTCACGGACTGCTGCCGCGGTGACGGCCACCGCCCGCCGCGCCGGAGCAGGCGATTGGGACGGGGAGTGGATGATCGACGACAGGGCTCTGGATTGGGAGGACATCCGCGCCTTCCTGGCCACCGCGCGCTGCGGCAGCCTGTCCGGCGCCGCGCAAAAGCTGGGGCTGAGCCCGCCGACCCTGGGACGGCGGCTGAAGCGGCTGGAGGATGCGCTGGGCGGTCCCCTGTTCGACCGGCTGCCCAACCGGCTGGCGCTGACCGTGCTCGGCCGGTCGGTGCTGGACAGCGCCTCGGCCATGGGCGATGCCGCCGCCGCCTTCGCCCGCACCGCCGAGCCG
>JBKHVJ010000093.1:0-5267 GCA_046570145.1 Alphaproteobacteria bacterium
TGCCAGGCCGACACCACGTTGATGACGCGGGCGGCGTCGGCAAAGCCCATGCCGCTCAGCGTCTCCAGCGTGCCCGGATCGGGATCGGTGCCGGTGAAGACGAGATTGCCGGGACCGGAGAGCGACGGCGCCTCTTCGAACAGTTCGGCATAGCGGTCCTCGACCTGCCCCAGCGTCGCCAGCAGCTCCGCCCGGAAGGCGTCGGGGTCGTCATAGCCGAGAAATGTCGCCAGATGCGCCACCCCGGCATCGTCGGCGGGAATACGGTGGGTCTGCTGGTCGTCGATCATCTGGATGCGATGTTCGACACGGCGCAGGAAATGATAGGCCCCCGCAAGATCCTCCACCGTTTGCGCCGGCACGCGCCCGACGTCGCGCAGCGCCTCGTTCGCCATCAGCGTCGGGGCGATGCGCACGCGCGGGTCGCGGCCGCCGAAGATCAGCTGCTGGGTCTGGGCGAAGAACTCGATCTCGCGGATGCCGCCGCGGCCGACCTTGATGTCGTGGCCGTTCACCGTCACCTCGCGGTGGCCCTTGTGGGCGTTGATCTGGCGCTTGATCGAATGGATGTCCTGGATTGCGGCGAAATCCAGGTTGCGCCGCCAGACGAAGGGCTCCAGGAAACGGATGAAGGACGCCCCCGCCTCCGGATCGCCGGCGATGGGGCGGGCCTTGATCATCGCCGCGCGTTCCCAGTTCTGGCCGACGCTGCCGTAATAAATTTCGGCCGCCGAAACGGAAACCGCCAGTGGCGTGGCGCCGGGATCCGGCCTAAGCCGAAGGTCGGTGCGGAAGACGTAGCCGTCCTTGGTGCGTTCATCCATAATGCGGACAAGATCGCGTGCGAGCCTGATGAAGGTTCGCGCGAGGTTGTCCGGCTGGGGCGTCTGCACAACAGCGTCGTCGTACAGGACGATCAGGTCGATGTCGCTGGAATAGTTGAGTTCGCGCCCGCCAAGTTTGCCCATGCCCAACACGATCAGACCTGAGCCGATCCACGGTCGCTGCGGATCCGGCAGCGTCAGCGTCCCCGCCTCCGCGGCGCGGCGCAGCAGGAAATTCGCGGCCAGCTGCACTCCCGTCTCCGCCAGTTCCGACAGGGCGCCGGTGACGCGGAACAGCGGCCACGCCCCGGCGACGTCGGCCAGCGCGATCAGCAGGGCGGCCCGCCGCTTCGCCACCCGCAGTCCGGCCATCAGCCGGTCCATCGACGTCTCGTGGCCATGCTCGGCCTGGAGTGCGGCGATCAGCCCGGCGAAGCCGGCGTCGAACCCGCCCTCCATCACCCGCCGGACGAAGGCCAGTTCCCGCGTCAGGATATGGCCCAGATACGGGCTGTTGCCGCACACCGCGTCGACCAGCGCTCGGCCGGGCTCCGAATCGGCGAAGGCGTCCGCCCAGGCCCGCGTCTCCGGCTCCGCGGCGGCGGCCTGCTGGCGCCAGCGCTCCATCCCCAGCGCCGCCTGCGCGGCGTCGAAGGGCTTCGGCAAGGGGGCGGGGAACGGGACGGGGCTGGACATGGGGACGGTCTTTCCTGCTCAAAACATGTGCAGAAAGCTGCACGCGTCGGGAGAGAACGTCAATCGGGCCGATTCGCGCGCCTTTTCCGCCCTTCCCCTCTCCGCCCTCCATGGTGGCCGATGATCCGGCGCACCGCGAAGATTCTCGGCCTGACGCTGACCGGGATCGGGGCCGTGGCGCTGGCGGCGGGCGGGCTGTTCGCCTGGCGGCTGTCGCAGGGGCCGATCGCGCTCGACCCGCTGATCCCCTATGTCGAAGAGGCGCTGGGCGACCGCGACGGGCGGTTCCGCATCGATGTCGGCGAGCTGGTGCTGTCGCTGGAGGATGAGGACACGCTGGAAAGCGGCGGCGGGCGGCGTCTCGACCTGCGCGCCCGGCGGGTGCAGGCGCTGAACGCCGACGGGGCGGAACTGGCCGCGGTGCCGGAGATGGGCATCGGCTTCTCCGTCGCGGCGCTGCTGCGCGGCACGCTGTCGCCGACGCGCCTCGATCTGGTCCGGCCGCGCCTGAGCGTGCTGCGGCGGGCCGACGGCAGCCTCGCCTTCGATGTGCGGTCCGACACGGAGACGGTGCAGAAGCGCGAAAGCGACGGTCCGGACCTGCTGGACGAGGCGCTGAACAGCCTGCGCCGGCCGCCCGACATCGACCGGCCGCTGGGGCTCCTGCGCCGGCTGTCGGTGGTGGGTGCCGATTTGCGGATCGAGAACCGCATGCTGGATCTCTCCTGGCATGCGACCCGCGCCGACATGATCCTGACCCGCGACGCCGAGGGCGCCCAGGGCCGCGCCCGCCTGACCCTCGATCTCGGTACCCAAAATCAGGGGGGGGCGAACCGGCGTCCGGTGACCGTCGCCGCCTCCGGCCATTTCAACATCGCCGACTCCACCACCGACCTGACCCTGTCCGTCGAGGGACTGGAACCGGCGGCGCTGGCGGAGGTCGGGCCGGCGCTGGCCCCGCTGGCCGCGGTGAAGCTGCCGCTGTCCGGCACGGTCACGGCGAAGCTCGATCCCCGGTTCGAGCCGTCGACGCTCGACCTGAACCTGCGGGGCGGAGCCGGCACCGTCGCCCTGCCATCCCTGCGGCCGGAACCGCTCGCCGTGCAGAGCATGGCCTTGCGCGGCAGCCTGGACGTTCCGGGACGGCGGCTGCGCGTGGACGATCTGTCGCTGAAGGCGGCCTCTGCGGACGGCGGCGAACCTCTGGCGCTGAGCGGCCGGGGCGAGCTGACGGAGACCGGCCGGGACCGCGAACTCCAGGCGTCGCTGGCGCTGGCCTCCGGCGGCCGGACCGCCGGGCTGGAGCTGTCGGGGCAGCAGGGCCCCGCCAAGGACGGGCGCGCCGCGCTGCGCCTGACCGGCGTCACCCCGGCGGCGCTCGTCGGCATCGCCCCGATGCTGGAGCCGCTGAAGGCCGCCGCCCTGCCGCTGTCCGGCACGGTGGAGGTCGCCTTCGATCCGTCCCTGCAGCCGACCGCGGGCAAGGCCGACCTCACCGCCGGCCGTGGGCATCTGCACCGTCCGGACCTGTTCGAAGGACCGCTGCCCGTCGAGTCGGCCCGGCTGCGCCTGCATGGCGACCGCGACCGCATCGAGCTGGACGGGCTGACGGCGGTGCTCGGCGAGGCCGGCGGGCCGCAGCCGCGGGTGGAGGCCAGCGGTACCGCCCTGCGCCAGGGCGACCGCATGGCGGTGGAGGCGCAGGCGAGCGCGCGCGGCATGGCACTGGACGAGTTGCGCCGCTACTGGCCGAAGATTGCCGGCCCCAACGCGCGGGAATGGGTGACCACCAACCTGTCCCACGGCACGGTGACGGAGGCGCGCGCCGAGGTGGCGCTGTCGCTGCCGCTCGACCGCCCGGCCGAACCGGAGATGACGCACTTCCTGGCGACCATGGCCGGGGAGGACGTCAGCGTCCGCTACTTCCACGACCTGACGCCGGTGACCGGCGCCGGGGTTGAGGCGACCACCGACGGCAAGACCTTCACGATCCAGACCAAGGGCGGGCGCATCGCCGATCCGAAATCGGGCGACATCGAGGTCGGCGACGGCAAGGCGGTGATCGGCGGGCTGGACATCGGCAAGGAGACGATGGACATCCGCATTCCGGTCCAGGGGCCGGTGCGGTCGATCCTGACCCTGCTCGACATGCCGCCACTGGGCTATCCGACCAAGCTGGAGATGGACCCGAAACGGACCCAGGGCACGGCGGAGGCGGAACTGCACTTCGCCTTCCCGCTGCTGGCAGACCTGAAGGTGGAGCAGCTGGAGCTGGACGTGACCGGCAAGCTGCACAAGGTGGCGGTGGAGAAGGTGGCGGCGGGACTGAACGCCACCGACGGAGAGCTGTCGCTGGCGCTCGACCTCAATGCCATGCAGATCAAGGGGACGACCAAGCTGGACGGCATCCCCGTCAGCGTCGACTGGAACGAGTCGTTCGACAGCGCGGCCAAGGGCCCGCGCACCCGCATCGCGGTGAAGGGCGACGCCACCGCCGACGATCTGCGCGCCCACGGCATCGACCTGGAGGACCGGGTGCAGGGTCCGTTCGGCGCCGACGTCCTGTTCACGGTGGACCGCCGACACAAGCTGGCGCTGACAGCGAACCTGAACCTGGAGAAGACCCGGCTGTCCATCGGGGAACTGGCCTGGGCCAAGCCGCCCGGCAAGCCCGGCACCGGCAAGCTGACGCTGGAGTTCGACAAGGACCGCCCCACCCGCATCAGCAACCTGACCGTCGATGCCGGCGGGCTGAAGGCCGTCACCAACCTGGAGCTGGCCGACGGCGGCAAGCGGGTGGCGCGGGTGCAGACCCCCAGCTTCAAGCTGGGCCAGACCGACCTGCGCGCCGACCTGACCGTTCTGCCCCCGGCGAAGCCCGGCGGTCCGGCCGGCGGCTATGCCGGCACCATCACCGGCGGCAGCCTGGACGCCCGCGGCCTGACCGGCAAGACGCCGTCCGGCGAGGGTGCCGTCACCCCCGACCCGCAAAAGGCCCGGACCGGCGACGGCCGCAACACGCCGCTGGACGTCGCCATCAAGTTCGACTCGGTGGTGTTCGGCGAGGGGCGGCGGCTGCGGCAGGTCGCCGGATCGATGCGGCGCGACACCGCCGCCTGGACCCTGCTGGACCTCACCGGGCGCAGCGAAGGCGGCGGCGTGGCCATGAAATGGCGACCGGGGCCGCAGGGCGTCTACGACCTTGCCATCACCGCCGACGATCTGGGCTCCGCCTTGCAGGCGATGGACCTGAACGACCGCATGCGCGGCGGCCGGCTGACCCTGTCCGGCCGGTCGGTGGAGCCGCGGGCCGATGCCGCCATCGTCGGCAAGGCGGAAATCCTCGACTACACGCTGCTCGACGTGCCCGCCCTGGCGCGCATCCTCAACGCCATCTCGCCGTCGGGGTTCGCCGAGCTGCTCGGCGGCGGCAAGGGCGTCAATTTCGGCCGCATGTCGGCGGAGTTCCGCAAGGAGGGCCGGCTTCTGACCCTGAAGGACCTGCGCACCTCGGGCTCCGCGCTCGGCCTGACGCTGGAGGGACAGGTCGATCTGGAGACGGAGACCGCGAACCTCCGCGGCACCATCGTTCCGGTCTATGGACTGAACCGCCTGATCGGCCAAATCCCGCTGCTAGGCGACGTGCTGAGCGGCGGCGAGGGCCAGGGCATCTTCTCCGCCACCTGGCATGTCCAGGGACCGCTGTCCGACCCCGACGTGTCGGTCAATCCGCTGGCGGTGCTGGCC
>JBKHVJ010000094.1:0-6997 GCA_046570145.1 Alphaproteobacteria bacterium
GTCAGATCGGCGACGTGCATGGAGCCGCCGCGTCCGCCGCAGATGCCGCCGGCCCGTCCCATGATCTCCTTGAAGAAGAGGTCGAGCGCCACGCCGCGCGCCAGGACGTGGCCGTGGCCGCGATGGGTGGTGGCGAAGGTGTCGCGGGGCCCCAAAGCGCCGATCACCCCGGCGGCCACCGCTTCCTGGCCGACGCTGAGATGGATGAAGCCGGGAATTTCGCTGTCCGCGAACAGCTTGGCCAGGGTGGTCTCGGTCGCGCGGATCAGCTGCATGGTGCGGTGGAGCGCCAGCAGCCGGTCGGGCGGGAAACGGTCGTTGCGTGCGGCGGATGACGGCATGGGTGCCTCCCTTCGCGTCTTGTCGCGGAGACGATGCTTCGCTTGTTGAGCAAACAATGAACCATGATTCAGATTTCAGTCAAGCGAGTGTTTTGGGAAGGGGCTCGCTCCCGCTCCGACCCCCCCCTGCCGGGTGGGAGGGGGGAGGAAGGGAGGCGCTTGGCTGGCTAAAAACTTGATCGACAGAGCTGTGAATGCCCTTTCCCCTGATTGGTGGGGAAGGGCGGGGAGGGGGGTGCATGAAAATTCCTCAATTATGCCGTTGCACCCACAGTTTGCCCAAGATACATTCTCCATGAAAAATGACTCATAGTTCATTTCGTAAGGCGTGCCCCGCACGGCTCGCCGCTCATGGGAGGAAAGGACCGCCATGCACCGCCGTTCCGTCATTGGCCTGATCGGGGCCGCCGCCCTGACCGCCACCATCGCCCTGTCGGCCGGCTCCGCCGCCGCGCAAGACAGCATCAAGATCGGCATGACCTCGGCCCTCACCGGCCCCTACAACGAGTACGGCGAGGGCGGGCGGCGCGGCGTCGAACTCGCCATCGAGAAGTGGAACGCCAAGGGCGGCATCAACGGAAAGAAGATCGAACTGGCGATGCTGCTCGACGACCAACTGGTGCCCGACCGCGCGGTGCAGAACATGCGCCGCCTGCTCGACAACAAGGATCTGGTCGCCTTCATCGGCCCGGCGGGCAGCGGTCCGACCCTGGCGGTGATCGAGATGGCCGCCGCCGACGGGCGCCCCTACATGAACCCGGTGGCGCAGACCCCGACCGTCACCTACCCCGACGGCGGCAAGCCGCGCCCGAACGTCTTCTCCTTCGCGCTCCAGAACGACGTCGAGTCGATGGTGCTCGGCCGATACGTCGCCAAGAATTTCAAGAAGCCGGGGCTGGTCCACGAAAGCACCGCCTACGGCGTGTCCGGCGCCGACATGATCGGCAAGGAGCTGAAAGCGGCCGGCAGCGCCGCCCCCGTCGCGGTGGAGACCTACAACCAACGCACCCAGGACATGACGGCCCAGGTCGCCCGCCTGCAACGGGCCGGGGCCGACGTGGTGGTCTGCGTCGGGCTGGGCGCCGATCTGGCGGTGATCCGCCGCACCATGGCGCGGCTGAACTACAACGTGCCGCTGGTGGCGTCGAACGGCGCCCTGTCGATCCCCTACCAGGAGGCGGCCGGCGATCTGGTGGTCGGCACGCGCGGCTCGATGGTCTACGTCTTCGGCGAGGACACGCTGAACCCGGCGGCGCAGGGTTTCGCCGACGCCTACAAGGCGAAATACGGCACCGACCGCTGGTGGGGCAACGACCCGCAGCGGCCGCAGATCTTCATGTCGCTGTCGGTCAGCAACGCCTACGACGCCGCCGACGTGCTGTTCGAGGGCATCAAGCGCGCCAACTCTACCGACCCCAAGGCCATCGCGACGGCCATCGAGGGCATCCAGGGCCTACGCGGGGTGAACGCGACCTATTCCTTCTCGGCCACCAAGCACCATGCCATCGCGCCGGAGGACGTTGCGATCTTCGAGTATGCCAAGGCGGCCGACAAGATCGCGCTGAAGATCGTCAAGGATTGAGAAAGCCCCTCTCCCGTCGCGGGAGAGGGCTTTTCAAGGGCGCGCAGGACAAGGACGACGCCATGCATTTCGTGCTACAACTCATCTTCTCCGGGGTCTGCGTCGGCGCGGTCTACGCGCTCATCGCCATGGGGCTGTCGCTGACCTTCTGGACCACGCGCACGCTGAATTTCGGCCAGGGGTCGCTGCTGATGACCGCCTCGGTCGCCACGGTGGCGCTGCTGGGTGCGGGCGTGCCGATCGCGTTGGCGGTGCTGCTCGGCGTGCTGCTGGCCGGCGGGCTGATGATCGTGGCGGAGCGGATCGCCATCCGCCCGCTGCTGAAGGCCGGCGACAGCATGGGCTGGGTGGTCTCGACGCTGGGGCTGGGGATCTTCCTCCAGGGCTTCGTGTCGACCGTCTTCGGGTCGCAGGCCATCGCCTTTCCGTCGCTGGTCTTCGACAGCATGGATTTCGTCGATCTGGCCGGCGTCCAGGTCTCCTCGCAGTATCTCGCCGTGCTGGCCCTGTCGCTGACCCTGATGGTGACGATGGAGTTGTTCCTGCGCCGGTCGGCCTGGGGCCGCGCGGTGCGGGCGGTGTCGCACGACGCCGACGCGGCGGCGCTGGCCGGCATTCCGGTGCGCCGGGTCATCGTGCTGTCCTTCGTCGCCAGCGGCGTGCTCGCCGGCATCGCCGGCGTGATGGTCGCCCAGATCACCGGCACCGTCGATCCCAGCTTCGGCTTCAACCTGATGGTGCTCGGCTTCGTCGCGGCGGTGTTCGGCGGCATGGGCAACACGGCCGGCGCCCTGGTCGGCGGAATTTCGCTGGGCGTCATCGAGAAGCTGGTCGGCGGTTACGTCTCCACCGCGGCCGAACATGGCATGGCCTTCGCCATCCTGATGGTGATCCTCGCCATCCGCCCGCAGGGGCTGTTCGGCCGCAAGGAATTCACGAAGGTGTAAGGCGCCAGCGATGCGGAACTCCCTCACTTTTCTCACCCGGACTCCGGTGATCGCGGCGTTGCTCGTGGCGCTCGGCGTCGCGGCGGAATTCGCCAGCGGCTCCACCGTGCAGATCTGGTCCTTTCTGCTGGTCAACGTCCTGCTGGCCCAGAGCATCAACGTGCTGACCGGCGTCGCCGGGCAGATCTCGCTGGGGCACGCGGGCTTTCTCGGCATCGGCGCCTACGGGTCGGCCCTGCTGATGAAGAACCTGGGGCTTCCCCTGCCGCTGGCGCTGGTCGCCGGGGCGGCGATGGGCGGGGCCGGCGGCTGGCTGCTGTCCTTCGCCGCCGGCCGGGTCCGCGAGTTCTACCTCGCCATGATGACGCTCGGCTTTGGCATGATCTTCTACGAGGTGGTGCGTGAGTGGACCTCGGTGACCGGCGGCGTCGTGGGCCTCAGCGGCGTGGCGTCGCCCTCGCTCCGCACGCTGAGCCTGTTCGGCTGGCGGATCGACCCGGTCGCCTATTTCCAGATCATGCTGGCGGTGGTCGCCGCGGTGGTGTGGCTGCTGCGCAACTTCATCACCAGCCCCTACGGCCGCGCCTTCTTCGCCATCCACGTCAGCGAGGTCGCCGCCGGCAGCATCGGCGTCGCCCGCGCCCGGACCAAGCGCAATGCCTACACCCTCAGCGCGGCGCTGGCCGGACTGGCGGGCGGCTTCTATGCGCATCTCGTCGGCTATCTGGGACCGGAGACCTTCGGCCTGCACCGCTCGGTCGAGGCGCTGGTCATGGCGGTGGTCGGGGGCCTCGGCACGCTGACTGGCCCGATCCTGGGCGCCATCGTCTTCACCTATCTGCCGGAAAAACTTCAGGTCTTCGCCGAGTACCAGTTCATGGTCTACGGCCTGATCCTGCTGCTGTCCTTCGTGCTGCTGCCGCGCGGTCTGGCCGGGCTGCTGCTGCCGCGTCCGCGCTTCTCCAAGGACGTTGAGGCGCTGCCGCCTCCGCCGCCGGTGCCCCATGCCGCGACCGGAACCGGGCCGCTGCTGAACGCCGAGGGCGTGTCCATCAGCTTCCTCGGCCTGCGCGCGCTCGACAACGCGTCGGTGACGCTGGGGGCCGGCGAGATCCTCGGGCTCGTCGGGCCGAACGGGTCGGGCAAGAGCACGCTGGTCAACATCATCAGCGGCATCTACCGGCCGGGCGACGGCGTGGTGCGCTTCGATGGCGGCGTCCTCACCGGATTGGCGGACCACGCAGTAGCGCGGCGCGGCGTGCTGCGCGCCTTCCAGGACCCGCGTCTGGTGCCGTCCTTCACGGTGCGGGAGAATGTGCTGCTCGGCGGGCACCGGCTTTATCGACAAAACCCGCTGGCGGCGGCGCTGAACCTGCCGAATGCGCTGCGCGAGGACGCCGAAATGCTGGGCCGGGCCGAGGCGATCATGGAGATGGCCGGGCTGTCGCACCTCGCCGACACGCCCGTGCGCGACCTGCCCTACGGCGACCAGCGCATGACAGAGCTGTCGCGCGTCATCCTGGCGAACCCGCGTCTCGTCATGCTCGACGAGCCCGCCGCCGGCCTGTCGGAGGGCGAGTTGCACAAGCTGGGCGGTCTGATCCGCCACCTGAAGGCGCAGGGCGTCGGCGTGATCCTGATCGAGCATCACATGGACTTCCTCAACGAGCTGGTCGACCGCGTCGTGGTGCTGGACAGCGGGAAGGTCATCTATCAGGGCGCCATGGCCGGCATGTACCGCGACCCGGCCGTGGTCGCCGCCTATCTCGGCACCGAAACCCATCCGGGGGAGAGCGTTCATGCCTGACCAGACTGGTCTGGAAATGGGTTTGGAAATCGAGGGGCTGGAGGTCCGCTACGGCCCTGTCCAGGCGGTGCGCGGCGTTTCGCTGCGGGCCGAGCCGGGCACCATCACCGCGATCCTCGGCGCCAACGGCGCCGGCAAATCCTCGCTGATGAAGGCGATCTCCGGGTTGGCCCCGGTGGCGGCGGGCCGCATCCGGCTCGACGGCGAGGACATCACCACGCTGTCCCCGCACGAGAGGGCGCGGCGCGGCCTGTCCCACGCGCTGGAGGGGCGCCGGCTGTTCCACCGCATGTCGGTCGAGGAGAACCTGCGGGTCGCCTGGGATTTCCGCAACCGGGGCGGCAGCTTCAAGAGGGTGGCCGACCGGGTCTACGACCAGTTCCCGATGCTGACTGCGCGGCGCAACACCCCGGCCGGCATGCTGTCGGGCGGGCAGCAGCAGATGGTCATCCTGTCGGCAGCGCTAATCCACGAGCCGCGCTACCTCCTGCTCGACGAGCCGTCGCTGGGGCTGGCGCCAGTCATCGTGCAGCAGATCTTCGGCTTCATCGAATCGGTCTGCCGCGAGCGCCGCACCACCATCCTGCTGTGCGAGCAGGTGGCCGCCATCGCGCTCCGGGTCGCCCACGCCGGCTGCGTGCTGCGGCGCGGGCAGGTGGTGCGCAGCGGCGGGGCGGCCGAGCTCGCCGCCGATCCGGCGTTGTCGGCCGCCTATCTGGGCGGGTGAGCGGACTGTATCGAAGTCAACCAGAACCGGGAGGAACGGCCATGCAACCAGGTGTCTACGAGTTTCTGGCGCAGGACCGCGTGATCTACGGCCGCCCGGCGGCCGAAGCCGTGGCGGAGACCGCCGGCCGGCTGGGCAAGGACCGGCTGCTCATCGTGGCGAGCCGGACGCTCAGCCGCTCGACGGGCGTCGTCTCCGCCATCCGCGACGCGCTGGGCACCCGCTGCATCGGGGTGTTCGATTCCTGCATCGAGCATGTGCCGCGCGCCTCCGTCCTCACCCTGGCCGAAGAGGTGCGGCGGCTGGAGCCGGACCTGATTGTCACGATCGGCGGCGGCACGCCGATGGACACGGTGAAGGTGGCGTTGGTGGCGCTGGCCGAGGGCATCGCCGACGAGGCTGGCTTCGACGCCGTGCGCATCCGCGTGGCGGAGGACGGCACCCGCATCGTTCCGGCGGTGAAGGACCCGCCACTGCGCCAGATCATCGTGCCGACCACCCTGTCGGGGGCCGAGTTCTCCAACCTCGGCGGCGCCACCGACTTGGCCCGGCAGGTCAAGGATCTCTACACCGGACGGCACATCGGCGGGCAGGTGGTCATCCTCGACCCTGCCGTGACACGCCACACGCCGGAGGGGTTGTGGCTGTCCACCGGCATCCGCGCCATCGACCACGCGGTGGAGACGGTGTGTTCGCGTAAGCCCCAGCCCTTCACCGATGCGACCTGCCTGCACGGGCTGGCCATGCTGGCGCGGTCCCTGCCGGCCAACCGGGAGCGGCCGGACGATCTCAATGCGCGGCTGGAGAGCCAGCTCGGCGTGTGGTTGGCCTCGACCGGGCTGGGCCGGGTGGAGTGGGGCGCCAGCCACGGCATCGGCCACCAGCTCGGCGCGGTCGCGGGCGTGCCGCACGGCCATTGCTCCTGCGTCATGCTGCCCAGCGTGCTGCGCTGGAACCGATCGGTAAACGCTGACCGCCAGACGCTGGTGGCCCGCGCTCTGGGCCGCGAGGACGGCGACGCGGCGGCGGCGGTCGCCGATCTGGTGCGTGCTCTGGGGCTGCCCGACAGCCTGCGCGCGGTCGGCGTGACGCGCGACCATTTCGCCGCCATCGCTGCGGGCGCCATGCAGAACATGATGGTTCGCAGCAACCCGCGCCCGATCACCTGTGAGGCCGACGTCCGCGACATCTTGGAGTTGGCGTGGTGAGGGGAGCCGGCCCATCTTGAACGGCTTCGCCCCACCGTCGTCACGGACCGAATGGCCCCGCCCCTTGGCGGGGCCATTCGGCGTTTCAGGGTGCCGCTTCCGGACCCCCGAATCCCAGCTCTGCGAAATGACTATGAGGGCATGCGTTTCAAGCAGTCCTCAGGGTGAAATGTTCGTTTGACCAACAATAAGAACGCGAGGATAATCTTAATACAGAATGAAATTCTCAATGGAGAATGTAGAGCGGACCATGCTCGCCAGCGTGTTGCACGGATGAGCCAAGTATCGTAGGCAGCGGCCCCGTCTTCGTCTGGGTTGCACGCTATGCCGCATAAGGCCAACGCCGCTCGCCGTCGCCACATTCCCCGATCGAAACGGCGCGTTC
>JBKHVJ010000095.1:0-2616 GCA_046570145.1 Alphaproteobacteria bacterium
GCCTTCAGATCGGCGAGGTCGTTGATCGCCACGACCTCCACGTCCTTGCGGCCGCTCTCGTAGATGGCGCGCAGAACCAGACGGCCGATGCGGCCAAAACCGTTGATCGCTACCCGTACAGCCATGATCGTGCTCCAGTCGTTCCGTTGCGGTCTCGTGCCGATAGGGGCGGAGACCCGTTTTAGCCGGGAAAGGCGGGTTTCGGCCCGCCGGGGGTACAGTTTCAAGACGCGGAAACAGCCGTCAGGCCGGGACCGCGCGGTGCGAGGCGATGTCCAGCCAAGCCGGCAGGGCATCGCGGGTGGTCAGATCGCTGAAACGGCCATCCACCCCTGCTGCGGCCAGTGCCGCGATGGTGTCGTCACCGGCCGCAACCGAGCGCAGGCCGGCGTCACGGGTGCGCCGTGCGATGAACCAGGCCAGCGCGTTGGTGCCGCCGTCGAAGGGGGCGATCTCGTAGACGCCGAGCGGGCCGGTCCAGACGACCGTTCCGGCGGCCTCGACGCAGCCGGTCAGCCGTGCGACGGTCGCCGGACCGATGTCGAGGACCATGTCCTCCGGCCCGATGGCGGCACAGGAGACGATACGGTCTTCCGCCCCCTCCCGCGCCTCGGCCGCCACCACCACATCCACCGGCAGCAGCAGCTCGCACCGGCAGGCCTTCGCCTTGTCCAGAAGCTTGCGCGCCTCGCCGATCAAATCGTGGTCGCAGAGCGAGGCCCCCATGTCGGTGCCGGCCGCGGCCAGGAAGCTGTTGGCGATGCCGCCGCCGAGCGCCAGCACGTCGACCCGCGTCATCAGCCGGGCCAGGAGGTCGAGCTTGGCGGACAGGCCGGTGCCGCCGACGATGGCGCAAACCCGCCCGGGGATGGCATGGAGAGCCGGTCGGACCGGACCGCCCGTGTTCCGTCCCTCATCGGTCCGTCCGCCCTGGATCAGATGCATCCGGCCGGTCAGTCGGGGAGCCGGAGTGCCATCGACATCGGTCGTAGCCATGATGCCTGTCCTTTCCCTGGAACTAAAGTATATTAATATATCAGAAGGTGGCGCAAGGATAATCCGCCTCGCGGCGGGGGCATGCCACCATGCCGCAATGACGCGCTCACGCGGTCCGAACCGGGCCGGCATTCCGGTCGGGCGTCTTCGGGCATAAGTCCACCTGCGAAGCGGGAGCGGCGGCGCGGCGGGTTTCGCGATACAGGATCAGCAGGCCGCTGCCGATGACGACGGCGGCGCCGATCATCACATGGGCCGCCGGCACGTCGCCCCAGACCAGCCAGCCGAGGATCGTGGCGTAGATCAGGCTGGCATAGCTGAAGGGGCCGACCACCACGGCGCGCGCCAGCGAATAGGCCCGCGTGCTGAAATACTGCGCACCGCCGCCGGCGATCCCCATGCCGGCCATCAGCGTCAGCGCATGCACATCCGGCGTGATCCAGTCGAAGGGCAGGGCCAGGGCGCTCAGCACCGTGGAGATGACGGTGAAATAGAACACGGTGGTCACCGGCTTTTCCGTCCGTCCCAGCTGGCGCATGGCGATCATCGCCAGGGCGTAGCAGACGGCCGCGGTCAGGGCGACGATGGCGCCGCGGTCGACCATGTCGGGACCGGGTTGCACCATGATCAGCACCCCGGCAAACCCAACCACGACAGCACCCCAGCGGAAGGCCCCGACCTTCTCGCCCAGCAGCGGAACCGACAGGGCGGTCAGGAACAGCGGGGCGGAGTAGGAGATGGCCACCGCATTGGCGAGCGGCATCAGGTGATAGGCCCAGAACAGCAGCACCATGGAGGCGAGGCCGACGACGGCCCGCCACAGGTGCCCCTGCCAATGGGTGGTGTGCAGGCAGTTCCGCCCGCCCGCCGCGACGACCATGGCGACTGCCGGCAGAAGGGCGAACAGGTTGCGGAAGAAGGTGACCTCGCCCAGCGGGTAGGTTTCCGCCAAAATCTTGGCCAGGGCGTTCATGATGGTCATCAGGACCATCGCCAGCAGCATCGACAGGATGCCGAGCCGGATGTTCTCCGGCGGTCTGGCGGTGGAGCTTGTGGGGATCTGTTCCATGATGACGTTTCCTGACCGGCTAGATTTCCCTCTTCCGTCCCAGGAGAGGGAAGGGTGAGGGGTGAGGCACGGAACCATGCGGTTCGGGATTCTTGCCCAACCCCTCACCCTCCCCATGCTGCGCATGGGTCCACTCCCTCCCCCCGGGGCGGGAGAGGGCCTTTACGCCGCCCGGCTCAACGCCTCGGCGGCGATGACGCCGAGCGTGTGGCGGGCGATCATCCGTTCCTCGTCGGTCGGGATGATGAAGACCGGCACGCGGCTCTCCTGGGCGGAGATGCGGGTCGCCTTCGCCCGGTTGGCCGCCGGATCGATGGCGACGCCGAGCCAGCCCAACTTCTCCGCGACCCGAGCCCGCACCAGCGTGGAGTTCTCGCCCACACCGGCGGTGAACACCACCGCGTCCAGGCCGCCCATCGACCCGGCCAGCGCCGCCACCTGCTTGGCGACATTGTGGCAGAACAGCTCGACCGCCTCGGCAGCCGCCGGAAGGTCGGAGTTCTCCAGATCGCGCATGTCGTTGGAGAGGCCCGACACGCCCAGCATGCCCG
>JBKHVJ010000096.1:0-4923 GCA_046570145.1 Alphaproteobacteria bacterium
TGTCGTCGCCGATGAAGGCGAAGGGCGTTGGCGAACTCGGCGTCTGCGGCGTGCCGGCGGCCATTGCAAACGCGATCTACAACGCGACCGGCGTGCGGGTGCGCGACTATCCGGTCACGCTGGACAAGCTGATCGACCGCATGCCGCCGGTGGGCTAGCCGTCCGGGGTCAGTCCCCCGCTGCGGGCGTGCCCAGGGAGGACAGATACTGTTCCTCCCACTGGCGGCAGGCGTCCAGTTCGCCGAACAGCCATTGGCGGAACAGCCTGATCTTCGGCAGGTCGGCGGTCGATTTCAGCGTCACGAAACCATGCCCCTGCGCCCGCAGGCCGCGGGTGGGGAAGGGGACGACCAGCCTTCCGGACTGAAGCTCCTGCCGGGCGAGCAGCAGGCTGTCCAGGCACACTCCCATCCCGTTGACGGCGGCGTTGATCGCCATGAAGGAGCGGTCGAAACGCAGGCCGCGGTCCATGTCGAGCTGCACGCCGCGATGCCGGCGCGCCCAGTCGCGCCAGCCGACGATGTTGATCTCCGAATGGATCAGGATGTGGCGGCTGAGATCCTTCGGCTCGCGGATCGGAACCAGCCCGTTCGCCAGCGCCGGCGAGCACATCGGCACGATGACGTCCTCCGGGAACTGCTCCAGCACGCAGCCGGCCGGCGGCGGACCGGGGTTGTAGCGGATGTCGATGTCCACCGTGCCCGTCGTCAGGTCGATGGGCGAGACCGAGGCCTGCAGCCGGATGTCGATGGCGGGGTGCAGCGCCTTCACCCGGTTCAGGCGCGGCATCAGCCATTGGGTGGCGAAGCTGGGCATCGAGCGGACGGTGAGGATCTCGGTGCCGCTGCTCGACGTGGTGACGTTGCGGACGGCCGTCTCCATCCGGGCGAAGGCGCCGATGATCTCGGTGGCGAAGCTGCGTCCGGCATCGGTCAGGGCAACAGAGCGGTGAACACGATGGAACAGCGGCAAGCCAAGCTGTTCCTCCAGAATTTTCACCTGATGGCTGATCGCCGACGGCGTCAGTCCGAGATCCTCCGCCGCAGTCGCGAAGGAACCGAGCCGCGCAGCGGCCTCGAACGCCTGCAAAGCCTTGATCGAAACCCTTTTCCGCATCGCGCCATTCACATGAATTCAGCTCATCAATGAGCGATCTTATTCGTTTGTCGAATTCATCTCAAGACCATAGGATCACCCCAATCATCGGCTGAACGAATCATCGGTCGGCCAGAGCGAAATCACCACAACCGAGCGAAACCGACGCTCCGTCGCGGCATCCACCGGGCCGCCACGGCGGAGCCTGCTTCGACAAAAGGGAGCGAGCATGCTGCTGTCCAACAAGGTCTGCGTGATCACCGGCGCCGCGTCGCGCCGCGGCATCGGCCGGGCGACCGCGAGGCTTTTCGCGCTGCATGGCGGGCGCGCGATCATCCTGGACCTCGACGCCGGGCAGGCTGCCGAAGCCGCCGCCGAACTGGGCGAGGCCCATCGCGGTCTTGCCTGCGACGTGACCGACCGCGACGCCTGCTTCGCCGCCGCGAACCGCGTGGTCGAGGAGTTCGGCCGCATCGACGTGCTGGTCAACAACGCCGGCATCACCCAGCCGCTGAAGTTCATGGACATCGGCCCGAAGAACTACGAGGCGGTGACCGACGTCAGCCTGCGCGGCACGCTGTATATGAGCCAGGCCGTCGTCCCCCACATGCGGGAGCGCAAGTCCGGCTCCATCGTCTGCATCTCGTCGGTGTCGGCGCAGCGCGGCGGCGGCATCTTCGGCGGTCCGCACTACAGCGCGGCCAAGGCCGGCGTGCTGGGCCTCGCCAAGGCGATGGCGCGCGAACTGGGGCCGGACAATGTCCGCGTCAATTCGGTGACGCCCGGCCTGATCCAGACCGACATCACCGGCGGCAAGCTGACCGACGAGCTGCGGGCGGAAATCCTGAAGGGCATTCCGCTGAACCGCCTGGGCGACGCCGAGGATGTGGCCCGCTCCTGCCTGTTCCTGGCGTCGGAGCTGTCCTCCTATATCACCGGCGCCACGCTCGACGTCAACGGCGGCATGCTGATCCACTGATCCCGAAATGCTGGAGACACCTCCCGTGGACACCGCACTCGACACCACTCCGCTGGGGCACAATGTGCCGCTGGCCGAACGCGCCTACCGCATCCGCCGCAACGCCCTGCTGATGGGCGAGGTGCAGGGGCAGGGCTACATCGGACAGGCCCTCGACATCGCCGACGTTCTGGCGGTCTCCTATTTCCACGCCATGAAATACCGGCCCGAGGACCCGCATTGGGAGGAGCGCGACCGCTTCCTGCTGTCCAACGGCCATTACGCCATCGCGCTGTACGCCGCGCTGATCGAGGCCGGCATCGTCCCGGCGGAAGAGCTGGAGACCTACGGCAGCGACGACAGCCGACTGCCGATGTCGGGCATGGCCAGCTACACGCCGGGCATGGAGATGTCGGGCGGCTCGCTCGGCCTCGGCCTCGGCATCGCGGTCGGCATCGGGCTCGGCCTGAAGCGCAAGAATTCCGCTGCCCGTGTCTACACGCTGTTCTCCGACGGCGAGCTGGACGAGGGCTCGGTGTGGGAAGCCATCATGTCGGCCGCCCATTACAAGCTCGACAACATGATCGCCATCGTCGACGTCAACAACCAGCAGGCCGACGGCCCCTCCACCCAGGTGATGGCGTTCGAGCCGCTGGTGGACAAGCTGGAAGCCTTCGGCTGGTTCGTCCAGCGCGTCGACGGCAACGACATGGACGCGGTGGTCGCCGCCTTCGACGCCGCCAAGTCGCACCCCGAGGCCAAGCCGCGGATGATCGTCTGCGACACCAAGATGGGCAAGGGCGTGCCCTTCCTCGAAGCCCGCGAAAAGAACCACTTCATCCGCGTCGACGCGCACGAATGGCAGCTGGCGCTCGATGCGCTCGACGCCGGGAGGACCGCATGAGCACCGCCACCGATACCACGGCCAAGCCGCGCCTGAAGACCTCCGCAATGATCGCCTCGATCGCGGCGGAGGGGCAGCGGACCAGGCCGGCCCCCTTCGGCCATGCGCTGGTCGAACTGGCGAAGCAGCGGCCGGAGATCGTCGGCATGACCGCCGACCTCGCCAAATACACCGACCTGCACATCTTCGCCCAGGCCTATCCCGACCGCTTCTATCAGATGGGAATGGCCGAACAGCTGCTGATGGGTGCGGCGTCGGGCATGGCGCATGAGGGCATGATGCCCTTCGTCACCACCTACGCGGTCTTCGCCTCGCGCCGGGCCTACGACTTCGTCCACCAGACGATCGCGGAGGAGAACCGCAACGTCAAGATCGCCTGCGCCCTGCCGGGCCTGACCTCCGGCTACGGTCCCAGCCATCAGGCGGCCGAGGATCTGGCGCTGATGCGCGCCATGCCGAACATGGTGGTGATCGATCCCTGCGACGCGCACGAGATCGAGCAGGTGGTGCCCGCCATGGCCGCGCACAATGGCCCGGTCTACATGCGGCTGCTGCGCGGCAACGTCCCGCTGGTGCTGGACGAGTACGACTACAAATTCGAACTCGGCAAGGCCAAGCTGTTGCGCGACGGCGCGGATGTGCTGGTCATCTCCTCCGGCATCATGACGATGCGGGCGCTGGAGGTGGCGCAACGGCTGGAGGCCGACAAGGTCGGCGTCGCCGTGCTGCACGTCCCCACGATCAAGCCGCTCGACACCGAGACCATCCTGCGCGAGGCGGCACGCACCGGCCGCATGGTGGTGGTGGCGGAGAACCACACCGTCATCGGCGGGTTGGGCGAGGCGGTGGCCGGCACCCTGCTGCGGGCCGGTGTCGCCCCGGTCTTCCGCCAGATCGGCCTGCCCGACGAGTTCCTGAAGGCCGGCGCCCTGCCGACCCTGCACGACCTCTACGGCATCTCCACCGACGCCATGGCGGCCAGCATCAGGGGCTGGCTCTAAGACGGCCGTCCATCCGACCCGATCAATCAACAAACGTCTATTGGGCAAACGCCCATAGGGCAAACGTCCATAGGGAGAGGAATCCGATGAAGAAGCTGCTCTTGTCGCTGATGGTGGGCACCGCCCTGGTCGCGTCGCCTGCCGCCTGGGCCCAGCAGGCCCTGCGTCTGGCCCACAACGCGGCCCCCGGCAACCCGAAGGCGGAAGCCTCGCTGAAATTCGCGGAACTCGTCGCCCAGAAGACGGACGGACGGGTGAAGATCGAGGTCGGCGGCAGCGCCCAGTATGGCGACGACGTGGAGGCGCTGACCAGCATGCGCCTGGGCACGCTGGCCTTCAGCGCCAACTCGCAGGGCACCACCTCCGGCGTTGTGCCGGACTATGCCGTGCTGGGCCTGCCCTTCCTGTTCCAGTCGCTGCCGCAGGCCTGGAAGGTGCTGGACGGCCCGGTGGCGAAGAAGCTGGACGATGCGTCGAAGGCCAAGGGGCTGGTGCTGCTGGCGATGTGGGACAACGGCATCCGCCATGTCTCCAACAACGTCCGCCCGATCACCAAGCCGGAGGATCTGGCCGGCGTGAAGGTCCGCACCCCGCCGGACCCGATGACCGTGGACATCTTCAAGGCCCTGGGCGCCAACCCGACGCCGCTGGCCTTCTCCGAACTCTACATCGCGCTCCAGCAGGGCGTGGTGGACGGGCAGGAGAACCCGCTGATGAACATCCACTCCTCCAAGCTCTTCGAGGTGCAGAAATACATCTCGCTGACCGGCCACAAGTATGAGTCGACCCCGCTGCTGGCCAGCAAGATGGTGTTCGACACCCTGTCGAAGGCCGACCAGAAGGCGGTGTTGGAGGCGGCGGCGGAGGCCGGCATTCATTGCGAGGGCGTCGCCCTCGTTCGCGGGCAAGCCCGCTCCCACAGGGGCCTTCGTCGCTATCCGGTGCGGTGCTGACAATTCTGATTT
>JBKHVJ010000097.1:0-6538 GCA_046570145.1 Alphaproteobacteria bacterium
CCCCCGATGTATCAGCCCCTGAGCTTCCAGATCACCGGCGTCTCACCCCTCCTCATGCACAACGGCCGGCTGGCCGATCCGCTCGACCCGCTGGTCAAGGACATCAAGAAGCTGAGCAGCAAGCGGCCGAAGACAGAGGCCGATCTGGAGCGGATGGCCAAGCTTGAGTTCCTCGGCTCGCTGTATCTGCATGGGGGCGAACCCTGCCTCCCCGGCGAGTTGATCGAGGCGGCGCTGATCGACGGCGCCAAGCGCAAACGCCGCGGGCCGCTGGCCAAAGCGGGCATCCTGTGTGACGGCAACATCCCGCTTCAGTATGACGGCCCCCGCGAGCCGGAGGCGCTTTGGAATGAGGATCGATTCCGCTTTCGCACCGGCGTCCGGGTCGAACGCCTGCGGGTGATGCGGGTCCGGCCGCGCTTTGACGACTGGAGTGCTGCGGTCACCATCCAGTTCATGCCGTCGCTGCTGAGCGAGGATGATGTCCAGGACATCATCCGCACCACCGGCGAGGTGATCGGCCTTGGAGATTGGCGCCCGAAATTCGGGCGCTTCACGGTGCATTGAGGGGCCGACCGGCGCCTCAATGCAGCCTTGGCGTGGCATGGATCGGCGTGGCATGGCAAGGCTGGGCATGGCGGGGGAAGGGCGGCATCAGCCGCCCTTCATGCCGCCGAATGGTCCGGGTATGATCTGACGCGGTACCGCGGCACTATCCCCCTTCGACATCACACCGAGCCATCATGACGGAACAGGCACCTCCGCCGACGGAAATGCAGGATGAGCCATGGCGGCCATTGTTCGATGCTGTCGTCGATCGGCTGCAGTTGTCTGATCCCATCAAGATTGCGGCATGGCGCCTCTACGTCGAGCAACTTCCGGCCTTGGCAGCGTCCCAGGCAGCCATCGACCAAACGCCCGCCCCCAGCGCCACCCGCGACCGGATGAAGCGCATCATGGCGGCCTGCAACGCCCTGCTGGAGGCCATCCAGGATGATACGCCGCAAGGTGGGCACCTCCGACCTGTCCCGCAGCTCCTGTGGGGCTTGGCCGCGCAATTGACGCCGGACGACCCTAACTCCGCCATCATCGATGGGCAGGCAGACCACGCGCTTGAAGATGCCTTCAGCGGCGTGCTGATGCTGCGGGCTGCGGCCGAACTGGTGCGCGATGCGGAAGCGGATCGCGTTGCTTCCGGCGTCGGTGGAACGCGCCACAAGGCCGCGGCCGGGTACCACATGACTTTCGACTTCCTGCTGGACGTCTATGAGGCGATCAGCGACCGGCCGCTCGGCACCTCCTGGGACGACATGAGCGGGGCCGCCGGCGGGCCGCTGGTCGACTTCCTCCAGCTCTGCCTGGAGGCGTTGGGCTACACGCCGACCAAGAACGCCCTGCGCACCGCAGTGAAGCGCGCCATCAAAGCCCGGCGAACCGACCCGAACAGATCAGCTGCGCCGCAAAGCTGATCTGGCCCTTTCGGCACAAGAGTCCAGCTTTGGCACGAAGAGGGGATGACCCACCATGTCCTCTCCCCCGATACCGCCACCCCCTGCACCCCTCCCGAATCCGAGGTTGCGGTCGAGCGCCTGCGTGCGCTTGCGCGCCTGCTGGGCCGCATGGCGGCGCGGGAATACCTGGCGGCTTCGGGCGAGGCGACGCAGCCCCCGAAGCCGGAATGAGCAAGCCCCCTTCCCGTCCCCCCGCCCTGCTGACCATCCCTGAGGTCGCCGAGCGCCTGCAGGTCAGCATCAAGACCATCCGCCGCTGGATTACGTCGGGCGACCTGCCCACCGTCCGCCTCGGCCATCAGATCCGCATCCAGCCGAAGGACCTCGACATCTTCCTCAGGCAGCGCTGGATCAGCTGACCACTTCTGTCCATCCTTGTCCAGTAGTGGCAACAACTTGGACGACCATCGGGAAGAGGTGGCCCGCGTATTTTCGAACCAAAAACGTGCTACGTCTTCCCGATCAGGACTTCCTGTCCACTCCTGTCTTCCCGAGGCCACGGATGACCACCTCCACCACTTCCCAGTCTCAGCCCAGCTCGCCTGCGGTGCTTGATATGCCGCCAATGCGCTCCCTGGCCGACCTGCTGACACGCGTCCTTGCCGACCCCGCCCTGCCGCCGCAGCGCGCTCGGGACCATGCCTCCTCCCTGCGCCGCTTCGGCGGCATCGTCGGACGCGACCTCGCCGCCATCCCCGCCAGCTTCGATGCGCTGCGCCCGCTGATCGCCTCCGTCCATCCGGCGGCCCACGGCCTGTCGCTCAAGCGCTGGCAGAACATCCGTTCCGCCGTCAGCACCCTGCTGCGCCATTACGGCGCCACGGCAACCCATCGGCGCCTCGCCTGCCACCTGCCGGAGCCCTGGTACAGCCTCCGCGCGGTGGTCACCGACCCGGCGATGCAGCGCGGCCTCGCCCGTTTCCTGCGCTACTGTGCCGACCATGACATCGCACCGAGCACCATGTCGGACGCCACCTTCACCGCCTTCGCCACTTCGCTGACGACCGGCACCCTCGTCGCCAAGCCGCAGCGGGTCGAGCGGATGGCCCGCCAGCAGTGGAACCAGGCCGTCGCCGCCGCCTTGCCCGGCTGGCCGATCACGCCGGTGCCGGTCACCAGCAATCGGAACGACTACCAGCTGCCGCTGGACCGCCTCCCACCGTCCTTCGTCACCGATCTGGCGGCATGGATGCGGCGGCTGTCCGGCGCCGACCCGCTGGACGAGTTCGGCCCGGCCCGCCCGTTGCGCCCCAGTTCGCTGAAGACCGCTCGCGGCCATGTGCTGCGTTTCGCCGCAGCCCTCGTCCATGCCGGCGAAGACCCCCAGGCGTTGACCACGCTGGCGGCGCTGGTGGTGCCGGAGCGCTTCAAGATCGCCCTGCTGTGGCTGATGACCCGCCGGGGCGGCGCCAGCCCCGGCCTGATCGAACAGGCGAAATGCCTGCTCGCCGTCGCCCGCCACTGGGTTCAGGTACCGAAAGCCGACCTGGAGCGGCTGAACAAGCTGGTCGCCAAGCTCGGCAGCCGCCGCAAGGGCATGACCGACAAGAACCGCGCCCGACTGCGCGCCTTCGACGACCCCAAGCACCTGTTGGCCCTGCTCACCCTGCCGGAGCGGCTGATGGACAAGGCCGACCGCATGGCGGCGCCCAGCCGCCGGGAAGCCCTGATGGCGCAGACCGCGGTGGCGGTGCAGATTCTGCTGCTGGTGCCGTTGCGCCGCCTCAACCTGCTGCGGCTGGACGTCCATCGCCATCTCTGTCGCAGCCGTTCCGGCCGTCACGCCGTCGTCCATCTCGTCATCCCGGCGGAGGAGACCAAGACCAGCCAGCCGATCGAGGCGGTGCTGCCGGAGCCGCTGGTGCGGATGATCGACCACTTTATGACGCGCTATCATCCGTTGCTGACGTCGGACGCCAGCGGCCTGCTGTTCCCCGGACGCGATGGCGGCTGCAAGCACATCACCGCTTTGACGGCGCAAATCGAGCGGGCGGTGCGCGACCACACCGGCCTCGCCGTCAATCCGCACCTGTTCCGCCACCTCGCCGGCAAGCTCAGCCAGCAGTTCGATCCCGGCAATTACGAGCTGTCGCGCCAGCTCCTCGGCCATCGCTCCACCGATACGACGGTGACCTACTACACCGGTCAGGACACCGTTGCGGCGGTCGCCCGCTATGACGCCAACATCCTGGAGCGCGCCCGCTCGCTCCGCGGTAGCGTCGTGGGGCGCTGAGGCGATGAGCAAGACCTCCGCGACCTTCGACCGCCGCAGCATGCCGGTCAGCGCTTGGCCCGAGCAGGACCGCAGCTTGTGGCAAGCCGCCTGCGAAGCTGGCGGTCCGCTGGATGACGCCGGTGCCGCCGCCGACTGGGCACCGGCCACCCGTCGCAGCCGCGCTGCCAACTATGGCCGCTGGCTCACCTTCCTCGATCAGCAGGATCTGCTGATGCCGGATGCTCGTCCTGGCGATCGCGTGACGCCGGACATGGTGCGCAGCTACATCGACCTGTTGCGTCCGACCCTCGCTCCGCTGTCCTTGTGGACCACCATCGACCAGCTCGCCGCCATCATGCCGGCCCTGGCGCCCGACGCCGATTGGGGGTGGCTGCGCCGCACCGCCGGTCGCCTGAAGCGCGGCGCTGCCAACCGGCGTCCGATCACACCGCGCATCCGCAACGCCGCCGACCTCTACCAACGCGCCCTCGCCGCCCTCTCCGGAATCGACGGCATGCCCGAAACCAGGGCATTCGCCCATGCCACCGCCTTCCGCGATGCCCTGATGATTGCGCTGACGGTTGCCCGGCCGATCCGCCGCCGCACGTTGGCCGGTTTGCGGGTGGGGCAGCATCTCCGGCCGACCTCCGATGGCTTCCTGATCCAGTTGGAAAGCGAAGACCTCAAGTGCGGCGGTCCGATGAGCTTCCCGCTGCCGGCGAGCTTGGCGCCCCACATGGCACGCTACCTCGACCATCACCGGCCGCGGCTGCTGCAGGGCCACGCCCATGATGCTCTGTGGATCACCCGCGAGGGGCTGCCGATGACCCTCAACGGCGTCTCCAGCCGCTTTGAGCGCGCAACCCCGGCCGTCCTCGGCGAGCGGATCAACCCGCACCTGCTGCGCCACTGCGCCGCGACCAGCATCGCCCTCGACGACCCGCAGGGCGTCCGGCTGACGGCGGCGCTGCTCGGCCACAGCACGCTGCGGACCAGTGAACGCCACTACACAATGGCCAAAGGGCTGGAGGCGAGCCGCCGTTATCAGACCACCCTCACCGACCACATCACCCACCTGCGCCGTACCGTTCGCGGCGAGCGCCCATAGGATCCCCATCATGCGCGCCGTCATCTACGCCCGCTACTCCAGCGACCAGCAACGCGAAGCCTCCATTGCCGACCAGATCGAGGTTTGCCGGCGCTATGCCGAACGCCAGGGCTGGACTGTCGTCGACCACTACAGCGATGCCGCCCTCAGCGGCGCCAGCCGTCACCGTCCGGCCTTCCAGAAGCTGCTGCGCGAGGCTGGACAGCGGCGCTTCGACATCGTGCTGTGCGAGGCGATCGACCGCCTCGGCCGCCGCCTCGCCGACACCGCCGACCTTCAGGACCGCCTCGCCTTCCACGGAGTGCGACTGTTCACCCCGCAGCTCGGCGAAATCACCACCATCCACGTCGCCGTCATGGGCATGATGGCCCAGGTCGCCTTGAAGGATTTGGCGGACAAGACCCGCCGCGGCCAGCTCGGACGCGCCATGGCTGGCCGCATGCCGGGCGGCAAGGCCTTCGGCTATGACGTGCTGGAGGGTGACGCCGAGGGGCGCGGCAAGCGGCAGATCAACCCGGCGGAAGCCGAGGTCGTCCAGCGCATCTTTCGCCTGTTCGCCGATGGCGCCAGCCCGCGTGCCATCGCCAAGCGCCTCAACGCCGACGGCGTGCCCGGTCCGGAGGGCCGGCTCTGGCAGGACACCACCATCCGCGGTCAAGTCGAGCGCGGCACCGGGATCCTGAACAACGCGATCTATGCCGGCCGGCTGGAATGGAACCGCTGCTCCTACGTCAAGGATCCGGAAACCGGCAAGCGGGTCGCCCGGCCCAACCCGCCGGAGGCGTGGGAGGTGGTGGAGGTGCCGGAGCTGCGCATCGTCGATGCGGCACTGTGGGAGCGGGTGAAGGCCCGGCAGGCATCGATCGGCTTCACGATGGGGCGGGACGACCAGGGCAACGCCCTGAACCGGGCGCACCGTCGCAAGTTCCTGCTGTCGGGGCTGCTGACCTGCGGGTGTTGTGGCGGCGGTTACACCATCATGGCCAAGGATCGCTATGGCTGCGCCAGTCACCGGAACAAGGGCACCTGCAGCAACGATCGCACCATCAGCCGCTTTGACATCGAGCGGCGGGTCCTCACTGGGCTGAAGGAGCGCCTGCTGGCACCGGAGCTGGTCCAGGAGTTCGTCGATAGCTTCCGCGCCGGCGTGGAAGCGGCAACCGCCACCCGCGATGCTGATCGGCGCACTCGCGAGCGCGAACTGACGGCGGTCGAGCGCAAGATCGCCGGCATCCTCAAGGCGATCGAGGACGGGCTGTACCACAAGTCGATGAAAGAGCGCCTGACCATCCTGGAGGCGGACAAGGCCCGGCTGCTCGCCGCGGCCGAGGAGCCCGATGCGGACCTGCCGTCGGTCCTGCTGCACCCCCAGCTGTCGAACCTCTACCGCCGCAAGGTGGAAGCGCTGGAGGCGGCCCTCGCTGGCGGCGAGGATAGCGCCGAGGCGATGGAGATGGTGCGCATCATGATCGACCGCGTCGTCCTGACGCCCTCCCCTGCCGGGACCGGGCTGGACGCCGACCTGCATGGCGAACTGGCCGGCGTGCTGGCGGTCTGCGAGGGCGCCGCTCAGATGGGCAAGGCCCAGACGCACGAAAGCCCCGGCTCTTTCGAACCGGGGCGTCAAGTGTCGGTGGTTGCGGGGGCAGGATTTGAACCTGCGGCCTTCAGGTTATGAGCCTGACGAGCTACCGGGCTGCTCCA
>JBKHVJ010000098.1:0-6788 GCA_046570145.1 Alphaproteobacteria bacterium
CCCGCCTGGGAGCGCGCTTGTGCCGGCCAGCTTTCGGCGGGTATGAGTGTTGTCTGTTTCAGCGGTATGACGGCTGTCCCGCTGGATCGGGCGGACAGCGGAGTTGCGGGTACGGGTGGCGGATCAGATGGACGTGATGGGATTGCACAAGGCGATGACGGCCCTGCTTCCGGAGACCGGGGCCGGAGCGGCGGATGACAAGGCACCGCTGCTGCCGCGCACCGTGGTGCTGGTCGGGCTGATGGGTGCCGGCAAGAGCGCCATCGGGCGCCGGCTGGCGACACGGCTCCACCTGCCCTTCCGCGATGCCGACACCGAGATCGAGGCCGCGGCCGGCTGCACCATCGCCGAGATCTTCGCCCGCGACGGCGAGCCGGTCTTCCGCTCGGTCGAGCGCCGCATCATCACCCGCCTGCTGAAGGACGAGCCGGTGCACATCCTGGCAACGGGCGGCGGCGCCTTCATGGACCCCGATACCCGCGCCGCCATCCGCCAGTACGGAATTTCTGTCTGGCTGCGCGCCGAATTGGACGTCCTGGTCGCCCGCACCGCGCGCCGCACCCACCGCCCCATCCTGAACCAGGGCGACCCGCGCGCCATCCTGGGCCGGCTGATGGAACAGCGCTATCCCGTCTATGCCGAGGCCGACCTGACCGTGGTCAGCGACGAACGCCCGCCCGACGTGACGGTGGAACTGGTGATCGACGCGCTGGAGGCCCATTTCGGCGTCCAGCTCCCCCACCGCCAAGGAACGGGTCATGGCCCGCGCGGCGGCCGGACCGCCAAGGCCGACGCCCCCTGACGGCCGGTCCACACGCCCTTTTCTGAAACTCCAGCTTCGCGGACTGCCCCGATGACCTCCGTCTCCGCCACCACCCCGGCCGCACTCGACACCGTTCGCCTGGAGCTGGGCGCCCGCAGCTACGACATCCTGGTCGGCGACGGCGTTCTGGCCGATGCGGGCGAGCGCATCGCCGCCGTCACCCGCGGGCGGGCGCCCATCGTGGTGACCGACGCCAACGTGGCGCCGCTGCATCTGGACACTCTGAACGCCACGATGCTGGCGGCTGGAATCGCGCCGCAGCCGGCCATCGTCCTGCCGGCCGGCGAGAAGACCAAGGACTTCGCCCATTTCCAGCAGCTGATGGACGACATCCTGGGCCGCGGCATCGAACGGTCCACCGTCCTGCTGGCGCTGGGCGGCGGGGTGATCGGCGATATCACCGGCTTCGCCGCGGCGTCGGCCCTGCGCGGCATCGACTTCATCCAGGTGCCGACGACGCTGCTGTCCCAGGTCGACAGCTCGGTCGGCGGCAAGACCGGCATCAACAGCCGCCACGGCAAGAATCTGATCGGCGCCTTCCACCAGCCGCGGCTGGTCATTGCCGACACCGCCACGCTGGACACCCTGCCGCGGCGCGAGGTGCTGGCCGGCTATGCCGAGGTGGTGAAATACGGCCTGATCCGCCAGCCCGACTTCTTCGCCTGGCTGGAGCAGAACGGCCGGCGGGTCGTCGACGGCGACAGCGACGCCCGGCGCCATGCCGTGACCGTCAGCTGCCGCGCCAAGGCCGACATCGTCGGCATCGACGAGCGCGAGAGCGGCGACCGGGCACTGCTGAACCTGGGCCACACCTTCGGCCACGCGCTGGAGGCGGCGACCGGCTTCGGCCAGACCCTGCTGCATGGCGAGGCGGTGGCGATCGGCATGGTGCTGGCGTTCGACCTGTCGGTCCGGCTGGGACTGTGTCTGGAGGAGGATGCCCGGCGCGCCCGCGCCCATCTGGCCGAGGTGGGCCTGCCGGTGCGCCCGGCCGACATCCCCGGCGTCGCCTGGGACGTGGACGGGCTGGTGCGGTCGATGGCCAAGGACAA
Source organism: Alphaproteobacteria bacterium (assembly GCA_046570145.1). Taxonomy (GTDB): domain Bacteria; phylum Pseudomonadota; class Alphaproteobacteria; order Azospirillales; family Azospirillaceae; genus Azospirillum. The sequence continues at coordinate 1,876 of JBKHVJ010000098.1, forward strand.
GAAGGTGCAGGACGGCCGCATCACCTTCATCCTGGCCGACCGCATCGGCAATGCCTTCACCCGCCGCGATGTCGATGCCGCCGCCGTCCGCGCCGTTCTGGAAGAGGCGGTAACCCCGGCCTGATCCCGGCACCTCTCAATCGAGCATTTGCGGATAGTCAGTCTTTCGCACAATAGCGACCCTCGCCGTTGCCCGCCCATACTCCCTGCCAACACCGCGGCTGTCCCGCCGCGTCATAGAACGGGAGGATGGGCGATGAAGGCGATGCTTGGCATATCGGCGGCGCTGCTGTTGGCGGCGGGACCTGCCCTGGCGCTGGAAGTGCGGGAGCAGGCGACGATCAAGGCGCCGATCGAGCAGGTGTGGAATCAGATCGCCCCCTTCTGCGCCATCGCCGACTGGCATCCGGCGGTGGAGGGCTGCACCCTGCGCAAGACCGGCGGCATGCAGGAGCGCGACCTCGCCCTGAAGGGCGGCGGCGCCATTCAGGAACGGCTGATGTCCGTCTCCGCCGGCAAGCACCGCCTGCGCTATACGCTGCTGAGCGGACCGCTGCCGGTGAAGAACTACAGCTCCACCATCCGGCTCAGCTCAGTGGACGCCCGCACCACCCGCATCACCTGGTCCTCCAGTTTCGAGGCGAGCGGTGCCCCCGATGCGGAGGCACGCAAGACCATCGCCGGCATCTACACCAGCGGCTTCGAAGGGCTGCGCAAGCGGCTTGATTCCGCGCAGTAAAACCGACGGAAGCGAAAACCCGTCCGGTGACATGGAAAGTCCTTAACAATCAGTTCTATTGACTATCATGACCTCAAGCTGACAGGATCGGCATACCGCGCTGCGAAATCGCGGTCGAGTGCATCGTTCGTCCACAAAACCTGTAATCACGAGGGAGATGGGACACATGCCGACACGCCGACTGATGCCGGACGTCATCAAGAACCAGGAATTGACCTGCCTTCCGCCTGGCGCCACCGTGCGCGACGCCGCCACGCTGATGACCGAAAAGCGTATCGCCGCGGTTCTGGTCACCGAAGGGCGGACGCTGAAGGGCATCGTCACCGAACGTGACATGACCGCGCGCGTGGTGGCCGCCGGGCTCGACCCCGACACCACGCCGCTGTTGGCCGTGATGACCGCAGATCCCGACACGCTGGAACCCTCGGCAACCGCCTTGGCGGCACTCGACCTGATGGAACGGCACCATTACCGCCACCTGCCCATCGCGGTGGACGGCGAAGTGGTCGGCATGGTGTCGATCCGCGATCTGTTCGCCGTCGTCCGCGCCCATCTGGAGGACGAGTTGCGCAGCCGCGAGGCCTACATGTTCGGCAGCGGCTATTCGGCAGAGGCCACGCCGGGCTGAGGCGCCGAGATGGGGACGAGGCTGACCTATAGGTAACGCTGCGTTGCGGTGGGGTCGGGTTGACCGGGCGCCCGGCCCCGCCGATAGTCGAGGATGAGCCATCCTAACTGCTGAACTGGAAAGCCCGATGTCCGCGACCTCGCTGTCCGCCCCCGCCGCGCGCGAGCCGATCCACACGCGTCGCGTCACCTGCCAGGGCTTCCGCCGTGCCGACGGGCTGTGGGACATCGAAGGGCACCTGACCGACGTCAAGAGCTATGGGTTCCACACCGAGGAGCGTGGGCATCTGGAGCCGGGAACTCCGATCCACCAGATGTGGATGCGCCTGACCGTCGACGACAAGCTGACCGTCCAGACGGTGGAGGCGGTGACTCAGGACAGCCCCTACAACGCCTGCGGCAGCATCACCCCGCAGTTCCAGAAGCTCGTCGGCCTGCGCATCGGTCCGGGCTGGACCCGTGCGGTCAAGGACCGGCTGGGCGGACCGAAGGGCTGCACCCATCTGGTGGAACTGCTGGGTCCGCTGGCGACCACCGCCTTCCAGACCGTCTACCCGATCCTGGCCCGCGAGGCGGCGGAACGGGCGAAGGCGGCCGGCAAGCCGCCCCACGACGACGGCAAGCGGCCGGTCCTGCTGAACATGTGCCACATCTTCGACAGCAACGGCGAAGTGGTGCGCAAGCATTGGCCTGCCCACTACACCGGGGACGGAAGCGAAGACTCCGCCCGCGAGGAGGCGGCGGAATAGGCATCGCCACCCCGGGAAGCAACTGAGGGGAAGGCCGACTGCGGGCCGGCGGCCAGATCGCAGCGCGCCTCTATGCCTCCAGCGGGGTGCCCGGCGACGCCAATTGGCCGCCGGGGGTGGGAAAGCTGCCGCCCGCCGCGACCGAGGCCTGGCCGCCGTCGACGTCATCGACAGCCGGCAGTTCGAATGGCGTGCCGACGAACGGATCGCTGCCGCCGTGGCCGGCGCGCACATGACCATCCTCCGTGCAGGCGCGCCGGTAATAGGACGCGATGAAGACACGCACGGCCGAGGTCAGGGTGACATCCGCCTCCTCCGGGTTGATGCCGCGGCGGCGAGCCTGCTCCTCGATCCGTTCCTTGATCTGCGTGCAGAGACGATTGACGGTCAGTCCTTCCCGACGGCCGATATCCTCCAGAGCATCCCACATCGACGGTTCCAGCCGCATGCTCGTGCGATGTCCGCCGATCATGATGTTCTGGCTTCTCAACGGTTCCACCCCCGCCTGTGGGGTGTTCACCCGCTTTTTCTTCGGCCCACGCTTCGCCATCCGCAGCCCCTTCCACGAAGCCGCCGGCGGACATGCGAAGTTTGTGTCCGCCACGGCGCGATAAATGGTTGCATATATCATACTTTACTAAACGCAGCGGGAATTGCAACCACGCACGCGCCTTCCATTCTTACAACATTTTCTAAAATCGACTAGTGGTTGCATTCATATGTATGCAATTTCAGCCCCTCAACCGCGCGTTACTTGAGGGGCGGCAATCGAGTGTTGACGCGGGGGGCCTGCCGTTGGCCGGAGAACCTGCGGTCAGGCTCCGGCTTCACCGGGGGCGTGGGTGGTCAGGCCCAGCGCATGCACCCGTTCGCGCAGTTCGTCGGCCAGCAGGGCATAGACCATGCGCTGGCGCTCCACCCGCGACTTGCCGGCAAAGGCGGCAGAGACGACGGTGACGTGGAAATGGGTCTCGCCCGCGGCGTCCGCACCGGCATGGCCGGCATGGCGGGCGGAGTCGTCGACCACCTCCAGACGATCCGGCGCCAGTCCGGCGGTCAGCTTCTCGCGGATGCGGGTGGCGTATTCCATGGCAGGGTTCCGGTTTCTCTCGCATGAGCGGTGGAAGGACAGCGGCCGGACGAGCGGCTCCCCCCGGCGATCCTCAGCGGAAAGGAGAGGGTGCGATTCCCCGTCTGTCAAGCGCCGCGACCCGCGCGTTGCGGATGACGGAAGCCTGATTCGGCATGCTTGCCAGAGGCATCGGCTCTTCCCATACTTGCCCGATGACCAGGAACCGCGCCCGCTCCAGTTACGACAGCTACGCCGACCCGCGTGCGGCCACCCGTGTGTGCGACCATCCCGATTGCGTCGCCGCCGGCGAATACCGTGCGCCGAAAAGCCGCAGCAGCCTCAACGAATACTGGTGGTTCTGCCTGGACCATGTGCGGGAATACAACCGCGCCTGGGACTATTACGCCGGCATGTCCACCGATCAGATCGAGGCCGAGGTACGGCGCGATACCACCTGGCAGCGGCCGAGTTGGCCGCTCGGCAAATGGGCCACACAGGAACGCTTCATCCGCGAGCGTGTGGTCAACGGCTTCAGCTTCGAATTCGGCCAGGACTCCGGCAAGACGAAGGACGAGGAAAAGGCGCACCGGCGGAGCCACGCCCGGACCGACGAGGAAAAGGCGCTGGCCGTCCTGGAACTGACACCGCCCGTGGACTTCACACGCATCAAGGCACGTTATCGGGAGCTTGCGAAAAAGCATCATCCCGATGCCAACGGCGGCGACAAGGCTGCGGAAGAACGCCTGAAAGAAATCAATCAGGCCTACAATACGCTGAAAGCCTGTTATGCTGCCTGAACCCCCGTTGGCGGGCCGGGTCAATCCCGCGGCCGCTGGACAACCGACACTCGCTGGAACGTAAGAAACCACCCATGGCTTCCCAAGGAGCGACCCAGGCCAGCTCGGCCCTGTTCGACCACAAGCCCGACACGACGGTCTCGGTGCGCGAGGTCTTCGGAATCGACAGCGACATGCAGGTGCCGGCCTTCAGCCAGCGCTCGGAGCATGTGCCCGACCTCGACAGCGCCTACCGGTTCGACCGGGACACGACGCTGGCCATTCTCGCCGGCTTCGCCTACAACCGCCGCGTCATGGTCCAGGGCTATCACGGCACCGGCAAGTCGACCCACATCGAACAGGTGGCGTCGCGCCTGAACTGGCCCTGCATCCGCGTCAATTTGGACAGCCACATCAGCCGCATCGACCTGATGGGCAAGGACGCCATCGTTCTGCGCGACGGCGTGCAGGTCACCGAATATCGCGAGGGCATCCTGCCCTGGGCGCTGCAGCATGCCTGCGCCCTGGTGTTCGACGAGTATGACGCCGGCCGCCCCGACGTGATGTTCGTGATCCAGCGCGTGCTGGAGGTGGAAGGCAAGCTGACGCTGCTCGACCAGAACCGCGTCATCCGCCCCCACCCGGCCTTCCGCCTGTTCGCCACCGCGAACACCGTCGGCCTGGGCGACACCACCGGCCTGTATCACGGCACCCAGCAGATCAATCAGGGCCAGATGGACCGCTGGAACATCGCGGCGACCCTGAACTACCTGCCGGTCGACGCCGAGATGAAGATCGTCCAGGCCAAGGTCGCGTCCTATGACGACGCCAAGGGCCGCGACACGGTGGCGTCGATGGTGCGGCTGGCCGACCTGACCCGCGCCGGCTTCATCAACGGCGACATTTCGACCGTCATGAGCCCGCGCACGGTCATCACCTGGGCCGAGAAC
>JBKHVJ010000099.1:0-4804 GCA_046570145.1 Alphaproteobacteria bacterium
TCGCCCGGATGAAGGAGCTGCCGACCGACGACGACGCCTACGGCCAGGGATCGATCCGCATCGACGGGCGCAAGCTGCATCCGATGTACCTGTTCCAGGTCAAGACGCCGCAGGAATCGAAGGGGCGCTGGGACTACTACAAGCTGGTCTCGACCATCCCGGCGGAAGAGGCCTGGAAGCCGCTGGACCCGGCCTGCAGCCTCGTCGCCAAGCAGTGACGCCGGCACCGCCCGGCCTTTCCCCGCATCCGCATAGCATCGACAGGGAGAGTCTCCAGTGGTTGTCGAAGAACGCACCTATGTCCTGCACACCGGCGTCAGCATCGCCGAATATCTTCGCATCTACGAGACGGAGGGGCTGCCGGCGCAGAAGCCGATCCTCGGCGGCTTCCTCGGCTATTTCGTGACCGAGTTCGGCACCCAGAACCAGCTCGTCCATCTCTGGGCCTATGCCGACCTGGAAGACCGGCGGGCACGGCGGGCGCGGCTGGCCGAGAACCCGCAATGGCAGGGCTGTCTGGCGAAGATCCGCCCGATGATCATGACCATGGAGAACCGGATCATGTATCCGACCTCCTTCTCGCCCATCCGCGATTTGCCAGTTGCCGCCGGACAGCCGGACACCGCGCCGGCCTGATCCAAGCGGCATGACCTCGTGAGAACGGACGGGGCTGTGCGTCACGGCGCAGCCCCGCTCCGGTCAGGCGTCCAGCAGCCGGACCGGATGGCCGGTCGCGGCGGCCTCCTTCACCGCCAGGGTCGTGCGCAGGGTCTCGGTGGCGTCGGCGCCGCCGGCGAGCGGCGCCTCCCCGCCACGGATCATCCGGGCGAAATGGTCAAGCTGCAGGGCGTAGGGGTTGCCGGGCTTGAGCGGCAGCGCCGTCCGGGTGAAGGGGTCGAGCCAGCCGCGTCCGCCCTCATAGCGCCAGAGTTCGAGGGTCGGCACCGTCAGCGAGCCATGGGTGCCCGAAAAGAAATGGGTGGGAACCTGCTGGCGGGCGAATTGCAGGCTTTCGCCGGTGGTCATGTCCCAGCTCCAGGGGGTTGCGGCGGCGTCCGACAGGCTGACGGTCGCCAGCGCCCCGTTGCATAGCCGCAGCAGCACCGCGGCAGTGTCCTCCACCGCGAATCCGCGGGTCCGATTGGAACTGGAGGCTTGCAGGCTCTCGATGTCGCCGCATAGGAAGCGCAGGGTGTCGATCTCGTGGATCAGGTTGATCAGGATCGGGCCGCCGCCTTCCTCCCGCCGCCAGGCGGCATCGAAATAGCCGTCGGGCTTGAGGAAGGTATAGAGGATTGTCGCCGTCACCAGCGCGCCGAGATCGCCGCGCCCGATCACCTCGCGCGCCATCCGCAGGATCGGGTTATGGCGGCGGTGATGGCCGACCAGCAGCGGCACACCGACGCGCCCCGCGGCCTCCGTCAGCCGCCTTGCCGCCTCCACCGTGTCGGCGATCGGCTTTTCCACCAGAACCGGGATGCCGCGCTCGATGCAGGCGATGCCGATCGGCGCATGGGTGGCGTTGGGAGTGGCGACGATGACGCCGTCGGGCAAAACACCGGCCTCCAGCAGCGCCCCAACATCCGGATGATGCGGCACCCCGTGACGGTCGGCGAGCGCGCGGGCCTCGGCGCCGGGATCGACGATGGCCGACAGTTGGCAGGGGTGCCCGTCCTGCCGGGGGGCGGACATGGCCTCGATGTGCGTCTTGCCGATGACGCCGGCACCGACGACGGCGATGCGAAGGAGAGACATGTGGGGGTCCTCGATCGGGGGGCCCGGTAGCGGGCGGGAAGGCGATGATCCGCGCAAGCAGGCAGGCCGCCGCTGCGGCCGGGCTCCGCCGGGCGGGAGGCGTGGCGGACGCATCGCAATATTGACAGCATACGTAATATCAGCTTACATACTGATTGTGTTCTGTCAATGCTGCGGGCAGAGCCGACTGTCGGCCGACCGACGGAACGCCTGCCATTATCGGGCGTTGCGGACGATGGATTGCGGCGGGATTGCGAAAGGAGACGGACGCAGGTCATGCGGGTTGTGCTACCGGCGGCTTCCGTATGGGAGTATCACCGCAACATGAACAGGATCGACAGGGGCGCGCATGGCCATGGATGAACTTTACGCCAAGCCCGGACATCTTCTCCGGCGGGCCCAGCAGATTTCGACAGCCCTCTTCACCGAGGAGTGCGCGGTCCACGATCTGACGTCAGTGCAATATGCGGCCCTGGTCGCCATCGACGAGAATCCGGGGGTGGACGCCACCCGGCTGTCGGGGCTGATCGCCTTCGACCGTTCGACGCTGGGCGGCGTCATCGAGCGGCTGGAGGCCAAGGACCTCATCTATCGCCGCCCGAGCGAAGGGGACAAGCGGATCAAGCTTCTGTACCTGTCGCCAGCCGGCCGGGACATGCTGGTTACCGTCACCGCGGCGGTCGAGCGGGTGCAGGAGCGCATCCTCGAACCCCTGCGGCCGGCCGACCGCAAGACCTTTATCCAGCTCCTGACCCAGCTGGTCAACCTGCACAACGACACCCTGCCATCGTCGCTGCGGTTGGTCGTCGACCGCGAGGCGGCGGCCGGCGATGCGGGGGAACCACCCGCCGCCACCGATGGAAACACGAAACGCGGCAAGGCCGCAGCCGGTCGAAAGGTCAAACGACGATAAGAGCCTTCGACCGCGCGGGAGGAAACGGAGAACATAAGGAATGGCACAAGTTACCGCGTGGGATGCCGAGGTCGATCTTCTCGTGGCCGGCGCCGGACCGGGCGGCATGGCCGCCGCCCTGGTCGGCGCGCTGGAAGGGCTGGAGGTGATAGTCTGCGAGAAGTCGGAGCAGATCGGCGGCACCGCCTCCACCTCCGCCGGGACCCTCTGGATTCCCGGCAACACGCAGAGCCGGCGGGCCGGCTATGACGACAGCCCGGAGAAGGCGGAAATCTACATGGACCGGCTGGTCGGCGGCACCAAGGGCCGCGACCTGCGCAGCGTCTATCTGGAGACCGGGCCGACGGCGATCGACTATTACGACACCCGCACCGACGTCCAGTTCCTGCCCTGCGGGCGCCACCCGGACTATCAGCAGAATATGGCGGGGGCGGCGGTGACCGGACGGGCGATCGTGCCGAAACCGTTCGACGGCCGACTGCTCGGCGAAGACTTCCGGCTGGTCCGGCCGCCCATCGGCGAGTTCATGATCTTCGGCGGCATGATGGTCGGCAAGGACGACATTCCCCGGCTGATCGGCCGCTTCAAATCGGCGGCCAACTTCACCTATTCGGCCAAGCTGTTCCTGCGCTACCTGTCCGACCGGCTGAAATATCCGCGCGGCACGCGCATCACTATGGGCAACGCGCTGGTGGCCCGCCTGTTCTACAGCCTGCGCAAGCACAAGGTGCCGATCCGGCTCGACACCGCCATCCGCGAGCTCGTGCGGGAGAACGGCCGCCAGGACGGCCGGGTCGTCGGCGCCGTGGTGGACAGCGGCGGCCGGACGCTGCGGGTGCGGACCCGAAAGGGGGTGGTGCTGGCGACCGGCGGCTTCGCCCACAATGCCGAGTTCCGCAAAGCCTTCATGCCTCAGCCGGTTCCCGTGCATTCGCTGGCCTGCGACACCGACACCGGCGACGGGCTGACCCTGGCCCGGGCGGCCGGCGCCAGGATCGACGGCGACCAGCACCGCGGCGGCGCCTTCTGGACGCCGGTGTCGGTGACGCGCAGGACGGGGAACTGGAAGGGCCTGTTCCCCCATCTGGCGCTCGACCGCGCCAAGCCCGGCCTGATCGCGGTGAACGCCGCCGGTCGGCGCTTCGTGAACGAGGGCGCCTCCTACCACGACTTCGTGGAAGCGATGTTCGACTCGCACAAGCTGGTGCCGACCATGCCGGCCTGGCTGATCTGCGACTCCGCATTCGTCGCCAAATATGGCATCGGGATCGTGCATCCCGGCACCCGCAACCTGGCGCCGCACGAGAGGAGCGGCTACCTGACCACCGCCCCGACGCTGGAGGAATTGGCGCGCAAGATCAGTGTCGATCCGGCCGGGCTGGCGGACAGCGTGCGCCGGCACAACGGCTTCGCGCTGACCGGCAGCGACCTGGATTTCGGCAAGGGTGACAGCGAGCTGAACCGCTTCAACGGCGATTCGGAAAACCGCCCGAACCCGTGCCTCAAGCCGATCGAGGCGGCTCCCTTCGTCGCCGTCGCGGTCTGGCCTGCGGAGATCGCCTGCAGCGCCGGACTGGCGACGGATGCCGACGGCCAGGTGCTCGGCGAGACGGGAGACCCGATTCCGGGGCTCTACGCCTGCGGCAACGACATGGCCTCGATCATGGCCGGCACCTATCCCGGCCCCGGGACGACGCTCGGTCCGGCGCTGGTCTTCGCCTACCGGGTTGCCATGCATGCGGCCGGCAAGGGCGATGCCGCCGGCAGGGCGGCCGTGGGCCGGGAGGAGTTGGGCCGGGAGGAGCGGGCGGCGGCGCGCTGACGCCGCCCGCTCCCATCCGCAGCCGCATCGCGGTGGGCGGGCGTCAGTCCGGCGTCCGCCTTCCATCCGGAAGCCGGGCCGAAAGCGGACCCGGCGCACGCAACACGGCAAGCAGCGCCTCGTTGCGCCGGCGGATCAGCGCGTCGCGCCCGCCGACCGACGCCTCCAGCGCCTCGGCCCCAGCGACCAGCGCCCGCTTGCTGTCGGCGTCGAAGACCGGGGTGCCGAGATCGTCCCACCAGGAGCGGATCGGCGCGTCGAACACCTCCAGGAAACGGGCCAGCCCGCCCGCCCCTCCCCCCAGATGATAGGAC
>JBKHVJ010000100.1:0-22468 GCA_046570145.1 Alphaproteobacteria bacterium
GCTTCGTGCCTCACCCCTCACCCTTCCCATGCTCCGCATGGGCCCCAAAGTCGCTCGCAAGCCTCGCGACTGCATTCCGCCTACGATCGCCTTTCGGCGCTTGTCCGGCCTATGGCCGTCGGCTCCACGCCCTCTCCCGGGGCGGGAGAGGGAAAGTGGGCGGCGATAGCGCAAGTCCTCACCCTCCTCCTCCTCCTCCTCGCCACCCCCGCCGCCGCCTTCACCCCGCAGGAACCGGCGCTCCTGCGCGACGAGGTCACCTACGGCCTGCTGCCGCCCGTCCGCCAGCGCATGCCCGACGAGCCGCTGATCTCCGATCCGACGGCGAAGGGACGCGATCTCGGCCGATCCGGCGGCTGGATCCGCACCTTCATCACCCAGCGGCGCAACAGCCGCATCGCCGTGCTCTACGGCTATGCCCGGCTGGTCGGCTACAATGAGAAGCGGGAGCTGGTGCCCGACATCCTGAAGGACGTCACCGTCGTCGACGGGCGCGACTTCACCCTGACCCTGCGGGCCGGCCACCGCTGGTCCGACGGCGCCCCCTTCACCAGCGACGACATCCGCTACTGGTGGGAGGACATCGCCAACGACCCGATGCTGTCGCCGTCCGGCCCTCCGCGTTTCATGCTGGTGGACGGCAAGCCGCCGCAGGTCAGCTTCCCCGATGCGGTCACCGCCCGCTTCCGCTGGGAGCAGCCGAACCCCTATTTCCTGCCCACGCTCGCCGCCGCCCGGCCGCCCTTCATCTACCGGCCGGCCCATTACCTGAAGCGCTTCCATGCCCGCTACACCGGAGAGGCGGAGCTGGCGCCGCTGATCGCCAAGTACAAGGTCCGCAACTGGGCGGCCCTGCACAACGCCCGCGACGACATGTTCCGGATGGAAAACCCGGACGAACCGACCCTCCAGCCCTGGATGGCGATGTCGAAGGGCACCGGCAGCCATCTGCTGTTCCAGCGCAACCCCTATTACCACCGCTTCGACACGCAGGGCATGCAGCTGCCCTACGCCGACGGGCTGGACGTGACGGTGATGGCGGGCGGGCTGATCCCGGCGCAGGTCGCCACCGGCAAGGCCGACCTCCAGGCCGAAGGGCTGACCTTCTCCCAGGTGCCGGTGCTGGTGGCGGGGGAGGCGGCCGGCAACTACCGCACCCTGCTGTGGCCGGAGGGCAAGGCGGCGGAGATCGCGCTCTATCCCAACCTGAACTACAACGATCCGGTCTGGCGCGCGCTGCTGCGCGATCCCCGCTTCCGCCGCGCCCTGTCGATGGGGATCGACCGGCGGATCATCAACCGCTCGCTCTTCTTCGGGCTGGCGCGGGAAAGCGGTGTGGACGTGCTGCCGGGAAGCCCGCTGTTCAAGCCGGAACGCACCGGCGTGTGGACCGGTTACGACCCCCGCCAAGCCGCGGCGCTGCTGGACGAGATCGGTCTGAAGCGTCAGCGCGGCGAACTGTACCGCGACCTGCCCGATGGGCGGCCGCTGGAGGTGATCGTCGAATCGGCCGGCGAGAAGCCGGAGGTCGCCGACGCGCTGCAGATCGTCGCGGAGACCTGGCGCGACATCGGCGTCCGCCTGCTGGTGCGGACGGTGGACCGCGACGTGCTGCGCAACCGCGTCTATGCCGGACAGACGATGATGGCGGTGTGGGGCGGCTGGGACAACGGCGTCCCCGATCCCGACAGCAGCCCGGAGGAGCTGGCGCCGATGACACAGGAGAATTTCAGCTGGCCGAAATGGGGGCAGCATTACCAGACCTCCGGCAGCGCCGGCGAGCCCATCGACATGGCGGTCGCGCAGGAGCTGATGGACTTCGCCCGGCGCTGGCGCCACACCACCGACGAGACCGAACGGCGCGCCCTGTGGTCGGCGATGCTCGACATCCATGCCGACCAGATCTTCGCCATCGGCGTGGTGTCGAAGACGCCGCAACCCATCGCCGTGGCCAACCGCCTGCGCAACGTCCCGGAGAAGGGGCTGTGGCTGTGGGATCCCGGCGCCTATCTCGGCATCTACCGGCCCGACGAGTTCTATTTCGCCGACGCCCGCCCGGCCGATCCGGAGCCGGCCGGCCTCCACCGCAGGGGGGAATGACCGCCCATGCTGCGTTTCATCCTGCACCGGCTGCTGGTGATGATCCCGACCCTGATCGTGGTGTCGATCGTGATCTTCATCGTCATCAACCTGCCGCCCGGCGACTATCTGTCCAACCAGATCGCCGAACTGCGCGCCACCGGCCAGGAAGCCGGCCTTGCCAAGGCCGAATTCCTGCGCCGCGAATATGCGCTGGACCGGCCGCTGCCCGAGCAGTATCTGGTCTGGATCGGTCTGTGGCCGGGGCCGAACGGCTTCAACGGCCTGCTGCAGGGCGACCTCGGCTGGTCGTTCGAGTTCAACAAGCCGGTGGCGGAGGTGGTGGGCGAGACCCTGTGGTTCACCGTCATCCTCAACGTCGCCGCCGTGTTGTTCGTCTATCTGGTCTCCTTCCCGCTGGGCGCGCTGGCGGCGATCCGCGCCAACAGCTGGGTCGATTACCTCGCCGCGACCATCGGCTATATCGGTTTGGCGACGCCGAACTTCCTGCTGGCGCTGATCCTGCTCTATTACGGCCAGAAATGGCTGGGCCTGCCGATCGGCGGGCTGGTGGACGCCCAGTACGAGAACCAGCCGATGAGCTGGGCCAAGCTCGGCTCGGTCCTGCAGCACCTGATCGTTCCCACCGTCGTCATCGGCCTGTCCGGCACCGCCGCCATGGTGCGCCGCCTGCGCGCCAACCTGCTGGACGAGCTGGGCAAGCCCTATGTCGTCACCGCCAAGGCCAAGGGCGTGCCGCCGCTGCGCCGGCTGACCCGCTATCCGCTGCGCATGGCGCTGAACCCCTTCGTCTCCGACATCGGGTCGCTGCTGCCGTCGCTGGTGTCGGGATCGGTGCTGATCTCGGTGGTGCTCAGCCTGCCCACCATCGGGCCGGCCCTGCTGGAGGCGCTGCGGGCGCAGGACATCTTCCTGTCCGGCTTCATCCTGATGTTCATCTCGCTGCTGGTGCTGGTCGGCATGCTGATCTCCGACATCGCGCTGGCGCTGCTCGACCCCCGCATCCGGCTGGGCAAGGGAAGGAAGGCCCAGTCATGAAAGAGCAGAGTATGGAAGGCGGGGCTGTGAAAGGGGGCTGGGACCATTACGTCGACAGCCGGCCCTATCCCGATCCGGCGGCGCCGGACGGACCGGCGACCCGATTCGATCCGGGCGCCTCGACCGGGCGGCTGATGCTGCGGCGGTTCCTGCGCCACCGGCTGGCGGTGCTGGGGGCGCTGTTCCTGGGGCTGTCCTATCTCAGCCTGCCCTTCGCCGATTTCCTGGTTCCCTACGGCGCCAACGAACGCGACGTGGAGCATCTCTACGCCCCGCCGCAGGGCGTCCACCTCTTCCACGAGGGGCAGTTCATCGGCCCCTTCGTCTACCCGACCACCGGCCAGCCCGACCTGAAGGACTATCGCTGGCGCTACGAGGCGGACGAAAGCCGGCCGATGCCGCTGGAGTTCTTCTGCCCCGGCAAGCCCTACCGCTTCCTGGGGCTGGCGGAGATGCGGATGCGGCTGGTCTGCCCGCCGCCGGGGGCGACGCTGCATCTGCTGGGCACCGACCGGCTGGGCCGGGACATGCTGTCGCGGCTGGCCATCGGGGCGCAGCTGTCGCTGACCGTCGGGCTGCTGGGCATCGCCGTGTCCTTCGCCATCGGCGTCACCCTGGGCGGCATGGCGGGATATTTCGGCGGCTGGATCGATGCGGGGGTCCAGCGCCTGTCGGAGATCCTGAAATCCCTGCCGGAGCTGCCGCTGTGGCTGGCGCTCTCCGCCGCGGTGCCGGCGCAATGGAGCCCGGTGACGGTGTTCCTCTGCATCTCCGTCATCCTCGGCCTGCTCGACTGGCCGTCGCTGGCCCGCGCCGTGCGCTCGCGCTTCCTGGCGCTGCGCGAGGAGGATTTCGTCATGGCGGCGGAGCTGATGGGGGCAAGCCCGGCGCGGATCATCCGCCGCCACCTGCTGCCCAACTTCTCCAGCCACCTGCTGGCCAGCGCCACCCTGTCGATCCCGGCGATGATCCTGGGCGAGACGGCGCTGTCCTTCCTGGGGCTGGGCCTGCGCCCGCCGGCGACCAGCTGGGGAGTGATGCTGAACGACGCCCAGAATTTGATGGCCGTGGAAACCTATCCATGGGTGTCATTGCCGATGTTGCCGGTGATCCTGGTAGTCTTGTCCTTTAACTTCTTCGGCGACGGACTCCGCGACGCCCTGGACCCCTATCATGGCGATTGAGTCGAAACCGATGGCTGGCAGGCCCTGCCGTTATTCATATGCCGCAGGACATAGGTGGGTTGTCGCCGCCTGGCCGGAAGTCGGCTTGATGCGCGGGCGGATCCATGTGAGGGGTTCTATCCAAGCTGGAGCGCTGCTGCCGGCACCTGGACCAGACGCGCAACCAACGGGGCCAAGCCGGTCCTCAGACGAGCATAGTGATTTGATCTGCTACGGCTTTTCGGTTCCGACTCCTTGCTGAAGCGGAGTGTCCGAGCATGCACCAGCCCCTGGCCCCCTTTCGGTCCATCCACCCCGACCGGACACCGCCGCGCATCCTGCTGTACAGCCACGATACCTTCGGGCTGGGGCATCTGCGGCGATCGCGGACGATTGCCCAAGCCCTGGTATCGGCTTTTCCCGATGCCTCCGCGCTGATCCTCACCGGCTCGCCCGTCGCCGGCCGCTTCGATTTCCCGGAGCGCGTCGACCATGTGCGCCTGCCGGGGGTGGTGAAGCAGCCGGACGGCGGCTACACCGCCCGCAACCTGGGCCTGCCGATCGAGGAGACCACCGCCATCCGGGCGGAGATCATCCGCGCCACCGCCCGCGCCTTCCGCCCGACGCTGGCCATCGTCGACAAGGAGCCGACCGGCCTGCACGGCGAATTCCTGCCGGCGCTGGAGGAGATGCGGGCCGGCGGCCACACCCGCGTGGTGCTGGGCCTGCGCGACGTTCTGGACGCGCCCGAGGCGCTGCAGCCGGAATGGGAGCGCAAGGAGGCGGTGGCCGCCGTGGAGCGCTATTACGACCAGCTCTGGATCTACGGCCTGCCGGAGGTCTACCGCCCGCTCGACGGGCTGGACCTGCCGCCGGAGGTGGCGGCGCGGGTGCGCTACACCGGCTACCTGCGGCGGGAGCCGTCGGAAGGCGGCAGCGCCGCCCAGGCCGGGGACAGCCTGATGGCGGCGCCGTATGTGCTGGTGACGCCCGGCGGCGGCGGCGACGGGGCGGCCCTGGTCGACTGGACCATCGCCGCCTACGAGAGCGATCCGGATCTCGCCCCCAACGCCCTGATCGTCTACGGCCCCTTCCTGGAGGATGCCCGCCGCCAGGAGTTCGCCGCCCGCATCCGCCGGCTGAAGGGCAGGGTGCAGACCATCAACTTCCATTCCCGCATGGAAGACCTCTATGCCGGGGCCGTCGGCGTGGTGGCGATGGGCGGCTACAACACCTTCTGCGAGATCCTGTCCTTCGACAAGCCGTCGGTCCTCGCCCCGCGCACCCGCCCGCGGCTGGAACAGCGCATCCGGGCGGAGGCGGCGGAGGCGCTGGGCCTGCTGCGCACGCTGGACAGCGACCATGACTGCGGCGATCCGCGGGCGATGGCCGACGCCATCCGCGCGCTGCCCGCCCGGCCGCCTCCCTCGGCCAGCCCGCTGCCCGGCCTGCTCGGCGGGCTGGACCGCATCGTCGAGCTGACGCGCGAGGTGCTGGAGACCGAGATACCGTCCGACCGGGCGGTCGCCGTGACCCCGATCCGCCGGGCGGCGCAACGTCTGTCCCGCGCGGCGATGGGCAAGCGCGCATGATCTCCAGGCCGGGGAAGGATGGCCGCGCGCCGTCCCCCATCATTTCGAATGCCGTGCCGTTGAAAGTGGCCGTGGTCGTGAAGGGATACCCCCGCCTGTCGGAAACCTTCATCGCGCAGGAAATCCTGGCCCTGCAGGAGCGCGGCGTCGATCTGGCGATCTGGTCCCTGCGCCATCCCACCGACGCCCGACGCCACGCCCTGCACGACCGCATCGCCGCACCGGTCCATTACCTGCCGGAATATCTGCGCGACGAGCCGCGGCGGGTGCTGCGGGCGCTCGGCCGGCTGCGGGTCCGCCCTCCGGCCGGGCTGGCCCGCACGGCGCTGGGCTGGCTGCGCGACCTGGGGCGCGACCGCACCGCCAACCGGGGCCGCCGCTTCGGTCAGGCGCTGGTGCTGGCGGCGGAGCTGCCGGCCGACAGTCCGTTCGTCTATGTCCATTTCCTGCACACCCCGGCCTCGGTCGGGCGCTATGCCGCGGCGATCCGCGGCATCGGCTGGGGCTTTTCCGCCCACGCCAAGGACATCTGGACCACGCCGGAATGGGAGAAGCGCGAAAAGCTGGCCGACGCCCGCTTCGGCGTCACCTGCACCGCGGTGGGGGCAGCGCATCTGCGCGGGCTGGCGGCCGATCCGGCGCGCATCGACCTCGTCTATCACGGGCTGGACCTCGGCCGCTTTCCCGCCCCGCCGGACCGCGCGGACGCGCCGGATCGCGACGGCTCCGCCCCCGGCCGCGCGGTGGAGATCCTGTCGGTCGGCCGGCTGGTGGAGAAGAAGGGCTACGACCGGCTGCTCGACGCGCTGGCAATGCTGCCGGACGGCCTGCATTGGCGGCTGGTCCATATCGGCTCGGGCGAGTTGAAGCAGTCCCTGCGCGCGCAGGCCGAGCGGCTCGGCCTGTCGGCGCGCATCGACTGGCGCGGTGCGCAGGACCAGGCGACGGTGATCGAGGCGCTGCGCCATGCCGACCTGTTCGTGCTGACCAGCGTGGTGGCGGGCGACGGCGACCGCGACGGCCTGCCCAACGTGCTGATGGAGGCGGCGAGCCAGCGCCTCGCCATCCTGTCGACCGCCGTGTCGGCCATCCCCGAATTCATCGCCGACGGCACCCACGGCCTGCTGACCGACGGCAGCCCGCCCGCCATCGCCGCCGCGCTGGAGCGGATGGCCACCGACCCGGCGCTGCGCCTGCGGCTGGGCGGGGCCGCCCATGACCGCCTGCGCGCCGAGTTCGGCATGACCGCCGGCATCGACCGCCTCGTCCGCCGGCTGGAGGAGGCCGCGGCGTGAACGCCCCGTCCCTGCCGCGCATCGCCTTCTATGCCCCGCTGAAGCCGGTCGACCACCCCATCCCCTCCGGCGACCGCCAGATGGCGCGGCTGATCCTGCGCGCGCTGGAGGCGACCGGCCCGGCGGAGGTGGCGAGCAGCCTGCGTGTCTATGACGGCAGCGGCGACGCCGCGCTCCAGGCGCATCTCCAGGCCGCCGCCGGGACCGAGCGGGAGCGCCTGCTGTCCCTCTACGCCGCTGCGCCGGAGCGGCGCCCGTCGCTGTGGTTGAGCTACCATGTCTATTACAAGGCCCCCGACCTGATCGGCCCCGTCATCGCAAGCACGCTTGGCATCCCCTATGTCGTCGTGGAGGCGACCCGCGCCCGCAAGCGGCTGACCGGCCCCTGGTCCGCCTTCGCCGCCGCCGCGGAGGCGGCCATCGAGGCGGCCGACCTCGTGCTCTGCGTCAGCGCTCGCGACCGGCAGGCGGTGGAGGCCTACGGCCCGCCCGGCCAGCGCGTGGCGATGCTGCCCCCCTTCCTCGACCTGCCGCCCTCGGTTGAACGCGCCGGCCCTGCCTCTTCCCCCCGCCTGCTGACCGTCGCCATGATGCGGCCGGGCGACAAGCTCGCCTCCTACCGCCTGCTGGCAGAGTCCCTCGGCCTCCTGGCCGACCGGCCCTGGACGCTCGACATCGTCGGCGACGGCCCGGCGGCGGCGCAGGTGTCGGCCCTGTTCGCCCCCTTCGGTCCGCGGGTGCGGCTCCTTGGCGCCAGCGCCCCCGCGGACCTCGCCGGCCGTTACCGCGCCGCCGACCTTCTGGTCTGGCCCGGCCTGAACGAGGCCTTCGGCATGGTCTATCTGGAGGCGCAGGCCCATGGCGTCCCCGTGCTCGCCGTCGACAATGCCGGCACCGGGACCGTCATCCGCGACGGCATCGGCGGCCGGCTGACCGGCCCGGCGCCGCAGGACTTCGCCGCGGCGCTGTCTGCTCTGCTCGCCGACCCTTCGGCCCTGCGGTCCCTCGGCCAAAGTGCACGAGCCCATGTCGAGGCGCATCACGCCATCGCCGCCGCGGCGGAGCGTCTGCGCGGCCTGCTGACCGCTCCGACCAAACAGGTGCCGGCATGATCCGGCTGGCCTTCCTGCGCCACGGCGTCACCGGCTGGAACCGCGAGGGGCGCATCCAGGGCCGCACCGACATCCCGCTGGACGCGGAGGGCCGCGAGCGCCTGTCCCGCCTGACGCTGCCGCAGGCGTGGCGCGACGCCACCCTGCACGCCAGCCCGCTGTCCCGCGCCGTGGAGACCGCCCGCCTGCTGGGCAACGGCCGCCCCGTCCACACCGACGCCCGCCTGATCGAAATGGACTGGGGTGCCTGGGAGGGTCTGCGCGGTCTCGACCTGCGCGCCGACCCCGCCGGCGGCTACCGCGACATCGAGGAGTGGGGCTGGGACTTCCGCCCCCCCGGCGGCGAAAGCCCGGCCGACGTCCGCGAGCGCCTGACCGGCTGGTTGAGGGAACTGGCAGGGGAGGGGACGCACCTCGTCGTCACCCACATCGGCGTGATGCGCGTCGCCCTGGCGCTCGCCTGGGGCTGGGACTTCCGCGGTGCGCCGCCGGTGCCGGTGAAGCGCGACCGCCTCTATGCCATGACGCTCGCCGATGACGGCAGCCTGCGCCCGGCCGGCAACCGCGAGGGGGAGCGCCTGTCGTGAAGCTCACGATCGTCGTCACCCACCTGCTGGGCACCGGCCATCTCAGCCGAGCGCTCGCCCTGGCGGAGGCCTTCGCCGCCCGCGGCTGGAGCGTCGATGTGGTCAGCGGCGGGCGCCCGGCCCCCCATCTCGGCAGCGGCGGCGCCACCCTGCACCAGCTGCCGCCGCTGGCGAGCGACGGCGCCGATTTCGCCACGCTGCTGACCGCCGACGGGCATCCCGCCGATGCCGGCACCTTCGCCGCAAGGCGGGCGATGCTGACCGGACTGCTCGACAGCCTCCACCCCGACGTCCTCATCACCGAGCTTTTCCCCTTCGGCCGCCGCGCGCTCGCCGCCGAGTTCGACGCCCTTCTGGAGCGCGCCGGCAGCCTGCCGGCCCCGCCGCTGACGCTCGCCTCCGTCCGCGACATCCTGTCCCCGCCCTCCAAGCCGGCGCGGGTGGCGGAGACGGAGCGGCGGCTGCTCGGCTTCTATGACGGCGTGCTGGTCCACTCCGACCCCGCCGTGGTACCGCTGGAGGACAGCTGGCCGCTGACCCCGGCGATGCGTCCGCTGCTGCGCTACACCGGCTTCGTCGTCCCGCCGCCGGCCGCCGCCGACGGCGGGACGGACGGGCAGGGCGAGATCTTGGTCACCGCAGGCGGCGGCCCGGTCGGGCGTCCGGTCTTCGAGGCCGCCGCCCTCTGTGCGGCGTCCGGCGCCCTGCCGCAGCGCTGGCGCCTGCTGGTGGCGAAGGGCGACGCGGCGCTGGCCGCCCGGCTGCGCGCCATGGCCCCGGCCGACCGGCTGGTGGTGGAGCCGGTCCGTCCCGATTTCCGTGCCCTGCTGGGCCGTGCCGCCGCCTCGGTCGGGCGCTGCGGCTACAACACCGCGCTCGACTGCCTGACGCTTGGGGTGCCCAGCGTCTTCTGCCCGTTCGAGGACGGCAAGGAGGTCGAGCAGACCATCCGCGCCGCCATCCTGGCCCGCCGCCCCGGCATCGCCATGCTGCGCGAGGCGGACCTGACCCCCGACAGCCTCGCCGGCGCGCTGCAGTCCGTGCTGGGCCAGTCCATCCTGGGCGTGCGCATCCCGCCGCTCGACCCCGCATCGCTGGCAGGGGCGGCGCGCAGCGTGGAGATCGTCGAGGCCATGCTGGCGGAGAAGAGATCATGACCGGCTGGACCGCCATAAACTGGACCGCGGTGGAGGAGGAACTGGCCCGCTGGACCGGCCTCGGCCGTCGCTGCGCCGTCTGGCTGCGCGACGACGACGCGGTGGCGGCCGGTCCGCAGCTCGACCGGCTGCTGAACCGTTGCGCGCGGTCCGGCATCCCGCTCGGCCTCGCCGTCATCCCGGCGGATGCCGAGCGCTCGCTCGCCGACGCGCTCGCGGACCGGCCCCATGCGACCGTCCTGGTCCATGGCTGGGCCCATGCCGACCATGCCGCCCCCGGCGCCAAGAAATGCGAATTCGGGCCGGAGCGCTCCGCCGACCTCCGGCAGGCGGAGGCCGAACGCGGCCTGTCCGTCCTGCGCGCCCTGTTCGGCGACCGGCTTTTCCCGCTGTTCGTCCCGCCCTGGAACCGGATGGCCGCCGACATGCCCGGCCGGCTGGCCGCCGCCGGCTACCGCGCCGTCTCCGCCTTCGGCACGCCGCCGCGGGAGCGGGGCGGCATCGCCTGGATCAACACCCACCTCGACCTGATCGACTGGCGCGGCAGCCGCTCCGCCGTATCGCTGGACGCCCTGCTCGATACGCTGTGCCGCGAACTGCGCGAACGGCGGGAGGGCCAACGCGACCCTTATGAGCCCATCGGCCTGCTGACCCACCACCGTGTCCATGACGAGGCGATCTGGGACCTGCTCGACCGCCTGCTCGACAGACTGGCGGGGCATCCGGCGCTGGACTGGCCGGCTGTCGGCACACTGTGCCGGTCCTGATAACGCAAACCCTGAAAAACGCAAATGGGGCCGACCCGCGCCTTTGGCGACGCGGATCGGCCCCGTCTTGCAGTGCTGTCCTCGTGGGAGAGCTTACGCCGCGAGGTCGGTGATGTAGCCCGTGGCGGCACCGATGCTGGTGTTGCCGTGGGTCAGGTTCAGCAGGAAGTTCTCCGTTCCTTCATTGCCGGCATTGTCGCCGTTGATGTGGACGGTGACGGTCTTGGTGGTCTCGCCCGGCTGGAAGGTCAGGCTGCCGCTGGCGGCGGTGTAGTCCGACCCGGCCTTGGCCGTGCCGTCCTCGGTCGAATAGTCGATGGTGGTTGCGGTGGTGACCGCGTTGGCCAGCTGCACGGTGAAGACCGCCTCGTCGCTGCCCGCCACGGTGCCGGAGCTGCCGGTGCCGGACGCCAGACCCGCCTTGATGATGTTCATCTTGTTCGAGTCGATGGTCTTGTAGTCGTCCTGCAGCAGGCCGCCGACGTCGCCCGATTCCGGCGTCCAGGCCCAGTAGGTCCAGTTCATGCCCTGCTGGCCGGCCGGCAGGTCGCTCTTGCCGTCCAGATCCCAGTCGCCGTTCATGTACTTGACGAAGGCGTTGGCCCAGGTCTGCTCGGCGGCGCTGTTCATCTGGCCGCCGAACTCGCCGATCAGCACGGGCGCGATGTTGTTCTTGTAGATGTAGCCCCACATGCTGTCGTACTGGGCCGGCAGGTTGTTGGGGAAGTTGGAGTCCTGCAGCCAGCTGAAGTTGCCGACGCTGTGGCCGTAGGCGTGCGGGGAATAGACCAGCTTGTTCGGCACGTCGAACTCGATCGGACGGTCCTTCACGCCGGCCAGCGTGCTGCTCCACTCCGTGCCTTCGACCAGCATCAGCCAGTCCTTGTTGACGGACTGGATGGCGTTGCCGATGCGCTCGGCCGCCGAAGCCCAGTCGGTGGCGGCGTTGCCGCCCCAGGTGGCGGATACGCTCGGCTCGTTGTGCAGGTCGGCGCCGATCACCGCCTCGTTGCCGGCATAGTGCTCGGCCAGCATCTTCCAGTTTTCGATGACCTTCGATTCCGGGTTCTTGTCGGTGTACCACAGCCCGTGTTCGTTGGTGCCGGCGCCGCCGTCGTTGCGGTGGTGGTCGAGGATCACCTTCATGCCGACCTTGCCGGCGTAATCGATGACCTTGTCATAGACCTCCAGCCGGGTCAGGCCCTTCAGGTCCGGGTTCTTGGAATAATCGATGCCGTTGGTGACGGCCTCGCTGTCGAACATGTCGTCCGCCCAGGTCAGGCGGATGACGTTGAAGCCCAGGTCCTTCATGCTGTCGACGTGGCCCTGGTAGCTGTCGGCCCACAGGCCGGCCGGCACATAGTTGTAGCCCTCGCCGCCGAACCAGTTGACGCCGGTCAGCCGGACGTTGTTGCCGCTTTCGTCGACGATCTGGTTGCCCTTGGTGCTCAGGAACCCGTTGATCGACCCGCTGCTCTGGCTCTGCACCATGCCGGGATCGGAGACGGTGACGTTGCCGACCTTGACCGACGGCGCGCTGCCGCTGCCGGTGGAGCCGCCGGTGGAACCGCCCTTGCCGCTGTCGGTGCCGCCGCCGTCGCTGCTGCCGGTATCGCCGCCGGCGTCGCCGGTGGAGGCGTTGAAGTGGCTGGCATCCAGCTTCGCGGTCAGCGTGGCGTTCCAATAGAGGTCGGTGGTGGCGCCGAGCTCGGCACCGTCGGCCTCACGCAGGACCGACACCGCATCGTCGGTCGCCGCGACGGCCTTGCCGTCGACGCTGACGCTGTGGACGTACAGGTTGCGGTCGGAACCGTCGACGACGGCGTCGTTATCGTACTTCACCTGCACCGAGTGGGCCGCGCCCTGGGCCAGATCGGCGGTGAACTTGAATTCCTTGGGGTCGGCGCTGTCGGCGATGGCCTTGCCGATCTCCTTGCCGTCGACCAGCACGGTGAAGTGCGCGCCCTCGCCGGCCGCGGCGGTGCCGGCGGCGCTCACGGCGATGACGTTCTGCGCGGTACCGGCGGCCGGAGCGGCCGGCGCGGCGGTCTGGGCCGCGGTGTAGAAGCTGGCGGGGGTGCTGAAGGTCAGCGCGCCGTCCCACCACATGGCTTCCTGGCCGGCCTGGGTCGGCGCCGGGGCGGCATCGTCATAGCGTTCGTAGATGGCGTCGGTCGGCTGCAGCGTGTGGCCGTTCACCTCGATCGACTGGACGTAGAGGTCGCGATTGGCGCTGTTGGCCGTGTCGTTGTCGTAAACGACCTGGACGCTGTGCGCCGTGTTGGCCGCAAGGTCGGCGGTGAAGCTGTAGGCCTTCGACGAGGCCGTCGCCGCATTGGCCGTCCCGACCTCCTGACCATCCACCAGCAGCTTGAAATTCGGCGCAACGCCGTCCGCGGACTGGCCGTAGGCGTTGACGACGATCTTGCTCGGCGCGGTGGTCGTGCTCATGACTTCGTTCCTATGTCCGTTGTGTTGAAGCCATGCTGGCGTTCCAATGGTTAACGAAACCTTTCCAAATCCGGTTAAGTTTTCTCGAACCTTGTGGCAAATTTGGCGCGGCCAATCACAAGGCCCTTCAAGGGGGGTCGGCTATGTTCGGCAACTATATCCCATCAAGGTCACAGGGATCGCCGGCACACTGCCAGTCTTTCCTGTGCAGTTACAATATCTGCTTTATAGCGGAAAATTCCAGCAAGATGATCTCTAAAGACATAGATCCATCTACTAGGAAGCTCAACGCATGCTTCGAATTATTGTTTCTCATAACCGCCCGATCTAGACCGATGATTATCGAAAATACTTATTGATTGAGGTGCACCATTGGTCAATGTCCCAACGCGCCGAGGTACAGCCATAGGGGTAATTCGAATTTGAAACAGATCTTCTGCGCGCGCAAAAAGGTTAATGATCGTGATCGGTTAAGGCCGCCCGGCAGCAGTGTTAATCGACTTTTTAATAGATAATATTCCTATTATCCGCACACACGAGAGCGCCCCGCACGCAGGGGCGTACGGGGCGGGGCAGGGATGGGCGGCGATGGCGTGCGGGCGCGCCGGTCAGCGCGCCTCGACCATGCCGATGAACTGGGCGAGTTCGGGCGTGGATGGCCGGTCGAACAGCTCGGCCGGCGGTCCCTGTTCGATGATGCGGCCGCCATGCATGAAGACCAGGCTGTCGCAGACCTCGCGGGCGAAACGCATCTCGTGCGTCACCAGGATCAGCGTCATGCCCTCTTCCGCCAGCTTGCGGACGACCGACAGCACCTCGGCAACCAGTTCGGGGTCCAGCGCCGAGGTGATCTCGTCGCACAGCAGAACCTTCGGCGCCATCGCCAGCGACCGCGCGATGGCGACGCGCTGCTGCTGGCCGCCCGACAGCTGCGAGGGGTAGGCGTCGAACTTCTGGCCCAGCCCGACCTTCGCCAGCGCCGCTTCCGCCGCGGCGCGGGTGGCGGCCTTGTCCTGCTTCTTCACCACCTTCAGCGCCAGCATGACGTTCTCGCCGGCGGTCAGGTGGGGGAACAGGTTGAACTGCTGGAACACCATGCCGACCTTCTGCCGCAGCGCCCGCAGGTCGATCTGGCCGGGATCGACGCATTCGCCGTCCACCTCGATGACGCCGCCGTCGATGCGCTCCAGCCCGTTGATGCTGCGCAGCAGGGTGCTCTTGCCCGAACCGCTGCGGCCGATCATGGCGACGACCTGTCCCTCCTGCACCGCCATGTCGACGCCCTTCAGCACCTCCACCGGGCCGAAGGATTTGCGGATGGCGGACAGCTTCACCAGCGGCCTGCCGCTGACGGACTTGCTAACGGGCGACATTGAGCTTCCTTTCCAGCGCCTTGGCCGACAGCGACAGCGGGTAGCACAGGGCGAAATAGATCAGCCCGACCAGCCCGTAGACCAGGAAGGGCTGGAAGGTGGCGTTGGTGATCATGGTGCCGGCCTTCGTCACCTCGACGAATCCGATGATGGAGGTCACCGCCGTGCCCTTCACCACCTGCACCGAGAATCCGACGGTCGGCGGCACGGCGATGCGCAGGGCCTGGGGCAGGATGACGTGGCGCATCTGCTCGCCGAAGGTCATGGCCAGGCTGGCCGACGCCTCCCACTGGCCCTTCGGCACCGCCTCGACGCAGCCGCGCCAGATCTCGGCGAGATAGGCGGCGGTGAACAGCGTCAGCGCGACGGCGGCGGCGGTCCAGGCCGTCGTCTCGATCCCGATCAGCGGCATGGCGAAGAAGACGATGAACAGCTGCATCAGCAGCGGCGTGCCCTGGAAGACCTCGATGAACAGCTTGGCCGCGACGCGCAGAGGCGGCACCGGCGACACGCGGGCGACCAGCAGCAGCAGCCCCGCCACCCCGCCGGAGACGAAGGCGATCAGCGACAGCAGCACCGTCCAACGCGCCGCCAGCAGCAGGTTGGACAGGATGTCCCACAGGGTGAACTCAAGCACGCGACACCCCCTTGGCGAACATCCGCTGGCCCATCAGGCTGAAGACCCAGCGCAAGCCCACCGCCAGCGCCAGATACAGCGCGGTCGCCAGGAAATAGACCTCGAAGGGCCGGAAATTGCGGGACTGGATGAAGTTGGCGGCGAAGCTCAGCTCCTCGGCCGCGATCTGCGAGCAGACGGACGAGCCCAGCATGACGATCACCACCTGGCTGGTCAGCGCGGGCCAGATCTTCGCCATCGCCGGCCCCAGTACGACGTAGCGGAAGATCTGCGGCCCGGTCATGCCCAGGCTGGCGCCGGCCTCGATCTGGCCCTTCGGCGTCGCCTCGATGCCGGCGCGGATGATCTCGGTCGAATAGGCGCCGAGATTGATGACCATCGCCAGCACCGCCGCCTGCCATTCGGCCAGCCGGATGCCGAGCGACGGCAAGCCGAAGAAGATGAAGAACAGCTGGACCAGGAAGGGCGTGTTGCGGATCAGCTCGACATAGGCGCCGACGACGGCCGCCAGCGGCTTGATGCTCGACGTCCGCGCCGCCGCGCCGCCGATGCCGAGCGCCACCCCCAGCACCGTGCTGACCGCGGTCAGCCCGATGGTGGTCGCCACCCCGTCCACCAGCACGGGCGTGTAGTCCAACAGGGACGAGAAATCGAAACTGTAGGCCATGGTGAGGTCCCGTGCCGGTGGAAAGGTCAGGCGGTCACAGATCCTTCGGCAGCGGCGCGTGGAGCCACTTCTTGGCGATGTCGTTCAGCGACCCGTCATCCTTCGCCTTGGCGATGATGGCGTTGACCTTCTCCAGCAGCGGGCCCTCGTTCTTGTTCAGGCCGACGAAGCAGGGCGAGTTCTTGATCAGGAACTTCATGATCGGCTGGCGCGGCGGGTTGCGCTCGAAGATGGCGGCGGCCACCACGTTGCCGGTGGCGACCAGCTGCACCTGCCCGGACAGGAAGGCGGAGATGGTGCCGTTGTTGTCCTCGTAACGGCGGACGGTGACCTTGTCGGTCACGATCTTCGACAGCTCGATGTCCTCGACCGAGCCGCGGGTGACGCCGACGGTCTTGCCTTCGAGGTCCTCCGGCTTCTCAGCCTTGATGTCGTCGGGGCCGAAGACGCCGTTGAAGAAGGGGGCATAGGCGGCGGAGAAGTCGATGACCTTCTCGCGCTCGGCATTCTTGCCAAGGCTGGAGATCACCAGATCGACCTTGCCCGTGGTCAGGTAGGGAATGCGGTTGGTGCTGGTCACCGGCACCAGCTCCACCTTGGCGCCCATTTCCTTGGCGATCAGGGTGGCGGTGTCGATGTCGTAGCCGACCGGCTTCAGGTCGGTGCCGACCGAACCGAAGGGCGGGAAGTCCTGCGGAACGGCGACGCGCAGCACCTTCTCCTTGGCGATGCGCTCCAGCGCATCGGCGTTCGCCGCCGTGGGCGCGGTTGCGGTGAGACCACCGGCCAGAACCGCCGTGGCAAGGCCGAGAGCACCCAGAATCTTTGCGAACCGCATGGCACCTGATCTCCAAACCGAAGGACGATGAGCCCCCGCTTTTCAAAGCATGTGCCACTTACGCCATACGAATTCGGGTGTGCGCCAAAGGGCGGAAATGTTACGGTTATCCCGCTTCCGGCAAATTCCGTTACAGCCGTAACGTCGCTTTGGTTGCGGCCGTTCTGCATGATTTTTGCCCACATGCTGTTCTTGCGAGGCATTCAGCCCATGAAACAGGCAAGCCAGTCCACCACCGCCACCGCGGATCCTTCCCTGACCACGCGCATCCGCGACCGCTACCGCGACCTCAGCCCGATGGAGCGGCAACTGGCCGACGTCATCCTCGCCTGCCCGGGCGAACTGTCGGGCTATTCGGCCACGGAACTGGCGAGCAGGGCCGGCGTGTCGAAGATGACGGTGTCGCGGCTGGTCCGCCGCCTCGGCTATGCCGGCTTCGAGGAAGCGCGGCTCGCCGCCCGGCGGGGTGGGGATTGGGGATCGCCGCTGTTCCTGCTGCCCCCCGGCGGCCCGCTTCCCCCGCCCGATGCCGGGCTTCCGCCGCTCGACGCCCATTTCCGGCGCAGTGCGGAGGCGCTTGCCGCCACCGCGCGCCAGACCGATCCGGCGATGCTGGCCCAGGCGGCCCGGGCGCTTGCCGACGCGCGGCGGATCTGGGTCTGCGGCGCCCGCAACAGCGCCTTCCTGGCCGGCTATGCCCGCTGGCAGTTCATCCAGGTGCGCGGCGAGGTGCATCAGATGGTGGCGGCGGGCGAGACGATGGCGGAGACGCTGGCCGATCTCGACCCCGGCGATGGGGGGCCCGGCGATGGGGGACCCGGCGACCTGCTGTTCCTGGTCGGCATCCGCCGCCGCCCGCCCGCCATCGTCCGGCTGCTGCGCACCGTGCGGGACCGCGGCATCCCCACCATCCTGATCGCCGACAGCCATTCCGCCCTGGAGGCCCCGCCGCCGCCGTTGACCTTCCGCTGCGAGACGCGCAGCCTGGCGGCGCTCGACACCCATGTCGCGGCGATGGCGGTGATCCACGCGCTCGCCGCCGAGCTGATTCCGCTGACCGGCGAGGCGGGACGGGCCCGCATCGGCGCCATCGAGGATCTGCACGAACGATTGGAAGAACTCTAACTCCGTGAGCCGCCTTGCTTTTCGGCGGCAATGGCGACACCTTGTTGGGGCATACGAACAGCCGGGGACGCGCCCGAACGGGTGCTTCCTTGTCGCTGTTCCGCTGCGGACCAGTCACCCCGCCGTCCTCCCAAGGTGGCAGCCGCTTGTGCCGGCGCACCGGACGGCCCAGCCAACAGAGGACGGCCCCCGCGGCCGGAACCACATGCGCCGTCATCGCCGCGCCAAGATCGTCGCCACCGTCGGACCGGCCAGCAACTCGCCCGAGATGCTGAAGACCCTGTTCCTGGCCGGCGTCGACACCTTCCGGCTGAACTTCAGCCACGGCACCCACGACGACCACGCCAAGGTCCACCGCGCCATCCGCGAGCTGGAGGCCGAGGTCGGCCGTCCCATCGGCATCCTTCAGGATCTCCAGGGTCCGAAGATCCGCGTCGGCACCATCCGCGACGGCAAGATCGCCGTCACCGCCGGCGAGCAGATCCGCTTCGTCCTGCAGGGCAGCGACGGCGACAAGCGGTCCATCCCGCTGCCGCACCCGGAAATCTTCGCCGCCATCATGCCCGGCCATCATCTGCTGATCGACGACGGCCGGGTCCGCGTCGAGGTGGTCGAGCTGGGCGACGACTGGATCGAGGCGAAGGTCGTCGTCGGCGGCACCATCTCCAACCGCAAGGGCGTCAACCTGCCGGGTACCATCCTGGATCTGTCGCCGCTCACATCCAAGGACCGCGCCGACCTCGCCTTCGGGCTGGAGTTGGGGGTCGATTGGGTCGCCATGTCCTTCGTGCAGAAGCCGGGCGACATCATCGAGGGGCGCAGCCTGATCGGCGACCGTGCCGGCATCATGGCGAAGATCGAGAAGCCGCAGGCGCTGGAGCGGATCGACGACATCATCCGCCTGTCCGACGCGGTGATGGTGGCGCGCGGCGACCTCGGCGTCGAAATCCCGCACGAGGACGTCCCCGGCCGCCAGAAGGAGCTGGTGCGCGCCTGCCGTCTGGCGGTGAAGCCGGTGATCGTCGCGACGCAGATGCTGGACTCCATGGTCTCCGCCCCGACCCCGACGCGGGCCG
This sequence comes from Alphaproteobacteria bacterium, assembly GCA_046570145.1. Classification (GTDB taxonomy): domain Bacteria; phylum Pseudomonadota; class Alphaproteobacteria; order Azospirillales; family Azospirillaceae; genus Azospirillum. The sequence goes on from JBKHVJ010000100.1 coordinate 18,979, forward strand.
AGGCCTCGGACGTGGCGACCGCCATCTATGACGGCGCCGACGCGGTGATGCTGTCGGCCGAATCGGCGTCCGGCCAGTATCCGGTCGAAGCGGTGACGATGATGGACCGCATCATCCGCTCCACCGAGCAGCACAAGCTCTATCACTCGCTGATCCAGGCGACCCATCCGGGCGAGGAGCACAGCCCGCCCCATGCGGTGGCCGCCGCCGCCGCCGATCTGGCCAACAGCCTGCATTCCTCGGCCATCGTCGCCTTCACCTCCAGCGGCACCACCGCGGCGCGCATCGCCCGCAAGCGTCCGGAAGTGCCGATCCTGGCGATCACCCCGGACACGGCGGTATCGCGCCGTCTCTGCCTGCTGTGGGGTGCGCACAGCGTGCTGTCGGACGACATCCGCACCTATGAGGAGATGGTCGACCGCGCCATCGACACCGCGCGGGCGGAGGAGTTCGCCGGCAGGACCGGCACCATGGTGGTCGTCGCCGGCATCCCTTTCGCCCAGGCCGGCACCACCAACAACCTGCGCGTCATCCAGATGGAAACGAAGGCCTGAGGACAGACTGCCCGGGACAAACTGCCCAGGGCAGAACGGAGCGGTGGCGTCGCCGCCGCTCCGTTTTCTTCTACCGCTCCATCTTCGTGGACAGCACGATCGACGACATCGTCCGTTCCACCCCCGGCAGGCGGCCGATGGCGTCGAGCGCCGCGTCCATCGCGTCATGGGTTTCGGTGCCGACGGTGGCGCACAGGTCGTACTGGCCGCTGATGCTGTGCAGCCGGATCACCTCCGGCATCTTGCGCAGGGCGTGGACGGCGCGGTCGGCCAGTTTGGCGTTCACGCTGATCATCACCAGGGCCGACACGCCGCGGCGCGGCGCCGGGTCGCCCAGCTTCACCGTATAGCCGGCGATCGCCCCCTGCCGCTCCAGCCGGGCGATGCGGTCCTGCACGGTGGAGCGCGACAGCCCCAGCGCCCGGCCCAGCGCCGCGGTGCTGGTGCGCGCATTCACCGTCAACAGGTCGATCAGACGGCGGTCGAGGTCGTCCATGGAGAACCGTCAGGGAGATACCAAGGGAGAGGGAGGAAATACATCCCCCCCTTACCCCTCGCAACCCGCCTGATAGCGCTCCATCGCCGCCCGGATGTCGTCGGGAATCGGCACCGCCGCGAAATCGTCCAGCGAGGTGGTGACCAGCGTCAGGCTGCCCGACAGCCGGACCTGCCCCTCATGCTCGCCGTTGATGCGAAGCTTGACGGAACTGCGGCCGAGCCGCTCCAGCAGGACCCCCAGCGTCAGGGTGTCGCCCATGCGGCTGGGGATCACGAAATCGCACTCGGCATGCACGATGGGCAGACCCAGCCGCCGTTGCAGGATCATCGTCGCATAGTCGATGTCCAGGCCCTGGGTGAACCAGTCCTCCACCGTCCCGTTGAACATGTCGAAATAGACCGGGAAATAGACGATTCCGGCGGGATCGCAGTGGGAAAAGCGAATGGGCCGCTGCATCCGGAAACAGCCCGGCGGCAGAGGCCGGTGGCTGGGGTTCTGTTCAGGGCGGCGCGACCGCTCGCTGTACTCGTGCATCTCTCGATCAATCCTTGTTCCGCACAGGCTTCGGACATATGGGGTGGCCGGGCCGTTGCGGTAGCCGCGTCTCTTCCGGCGGCAAACAGTTGTAGCTATCCCAAACAATCCGGGAAAAGCACCTTTCGTTCAATGACTTCCTGCAGGAATACGGGAAAGCCGCAATAATCGCGCCGTTCGCTGTTGCGGAAATGCTGCAGTGCAATCACTACGATGACGCGATTCGGCGGCCGCCCCCACCGCCCGAAATTTGTCTCCGATTCCACGGTTTTTAGGGCAAACATCACACAAAGATCCCGCGCTTCCTCGCCATCCTCCGCGCACATCCGGGTTCAGGCCCAAAACGGACATCAGGCCCGACAGGTCCGCAAGGAGCCATCGGGCACATCAGGCGAGGACACCGAACCGATGGCCACATCCGCTTCCAAGATCGTCGTGAACGCCCAGGGCAAGGCCGCCGCCGGCGTGAACGCCCATTTCACCCTGCTGGTCGACGGCCAGACGGTGGGTGAGGGCACCGTGGGCACGACGGCGAAGGATTTCGTCTTCACGCCCGTGCTGACCAGCGACGTCGCGCACAAGGTGCAGATCAGGTACGACAACGACGCCGTCATCGACGGCCAGGACCGCAGCCTGACCGTCAACAGCATCAGCATCGGCGGCAAGACGATCGCCCCGACCGCCGGCATCGTCAGCTACGACAAGGGCGCGCTCGACGGCAAGGACGTCGTCGCCGGCCAGTCGAACATGTGGTGGAACGGCACGCTGGTCGTGACTGCCGACAAGAGCTATTTCCCCGCCGCTCCGGCCTCCACCCCTGCGGCAGGCACCGGGGGCAAGGACACCATCGTGGTGAACGCGTCCGGCACCCCGGCGGGCGGCGTGAATGCCCATTTCAAGGTGCTAGTCGACGGCAAGCAGATCGGCGAGGGGACCGCCGGCACCACCGCCAGGGATTTCACCTTCACCACCGACGCCGCCGACCGCGTGGCGCACAAGGTGCAGATCCAGTACGACAACGACGCGGTGATCAACGGCCAGGACCGCAGCCTGAACGTCAACAGCATCACCATCAACGGCCACAGCTATGCCCCGACCGGCAGCGCCGTCACCTATGACAAGGGCGCGCTGGACGGCAAGGACGTGATCGCCGGCCAGAAGGGGATGTGGTGGAACGGCACGCTGGTGGTGAACGCCCCGGCCTCCGACTTCCCGGCCGGCACGACCACGCCGACTCCCACTCCGACGACCCCCACTCCGGCGCCGACCACCCCCACGGTGCCGGCGCCGACCGAACCCGGCTTCTACGTCGCCAAAAACGGCAACGACAGCTGGTCGGGCAAGCTGGCCGCCCCCAACGCCGCCGGCACCGACGGCCCCTTCGCCTCGCTGCAGAAGGCGCAGGCGGCGATGCGCGCCGATACCACCATCGACACCACCTATGTGCGCGGCGGCGACTATTACCTGAAGAACGTCGTCTGGCTGGACGGCCAGGATTCCGGCGTGACCTTCAGCGGCTACGGCAACGAGAAGGCGGTGATCCACGGCAGCGCGCAGGCGTCGGTGTCGTTCGGGCTCGGCGGCGCCAAGAACGTGACCATCGAAGGCCTGACCTTCACCGACGGCGTCGCGAGCGGCCACTATGTCTACGCCGACAACGCGGCCGGCCTGACCTTCGCCAACAATGTCGTGACGGGCGGCGGCTACGGCATCACGGTTCAGAACAGCGCCAACAGCAAGGTCATCGGCAACCAGTTCGACCGCACCGGTGCCGAGGCCGTCTTCGTCAAGGCCGGCTCCAACGCCACCGTCGTTTCCGACAACCTGATCCGGAATCCGAATGCCGCCGACCGCGGCGACGCCGGCATCTGGGTCAACGGCAGCTCCGACGTCAAGATCACCC
>JBKHVJ010000101.1:0-18383 GCA_046570145.1 Alphaproteobacteria bacterium
TCCGGCCAGGGACTTTGCCAGGCGGTGACGAGCAGGGCCTCCGGATGGCGCTGCCGGAAGGCGCGGAAGGCCATCAGCACGATGTCCTGCCCCTTGCGGTATTCCAGCTTCCCACCTGAAAACACCACGAACCGGTCGCCGAAGCGCCCGGAGGGCGGCAGCGGCTGCATCTCCGTCGGGTCGACACCCTGGAAGGCGAGGCCGACATCGTCGAGGCCCTGTTCCAGCAGAAGGTCGCGGTTGTAGGTGGAATGCACCACGATGCGGTCGAAGGCGCGGGCGCGGGCCAGCACCTCGTCATCGAAGCGCGTGTCCTCGAAGGCGATGACACCGATGTTGCGATGCCCCCGGAAGCGGCGGGAAGGCTCGCTGGTCACGAACCGGTTGCCCAGCCCATGCAGGACGTCGGCGTCCGGAATGACGATGGTGCTGTCCCGGTGGGCGGCGGCGGCCTCCATGTAGCGATGATGCTCGTCCTCCAGGGGCTGCAGAGCCGTCCTGTTCTCCGGCCGCAGGCTGTCCATCATGGAAGCTTCGAGCAGAAGCGGGCGCATGCCCTGTGCAGTCAGGTACAGAGCGGTATGGACGCCGACCAGCCCCCATCCATGGATCTCGGACAGCGGCCAGGTCAGGGCGAAGCGGCGGGTCATGGCGGTCTGCGGCAAAGGGGTGGGAGCGGCAGCCTAGACGCGTGCAGCCAGTATTTTCAACCGGGTATGCACGTTCAGCGCAGTGAAGGAGTGGGATAGAGGGCCGATTGGTTGCGGTGCCGTCTTGCGCTAGATGGCCTGGGCGTAACGGCCGGTGTCGGTGGGCAGGCACCAGCGGGCATGAAGCTGGCCCTTCCCATCGAAGCTGCAGGCGATCCATCCCGGACCGTGCAGCAGGCGCCGCCCGCCGTCAGCGAAGGGCGGCATCTCGAACCTGTGGGCCGGCAGGGGGTGATCCGGCCGGGTCGCCAGCGGGTCCGCGAGCCGGGCACGCCAGCCAGGCCGGGCGGCGGTAGAGGGAGAAGGCGCGGCGAAACGGGGGGCGTAGAGCTGCCACATCTCCAGCCCGCCCCCGCGTAGCACCCCGCGGCCGGCGGCACCCGCAAGGCCGCGCGACGCGACGGTGATGCGGCAGCCGCTCCGCCGTGAGAAATCGGCGAGGGTGCGGAGCATCCGCTCCCACTCGGCATGGCGGCCCGGCGCGGTCCAGTGATCGCCCAGCCCCCGCGCCAACCGGCGCTGCAGGGGAGCCGGCAGCACCGCACCCAGCCGGTCGAGCGCGGCTGCGGCGGGGACCAGCAGCGGAGCTCCGCTGACCAGGATCAGGTGCCGGCAACCGGCGAAACGGTCGAGCCAGTCCGGCAACAGGCTCCAGTCTCGTTCGGACAGGATGCGGCGGGCATTGCGGTCTGTCCACAGGTCGAGCGCCAGCAACCCGACCTCTCCCATGATGAAGCCCTGTGCCAGCGTTCCGCAGGCAGTCCCCCACAGGCAATCGGGCGGAGAATCGGCGACGGAGCCGGTTTGGAAGAGTTGGGCCTGCCGGCGCGTCGCCACCATCAGCGGGCGCAGGCTGCGCGAAGCGGCATCGCCGTCCTCCCGCCCACCCCAGGCGCCGGCCAGCAACCGGCCGAGGTCGGACCCATCCCACATCATCACCGACGGGATCGAGGCCAGCACGGCCGCAGCCGCGGCGCCGCTCCAGCCGCGCAGCATCCGGTCGAATCCGGCGGACATCAGGTCCTCCGCCACGCCGGGCAGGGGCGGACCGAGCCGGCGGGAGGCGTCGCCCAGCAGGGAGGCCGCCTGCGGAGCGGCGCCCAGCACGGCATCGCCATCGACCTGTCCGCCGGCCTGGATCAGCAGGTGATAGCGGTCGGCGGAATGCCCGGCGCCAAGATCGGACCAGAGCGCGGCGGACGGCGGCGGGGGCCCATCATCCGAAGCATCGGCGCCGTTTGCCGACCCGCTCATTCCGCTTCCGTACAGAATGGCCATACGTGGGAATGATTGACGTCCCGGAACGACCACTGTCCATCTGGGGCCGTCTGGGAAGCCATAGGCGACATCGGTGTCGCGCATGCCGCGGGGAACGGCGAAGTCGAAGCGCCAGACATGGCGGCGGCGCCAGACCGTCAGATGCCGCGGGGGAACCGGAAGGGTGACGCCGTCCACCCGCAGGTCGTCGGGTTCGACCTCCCCGTCCAGAACGAACAGCGCCGACAACCACCATCGGTCGCGCTGCTCACCCCGGAAATACAGGATGGGGCCGAGCAGGATGCTCGGCTCCGCTCGTCTGCGCGCCATGCCTCATCCGTCCGAACCGGCTCCCCCAAACGGGGACGTCACCACATCCCATAGCGCATGGCGGCGTGGGACGGAGAGGAAAATCGCGTTGGCTCAGCCTTTCCGCTTGCGCAGCAACTCCAGCATGCGGGGCGGTACCTCTTCGTTCAGGACCGGGTCATACAGGCGATGAAGTTCCTCCACATGCTGGCGATGCTGGGCGAGCAGCGCCTTTGCGTCGGGATCGCTCTCGACCACGCTCTCGAATGCCGCGCGCTCCCGTTCGTCGAGGGCGCCGTCCAGATAGGCGTTGATATCGGTCATCGTCACACGCTTCATCTCTGTCGTTCCCGGATGGGTCGCCGGGGTTTCTCCCCTGGGACACGATCAACCGTGACACGTCCGGTGGCTCCACCGTTTCCGGAAAGATCGGCCGATAGGACGCCTACCCAATCTTATGGGCATGATCCTCGGCCATACCAGTCCGACAATCGGCACGATCACTGCTCCCTTTCGAGGCGAGCAATCCGGCACCGCCATCCTCTTTCGCGTCGCCCGGCCAAGTAACAGGGCGGTGTCGCTGATTGTTCCAGCCGACGACGGGGCGGAACGCGACACAATCGGGGCTGTTGTGATTGTGCAACGCATCCCGTCCGCGCCCCGTTCGGGGTACAGCATAAGGAGAAATACCCGTGGCTCAGCAGGAGAGCAGGCAGCCGCCCCAGCACCAGGACAGCCGGCCCGGCCATCAGGCGCCGATGGATCCCCAGCCGTCGGAAACCCGGCCCGGCTACCGCGGCAGCGGCAAGCTGCGCGACAAGGTGGCGCTGATCACCGGCGGAGACAGCGGCATCGGCCGTGCCATCGCCGTCCTGTATGCCCGCGAGGGCGCCAAGGTCGGTATTCTGTACTTGAACGAGGATGAGGATGCCCGCGAGACCCGCCGGCTGGTCGAGGCGGAGGGGCAACCCTGCACCATCCTGAGCGGCGACGTCGGTCGGGAGGAAACCTGCTGCAAGGCGGTGGAAAGCATGATCGGCGAGCATGGTCGCATCGACATCCTCATCAACAACGCGGCCGAACAGCACCCGCAGAAGTCGATTGAGGACATCACCGCCGAACAGCTTGAGCGGACCTTTCGCACCAACATCTTCGGCCAGTTCTTCATGGTGAAGGCGGCCCTGCCGCACATGCAAGATGGCGCTTGCATCATCAACACCACCTCGGTCACCGCCTACAAGGGAAGTCCGGAACTGCTGGACTATTCGGCGACCAAGGGCGCCATCGTCGCCTTCACCCGATCGCTGTCGATGTCGCTGGCCGACCGCGGCATCCGCGTCAACGCGGTGGCGCCCGGTCCGATCTGGACCCCGTTGATCCCGTCGACCTTCGACGAGGAGAAGGTGGAGAAGTTCGGCGGCAATGTCCCGATGAAGCGTGCCGGTCAACCCGACGAGGTGGCGCCGTCCTTCGTCTTCCTGGCGTCGGACGACTCTTCATACATGTCTGGCCAGGTCCTGCACCCGAACGGCGGAACGGTGGTGAACGGCTGACGCCCGGTTGCCCATCCCGCCCACGAGAAAGTGCCCGCTGCGTCCGTGGCGCGCAGCGGGCACTTTCTCCTTGATGGTGCGTCCCTGCCGGGATCAGACGGTCATCAGGTTGTTCAGCCGTTCCCGCGCACGGCACAGGCGCGAACGGATGGTGCCGATGGAGACGTTCAATGTTTCGGCGGCCTCCTGATAGGGCCGGCCTTCGATGGCAACCAGTTTGACCACCTTGCGCTGGCTGGGGGTGAGGGAAGAGAAGGCGCGGTCGACGTCGCGGAAGACCAGACGCGACATCTGCGCCGCATCGACGGACATGGCGCCGTCCCACAGCTCCACCTTCGTCACATGGCGGTCGCGCTGCAGGTTGTTGAAATGCAGGTTCTTCAGCATGGTGGTCAACCACGCCTGCATATTCGTGCCGGGTTCGAAACGATGCTGGCGTGAAAGGGCTCGGGCCAGGCAGTCCTGCAGCAGGTCCTCTGCGGCGTTGGCGTCGCGGGTCAGTTTGCAGGCATAGCGCTGCAGGTTCGGCATGCAGCGGATCAGTTCGTTTTCGAACGAGTACGCCATGGTCATTCTTCCTCCACGGTCTGTTCGTCCCGGCCGGTTGGGCGGTGGCGCCCTCCCATCGGCGGCGGGGCGCAAAGCAGGGACGGCGTTTGGTGTTCCGACGCGCGAGCGGGGCGCTGCCGGTTCGAAAGGCTGAGGATCGAAGCCTGTTTTTCAGTCTTGCGGCGTCAGGCGGCCCGGGGGGATGCCATCTGCCGGCCCGTCATCGGATTCCGGCCGGCAATCTCTCGGGCATTCTCTTGGGCAATCCCCGGGGCAATCCCAGCGGGATATTGCGGAACGATCCGGTCGGCGGTGGCGTCATTGAGGCGGTCCCGTTGTTGCCCGTCGTTGATCGTGTCGGGAGCTAAACGCGCCGTCCGCGGTGGATGTTCCACCGGCGGATCCGGAAAGAGTGACATCGGTGGCAGATCGCGGAGATTCCGGTCGCGGCTCCGCTTGCCGGGCTTACCACCATCGAAAGCGTCGAATGGTGCCGGAACGCAACAGTCAGGGTGTGGCCGGGGGACGAGCCGCGAGCGGCTTTTCCAGGCGGAGTGCCGCCATGTCGTCCTCGTAATAGGCGGGATAGACGGCGAACCGACGGTAGCCGGCGCCGGCATAGAGAGCGATCGCCGCGGCGTTGTCCGCCCGGACCTCCAGCCGCAGCCCGCGACAGCCATGGGCCGCCGCGGCATCCTCCAGCGCCGACAGCAGGCGGCGGGCGATGCCCTGGCCGCGGCTGTCCGGCTCCACCGCGAAGGAGGTGAGGCGGGCGAGTGGCGTTCCGGCGTGGAAGCCCAGCACGCCGTAGCCCACGGGCCGGTTCCCTATGTCGGATGGGCGGCCACCCGACCGGTCGCCCACTTGGCGGCCGGCCACAAGGACCACACCTTTTGCTTTCAGGATCGCATAGCGGAAGTTGCGCCGCGTCATCCGGTCGGTCGCGAAGCTCCGCTCCTCGATCGCCAGCAACGCGGGTATGTCGGCCGCTGTGGCACGGCGGATGACGATGCATGCTGCATCGCAGTGGACAGGATCGATTTCGTGACGCATCGTTGACGGGAAAAAGCGAAGGGGAAGGGACTCTACTCCCTTTTACCACAGTGAAACGACGGTATGGTCCTCGTGGGGAAAGCTTTGTTTAACCAACAGCGCCGACACTCCACCCCATGTTGGCCCTCTGTTGGAGCGCTGTCCTTCCAGCCGCCTGCTCCCATTGGCCTTTCAAGCAGAAAGTCAGGACATGGACGCTCGGTTTAAATCTCGCGACATCGAACGCCGCAGCCTGGATGTCGACGGCCTGAAACGGTCGTTCCTGGAATGGCTTGTCTATTCGGTCGGCAAGGATGCCCGCGCCGCCACCCGCCGCGACTGGTTCCACACCGTGGCACTGGCCGTGCGCGACCGCGTCGTCGACCGCTGGATGGACACGACGCGCAGCTACTACCAGGAAGACGCCAAGCGCGTTTATTACCTCTCCCTGGAATTCCTGATCGGGCGCCTGCTGACCAACAGCCTGTCCAACCTGGGCATCATGGACGAATGCCGTCAGGCGCTCGACCGCCTCGGCCTGTCGATGGAGGACGTGGTCGATGCGGAGCCGGACGCAGCGCTCGGCAACGGCGGCCTCGGCCGTCTGGCCGCCTGCTTCCTGGACAGCATGGCCTCGCAGGGGCTGCCCGGCTACGGCTATGGCATCCGGTACGAGTTCGGCCTGTTCGAGCAGCGTTTCGAGAATGGCTGGCAGGTCGAGTATCCCGAGCAGTGGCTGCAGTTCGGCAACCCGTGGGAATTCGCCCGGCCGGAGGTGCTTTACCCGGTCCAGTTCTATGGCCGGGTCGAGGAGTTCCGCGACAGCGTCGGCGAGCGCGCCTATCGCTGGGTCGATGCCGACCGCGTTCTGGCGATGGCCTACGACACGCCGGTCGTCGGTTATGGCGGCGACACGATCAACACGCTGCGCCTGTGGTCGGCCCGCGCCACCCGCGACTTCAACTTCGGCCATTTCAACGACGGCGCCTATATGAAGGCGGTCGAGCAGAAGATCCTGTCGGAAAACCTCAGCCGCGTCCTCTATCCCAACGACGCGACGGAGACCGGCAAGGAGCTGCGGCTGAAGCAGGAGTATTTCTTCACCTCCGCCTCGCTGCAGGACATCCTGCGCCGCTATCTGCAGCATCATTCCAGCTTCGAGAACCTGCCCAACAAGGCGGCGATCCAGCTGAACGACACCCATCCGGCCATCGGCATCGCCGAGTTGATGCGCCTGCTGGTCGACCAGCACGCGCTGCGCTGGGACGATGCCTGGGACATCACCCGCGCCACCTTCGCCTACACCAACCACACCCTGCTGCCCGAAGCGCTGGAAGCCTGGCCGGTGCGGATGATCGAGCGGGTTCTGCCGCGCCACATGCAGATCATCTACGAGATCAACGCCAAGTTCCTGAACCGCACCAAGGCGCGGGCGGACGGCGACAATGCGAGGCTGTCGCGCCTGTCGCTGATCGACGAGCGCGGCGAGCGGCGCGTGCGCATGGGCAATCTGGCCTTCCTCGGCTCGCACAAGGTCAACGGCGTGTCGGCCCTGCACACCGAGCTGATGAAGCAGACGGTGTTCGCCGACTTCCACCAGGAATTCCCGGACCGCATCAACAACAAGACCAACGGCATCACCCCGCGCCGCTGGCTGAAGCAGGCCAATCCGGGCCTGTCGGAACTGATCACCACCCGCATCGGCGAGGGCTGGATCTCCGACCTGTCGCAGATCTCGGCGCTGCGCGACAAGGCCGACGACGTGGTGTTCCGCGAGGAGTTCCGCCGGGCCAAGCGCAAGAACAAGAAGCGCCTTGCCGCCTACATCGCCCGCCAGACCGGCGAGGAGGTGCTGGTCGACAGCATCTACGACGTGCAGGTCAAGCGCATGCACGAGTACAAGCGCCAGCTGCTGAACGTGCTTCACACCATCGCGCTGTACAATGAAATGCGCGACAACCCGACGGTCAGCTGGGTCCCGGTGACCAAGGTGTTCGCCGGCAAGGCGGCGCCCTCCTACCACATGGCCAAGCTGATCATCAAACTGATCAACGACGTCGCCAAGGTGGTGAACCACGACCCGTCGGTGCACGACAACCTGAAGGTCGTGCTGCTGCCGAACTACAACGTCACGGCTGCGGAGATCATCATCCCGGCCGCCGACCTGTCGGAGCAGATCTCCACCGCCGGCATGGAGGCGTCGGGCACCGGCAACATGAAGCTGGCCCTGAACGGTGCGCTCACCATCGGCACGCTGGACGGCGCCAACGTGGAGATCCGCGAGCATGTGGGGGCGGACAACATCTTCATCTTCGGCATGACCGCGGATGAGGTGAACGACCTGCGCGCCAGCGGCGGCTTCAACCCGCGCGAGGTGATCGCGTCGAACCCCAGCCTGAAGCGGGCGCTCGACATGATCTCCACCGGAACCTTCTCTCCGGACGACCGCAACCGCTACCATCCGATCGTGCAGGCGTTGACCGACGGCGGCGACCATTTCCTGGTGACGGCGGACTTCGCCGACTATTGCCGGGCGCAGGATGCGGCGATGCAGCTGTACCGCGATCCGGAGGAATGGACCCGCAAGGCCATCCTGAACACCGCCAACATGGGCTGGTTCTCGTCCGACCGTACGGTCAACGAATATGCCGGCGAGATCTGGGACGTACACCCGGTGCATCCGAACCATGACGGCGAGGGGTTCCGGTAATCTTCGAGCCCGGTAATCTTCGATGAGGCGAATGCGCAGGCGCTTTACAATGCCTGCGCATTCGGATAAGAAGGCGCCATGAACCGCAAGGCCATCATCACCACTACGACCAAAAAAGCGACTCGCTTCGGCGGGAAGCGTCGTGGTGCGTGCTGATCGGATCGACCAGCGTTTCTTCCACGAGGCAGGCCCCGCCGGACAACGGACGGGGCCTCGTCGTATCCGGGGTCCGCTGTCCGAACGACCGATAGGCCGGTCCGATCAACAGTGCGATAGACAGGACGGAACCCCGACATGAGCAGCAACAACGCCTCCGCTTCCTCCAAGTCCCTCCGCGTCGCCGTGGTCGGCGCCACCGGCGCCGTCGGCCGCGAGATGGTCAAGGTCCTGCACGACCGCAATTTCCCGGTCGCCGAACTCGGCCTGTTCGCTTCCGAGCGGTCCGCCGGCAAGGTGCAGGAGACCCCCTACGGCGCCCTGACCCTGAAGGCCTTCGATGCCGCGGTGGTGAAGGGCTATGACGTTGTCCTGCTGGCGGTTTCGGGTGACTTCGCCAAGGCGCATGCCAAGGACCTCGCCTCGGCCGGCGCGCTGGTGATCGACAACAGCTCCGCCTTCCGCTACGACGCCGACATCCCGCTGATCGTTCCGGAAATCAACGCCCACGTCTTCCGCGAGGCGTACGCCAACGGCTCGCGCCTGATCGCCAACCCGAACTGCACGACCGCCATCGCCGTCGTTGCGCTCGGGCCTCTGCACAAGGCCTTCGGCATCAAGCGCGCCATCGTCTCGACCTATCAGGCCACCAGCGGCGCCGGCGCCGAGGGCATGGCAGAGCTGGAGGAGCAGACGCGCAACCAGCTGGACGGCAAGCCGGTCACCAACAGCGTGTTCCGCCATCCCATTCCCTTCAACCTGATCCCCCAGATCGATGCCTTCCAGGAGAACGGCTACACGAAGGAGGAGATGAAGGTGACGTGGGAGACGCGGAAGATCATGGAGGTTCCGGACCTCCTGCTCAGCTGCACCGCCGTCCGCATCCCGACCTATCGCGCGCACTCAGAGGCCATCACGCTGGAGACCATCCAGCCGGTCACGCCCGACGCCGCCCGCGCCGTTCTGGCCGATGCCGCCGGCGTGAAGGTGGTGGACGACCCGGCCGCCGGCGCCTATCCGATGCCGCTGAACGCAACCGGACAGTATGACGTCGAGGTCGGCCGCATCCGCAGCAACCTGGTGTTCGGCGACCATGGCCTCGACCTGTTCGTCTGCGGCGACCAGCTGCTGAAGGGTGCCGCCCTGAACGCGGTGCAGATCGCCGAACTGGCTCTCTGACCGGTTGCATTCTGCGGGGCGGATCGACGCCCCGCAGAATCTTCTGAATCGAATGCAGCTGTATCGATTTGCCGGTTGCACGCATTTTATTGCGCGGCTCATCATGCGTCCGACAGGGCTTCGGACCGTCCGGGGAGACCCGCGCCTCCGTCGCCGTGGTATCCGAACGCGAGGCGATGATGGATTATCTGATCAGCGACATCATTCTGATTGCCTGCAGCTACGTCCCCGAGGGTTTTCTACCCTGCGACGGCAGCATCGTTTCCATTGCGCAATATCAAGCACTCTATTCCCTGGTCGGCACGCAATACGGCGGCGACGGCAAGACGACCTTCGGTCTGCCGAACCTGAAGGGCAAGGAGCCGCTGCCCAGCCTCCACTACGTCATCTGCTACAACGGCTATTATCCGCCGCGGCCCTGACGGACCTGTGCCGGGACCGGGCCGGCGGAACGCTCTGGAATCCGCCCGTCTCTGCTGCTATCTAATCGAAGGGGGCCGGTGGGCGTGTTTCGCCTGCCGGCCCCTTTCGCCGTTCTTACGATCACCTTCTCTTGTCACGGGACCTCGCGCATGTCCGAACTTCAGGACGCCGTCTCCCGCCGTCGGACCTTCGCCATCATCGCGCACCCCGACGCCGGTAAGACCACGCTCACGGAAAAGCTGCTGCTGTTCGGCGGCGCCATCCAGATGGCCGGCGCCGTCAAGGCGCGCGGCGAGCAACGGCGTGCCAAGTCGGACTGGATGAAGGTGGAACGCGAGCGCGGCATCTCGGTGACCGCCTCCGTCATGACCTTCGACTTCGACGGGCGCACCTTCAACCTGCTCGATACGCCGGGCCACGAGGACTTCTCGGAGGACACCTACCGGACGCTGACTGCGGTGGACAGCGCGGTGATGGTGATCGACGGCGCCAAGGGCATCGAGGCGCAGACGCTGAAGCTGTTCGAGGTCTGCCGTCTGCGCGACGTGCCGATCATGACCTTCTGCAACAAGATGGACCGCGAGGCGCGTGACCCCTTCGACCTGATCTCGGAGATCGAAAGCGCGCTGGCGCTGGAGGTCACGCCGGCCAGCTGGCCGATCGGCATGGGGCGCGACTTCCTTGGCTGCTACGACCTGATCCGCGACCGGCTGATCCTGATGGACCGCAGCAAGGGCGACGAGATCGACGAGGGCATCGAGTGCAACGGCCTGGACGATCCCCGTCTGGACGAGCTGTTGCCCGCCCACGCCGTCGCCAAGCTGCGCGAGGAGGTGGAGATGGCGCGGGGCCTGATGCCCGCCTTCGATCTGGAGGCCTATCGCGCCGGCCATCTGACGCCGATCTATTTCGGTTCCGCCATCAACAATTTCGGCGTGCGCGAGCTGCTGTCCGGTCTGGCGGAGAATGCCCCGCCGCCGCGCCCGCAGCCGGCCGATCCGCGCACCGTCCAGCCGGACGAGGAGAAGGTCACCGGATTCGTGTTCAAGGTCCAGGCCAACATGGACCCGAACCACCGTGACCGCATCGCCTTCGTCCGTCTGTGCTCCGGCCGCTACAAGCGCGGCGCCAAGCTGAAGCACATCCGCTCGGGCAAGCTGATGGCGGTGAACAATGCCGTGCTGTTCCTGGCCCGCGACCGCGAGGTGGCGGAGGAGGCGTGGCCGGGCGACATCATGGGCATTCCCAACCACGGCAGCCTTCGCATCGGCGACACGCTGACGGAGGGCGAGGATCTCCGCTTCACCGGCGTGCCCAGCTTCGCGCCGGAACTGCTGCAGCGTGTCCGCCCGGACGATCCGATGCGGGTGAAGCATCTGCGCAAGGCGCTGGAGCATTTCGCCGAAGAGGGCGCCTCGCAGGTGTTCAAGCCGCTGACCGGCGCCGATTGGGTCGTCGGTGTTGTCGGCCAGCTGCAGTTCGAGGTGCTGGCCTCGCGCATCGAGGCGGAATACGGCATCGCCGCCCGCTTCGAAGGGGCCGGTCTGGACGCTGCCCGCTGGGTCGAGACGGACGACAAGGTCCAATTGGAGAAGTTCATCGAGCTGAACCGCTCGGCGGTGGCGGAGGATCATGACGGTGCCCTGGTGTTCCTGGCGCGCAACGCCTGGCACCTGAACCGCGCGCAGGAGGATTTCCCGGCGCTGCGGTTCCTGAAGACGCGCGAACAGAACCGCAAGGTCCACACCGCGGCCTGACCGACAATGCGCTCCTCCTGTCGCCCGCCCTTGGTTGAACCCTGGGGCGGGCTCTCTTTTGTCGATTGAATACGTACAGGACCTCTCCGCTGGACGGACGGCTTGACGGCGCCGGTCCGGTGTCGGAACGTGTGCGAGTGCGCTTAACAGTTTCGACACGTAATATATGGCCTCCGTCGGACGGGCAGGGTCGGAAATGAGGCGGTCATGGCGTTGGGATTGGACGAATTTCTGGACACCAGCGGCTTCGTGCCGCACGGCGTCTGCCTGTTGTGGCGGCCCGACATTCTGGCGCTGCATGTCGCTTCGGACATGCTGATCGGCCTGTCCTATTTCTCCATCCCGGTGGCCCTGGTCTATTTCGTCATGCGCCGGCGCGACGTCGAATTCGGCTGGGTGGTGCTTCTGTTCGCTCTCTTCATCATCGCCTGCGGCACCACTCATTTCCTCGCCGTCTGGACACTGTGGAGCCCCGATTACGTGCTGGAGGGGCTGGTCAAGGTGATCACCGCGTTTGCGTCGCTGGCGACCGCCGCGGCCCTATGGTGGCTGATGCCGCGCCTTCTCACCCTGCCAAGCCCGAAGCAGTTGGAGGCGACCAACCGGGCGCTGGAGCAGGAGATCGCCATCCGTCGCCAGATGGAGACGCGGTATTCCAGCTTCTTCAATAATCTGGCCGAGGCGCTGTTCATCGTCCAGGTTCTGCCGGATGGCGATTTCGCCTACGAGGCGATCAATCCGGCGCTGGCGCGGGCCACCGGCCTGGATCCCGAGCGGATGCGCGACCGGCGTGTCAAGGACGCGCTGGGGCCGGGAGTCGCCGATTCGATCATCCGCCGCTATACCGTCTGCCGGGACGGCGGCGAGAGCATCGATTACGAAGAGACCCTGGACCTGCCGATCGGCCAGCGGGTCTTCCACACCATGCTGGTTCCGGTGAAGGACGCCGCCGGCCGCGTCGTTCAGATTCTGGGCAGCGGCCGCGACGTGACCGAGCGCAAGCGCCTGCAGGCGGAGGTGGTCCAGACCTCCAAGCTGGCGACCCTGGGCACACTGGCCGCCGGCATGGCACATGAGATGAGCCAACCGCTGAACGTCATCCGCTTGTGGACGGAGAACATGCTGTCCCGCCTGCGCGACAATCTGCTGGAGCCCCAGCGGGCCGAACGGTCGCTGACCCTGGTGATCGAGCAGACCGACCGCATGGCCAAGCTGATCGACCATGTCCGCACCTTCGGCCGTCGGGACGGCGGCGGCATGCGGGCCTTCACCCCCGCCCATTGTGTCCAGAGCGCGGTGGAGCTGGTGCGCCACCAGTATGCTTTGGAAGATATCGAGATCATAGAGAGTGCCACGTCGGCGCAACTGCCGGTGACCGGACGTCCACTTGAACTGGAGCAGGTGATTCTCAACCTTTTCTCGAACGCGCGCGATGCTATCATCGCTCTTCGTGCAACCGGCCGGGAAGCAGGACGCATCATGGTGGCGGTCAGCGACGATTCCGATGGTCGGAACGTCGTCATCCAGGTGACCGACGACGGCGGCGGCATCGACCCGTCGGTTCTGCCCCAGATCTTCGACCCCTTCTTCACGACCAAGGAGGTCGGCAAGGGGTCGGGACTCGGGTTGTCGATCGGCTACGGCATCATCGACGGAATGGGTGGCCGCATCGATGCCCGCAACGTCGATCTGGAGGGGAGGCGCCGCGGCGTCCGCTTTACCATCACCCTGCCCAGCCAGCCGGTTTCCTCTTCCGACAGGGAGCTGTCGCATGCCTGATCCGTTACACATCCTGATCGCGGAGGACGAGGTTCTCGCCGCGATGGCGCTGGAGGATTTCCTGTCGCTCAAGGGCTTCCGCGTAAGCGTCGCCGCCAATGGAGCGGAGGCGCTGGAGCACTACGGCCGTGAGCAGGTGCATGCGCTGGTGACCGACCTGCGCATGCCGCGCATGGACGGCCATACCCTGATCCGTGAAATCCGCAATCGGGATGCCGCGTTGCCGGTGGTGGTGATGACCGGCTATCTGACGGAGGACAGCGACTTGAAGCATGAGCGCTGGAAGCCGCTGGAGATTCTCAGCAAGCCGGTGAACCCGCGCATCATCTGCGAAACCCTGCACCGCATGCTCGGCCTGCCGCTGGAGGCATAAGCGGAACGGCGAAGTTCGGCGCGGCTCAGTCTTCCAGCGGTTCGACATCGACGCTGACGGTCAGGCCGTGGCCGGCCCCGCCGACCAGAACGCCGCGGGCCGGGCTGACGTCGTCGTAATCGCGGCCCCAGGCGATGGTGATGAAGTCGCGGTTGGCGACGCAGGCATTGGTCGGGCAGATGTCCAGCCAGCCGGCGGCGGCCCCGCACCAGACCGACCCCCAGGCATGGCTCACGTCGGCGCCGACCAGCCGCGGTTGGCCCGGCGGGGCCAGGGTGCGCAGGTATCCCGACACATAGCGGGCCGGCAGGCCCATGGCGCGCGCGCAGCCGACGGCGATGTGGGCGAAATCCTGGCAGACGCCGCGGCGGTTGCGCATCACCGCCGCCAACGGCGTGGCGACCGTCGTCGCGGTGGGGTCGAAGGCGAATTCCCGGTTGATGCGGTTCATCAGATCGATGGCCGCCGCGACCGCCGGACGGCCGGGGGTATAGCTGACCCGCGCATAGTCCAGCAGATCCGGGCTGGAGGCGACCAGAGCGCTGTCGAAGCAGTATTGCGTGATCTCCGCCCCGTCATCCGGCCCGGACAGGCCGCGCAGGCTGTCGCGCACCTGTTCCCACGGGGCAGAATCGCCGGGAGCCAATGCCGGCGGCTCGAACACCTCCACTTCGCTTTCCGCGATGACGGAGAAGGTCCGGTGCGGCTCCTGCACGGCGACATAGGTGACGGTGTTCCCGAAATAATCCACCCGTTCCGACCGAACCGCAGGGACCGGATCGATGGTCAGCAGGCTGCGCCGGATGCGCTGGCGCGGGTGCGGCCGGGCGGTCAGGTGCAGCAGGTGGTGGGAGATCGGCACATCCTCGCCATAGTCGTACGAGGTGGCGTGGCGCACGCGGTAGCGGGTGGAGGAACCGCTGCTGCCGGAAAGCGGGGTGGGAGGAGTCATCGGGTCAGGCCGATCGTGCGAAGGCATGGCTGAAATAGGCGTGTGCCAGGAAGTTCGACACGTCCGGCAACGACATCGCCAGTGTGTCCAGCAGCGCCCGCAGCCCATCGCCGGAGGCCAGCGCGCCGGTCCGCTCCAGCCCGTTGCGCGCAGCGGCGACGATGGCCAGCGCCCCGCCGGTGGGGTCGGTGCCGGTCCCGACGCCTTGGCTGGGCAACGCCCGCAGGTGCCGGTCCAGCGCTGCCAGTTGGAAAGACAGCGCGCGGGGGTTCGCCTCCTCTCCGAGCAGCAGGTCGAGCACGGAAGTGCGTTGGACGCTGGTCAGATGGCGGGCGCGGTAGGTCATCACGCTCTCGCCCAACTCCAGCAGGACCGCCAGCGTGGCCGCCTGCATCGGCTCGTCCAGGCGGTCGAGGTCGGCGACATGGACGCCGCGCATCAGCGCGATCATGTGCAGCGACCGTTCGATGCGCCGCCCGATGTCGAGGAAGCGCCAGCCGGCGCCACGGGTCATGCTCTCCTGCTCCAGGCCGGAGAAGGCGGCCAGCGTGATCATCACGTCGTCCAGCCGCAGCAGGAGCGACGCCGGGTCCATCCGTCCCTTCGGCGGCTGGGTCTGGCGGTCTATGGCCGACACCACCCGCCACATGTCCATCGACAGGCGGTCGCGCACCGAATAGGCGGTGCGGTGCAGGCGCAGAACCTGGGCGCGCAGGCTGTTGGGGTGCTCCGGGTCGTTCACCGCCGCATGCAGCGCCTCGCGCAGGCCGCGGTTGGCGCCGCTTTCCGTCACCTGCGCCATGTCGCCCGGGATCATCCCCAGGGAGCTGAGCAGATCGAGCAGCGGGCGGACTTGCAGGGTGGCGCCGGGCATGTTGCTGTCGATCAGCCGGCTCTGCGTCGCGCGCAGCAGGCGCAGCGCTCCCTCCGCCCGTTCGGCATAGCGGCCGAGCCAATAGAGGCCGTCGGCGACGCGGCTGGGCAGGTCGTTGGCGGACGGGCGGGCGCCGCTGGCCGTCGGCTCCGTCGCCAGGGCCGGCCGCGGTTGGGAGGACGAGACATCGGCGCGTCGCGGCGCCAGGATCCAGGTGTCCTTGCTGCCGCCGCCGCTCTGCATCGACACCACCAGCCGGCCGGATTCGCTCGACACGCGGGTCAGCCCGCCGGGCATGACGGCATAGCCGCCGCTGGGGGTGGCGCAGAGGAAGACACGAAGCACCAGCGGGCGCGGCTGCAGCCGTCCATCCTGCCAGACCGGGGCGGTGGATAGCGCCATCTGTTCCTGCGCCACGAAATACCAGGGACGGCGCTTGATCCGCTCGATCAGGGTCGACCGTTCGCCGGCCGACAGCTGGGCGCCGAAGATCGGCTCGAAGGACAGGGAGGGGAAGGCCGGCTTGACGACCAGCCCGTCGAGATGGTCGATGACGTAGGCGCGCTCCGCGTCGTTGCCGCACCACCAGCTGGCGACTCCGGGCAGCCGCAGTTCCTCCCCCAGCAGATGGCGGCAGAGCGTCGGCAGCGACGACTTCATCGCCATCGATTCCATCAGGCCGGAGCCCAGGGCGTTCGCCATCACCACATTGCCGGCGCGCACCGCCTCGATCAGGCCGGCCACGCCCAGCGAACTGTCGGCCCGCAGTTCCAGCGGATCGGCGAAGTCGGCGTCGAGCCGGCGCAGGATCACGTCCACCTGTTCCAGCCCCGACAGGGTCTTCAGGAACACCGTCCGGTCGCGCACCGTCAGGTCCGCCCCCTCGACCAGGGTCAGGCCGAGGTAGCGGGCGAGATAGACATGCTCGAAATAGGTCTCGTTGTAAGGGCCGGGCGTCAGCAGGACGACGCGCGGCAGGCCGCGTGTCCCGCCGGTTCCGTTCGCCCGCGGCGCCAGCGACAGCAGCGTTTCCTTGAAGGTGTCGAAGAAGCCGGTCAGCCGTTCCACCTGGCAATGGCGGAAGCTGTCGGGCAGCACTTTCGCGATCACCGCGCGGTTTTCCAGCGCATAGCCGCTGCCGCTCGGCGCCTGGGTGCGGTCGGACAGCACCCACCAGCGCCCGTCCGGCGCACGGGCGAGGTCGACGGCATAGAAATGCAGGTGGACGTCGTTGGGAACGCGGATGCCGTGGACGGCGCGGCGGAATCCGGGATCGGCATGGATCACCGACGGCGGCAGCCGGCCGTAGCGGGTCAGCGTCTGCGGCCCGTAGAGATCGGTCAGGATGGCATTCAGCAGCGAGGCGCGTTGGATCAGCCCCGATTCGACGGCCTTCCATTCATGTGCCGGCAGCAGCAGCGGCATCATGTCGAGCGGCCACGGCCGCTCCATCCCGTTGGGATCGCCGTAGATGTTGTAGGTGACGCCGTTCTGGTGCAGCAGCCGCCGCGCCTCCTCCCACCGCTCCGCCATCTGTACGGCGTCGAGGGGGCCCAGCGTGCTCATGAAGGTCTGCCAGTGCGGCCGCAACCGCCCCTGGCCGGTCACCATCTCGTCATAGACCTGGCCGGAGCCATAGCCGATGGCATCGGCCTCGCCGAACAGCGATCCCTGTGTGAAGGGAACCGGCGGCATCCCCGACGGGACCACGGACGCCGGCGCGCGGAAAGGCTGATCGGGGTGGGACAAGGTCTGACTGATGCTTTTTGCCTATGAAGGGAGCAACAGTCTGAACGTCCGCGTGCTGCGATGCAAGGCTGGCGGCCGGCGAACCAATCCGAAAGCGGAAAGAGTTTGTGATCGGACGGCTCGCCTCCGACACGGAAAAAACCGGAGCGCCGCGTGAAGCGACGCTCCGGCTTGCAGGATGTTGCGGAAAACCGCCGGGGATCAGAGCGTCTTCAGGTATTCCAGCAGCTGCCAGCGCTGCGCGTCGGTCAGGCCGGCGCCGAACTCGTGGCCGGTGTTGCGGTTGCCCGGCTTCGTCGCGTCATAGACGAAGCTGGCGCCCGCCGCAGCGGAATCCACGCCGACCTTGACCGGGTCGATGGAGCTGCTGCCCATGCGGAAGGTCGCCGACCGCTGGGAGACCGGCAGCAGCATCTCATACAGGTTGGGGACCGATCCGTTGTGCATGTAGGGCGCCGTCGCCCACACGCCGTCCAGCGGACGGGCCTTGTAGGCCAGCAGCTGCTTGATGGTCGCGGCCAGCGCTTCCTCGTCGGAGGTGGCGCTGCCGGACGTGGAAGTCTTGGCGGGAGCCGCCGCCTTCGCCGCGCTGCCGCCGGCCGGAACCGCGCCGACGGTCGGCTTGGTCTGGCCGCGGCCGGTCAGGGCGGCGATCACCTTCTGGTGGTCGGCGGTCTGCTTGGCGCCCGGCTTCACGAAGGGCGTGGTGTCGAGCGTACCGCCCTTCGCCTGCGATTCCGGCGACCAACCGGCGGGAGCGCTGGCGGTCAGCCACGGCGCCGGGGCGTCGTCGCCCTTCATCAGGTCGAGCAGCAGGCCCGGTTCGCGCACCAAATCGCCGAAGATGGCGCCGATCACCGCGTTGGACAGCAGGTTGGCGGCGAGATCCGGGTTCTTCAGCGGCTTGCCGCCGAGCAGCTGCGGCGGCATGGCGACATTGGCGATGGCGCCGGTGTCGACCCGACGGCACAGCGCATCGACCGCCATCTTCGGATCGGCGTCGTAGTTGACGGTGATCATC
>JBKHVJ010000102.1:0-6479 GCA_046570145.1 Alphaproteobacteria bacterium
CGCCCGGGCGGCATCGCCGTTGATGTCCACGACCGCCACCCGGGCACCCTCGCGCACGAAGGTCTCGGCCATCGCAAGGCCCAGGCCCTGCGCCGCCCCGGTGATCAGGGCGACCTTGCCGTCCAGGCGCTTCGTCATTCTCGGTTCCTCCCCAAGGGATTATGTGATGATCGGGGGAGGCTATCCGCGCCGGACGGGCCGTGCTATGGACCATCCGTCATAGCTGCTATCAGCGCCCAAAGCATATCCGGGTGAGCTCGACGCGACCGGCCGCCGTCAGGGCGCGCTGTTCTCCCCGGCACTGCCGGGAGCGACGACCTTGCCCTTCAGCACGCCGTTGGCGACGCATTTCACGACTTCGGCATGGATCAGCCGCAGCAGGGCGCGCGTCGCCTTCGACACCGGCTGATGCAGCGGCGTCGCGGTGACCAGCATGGCATGCATGTCCTTCGAGGTGATCTCGCGCGCGATCAGCCTGCCCTGGCGCACCTCGCGGTGGACGGCGCCAAAGGGGAGAATGGTCGACCCTATCCCCTCCTCCACCAGTTGCTTGATGGCGGTGACGGAGTCGATCTCCATATCGACTTGCAAGTCGATGTCGGCCCGGCGCACCGCCGCGTCCACCACGCGGCGAAGGCCGTTTTCCAATCCGGGCAGCACGAAACGCAGGTCGCCCAGCATCTCCACCCCGACCGGGCCGTCGTCGCCGGCGTCGGCATCCTTCGCCGATTGGACGAGAAGTAGATTTTCCACCAACAGGGGCGAGGACAGCATGCTGCGCCCGCGCCGGGCGTCATAGAGAACGGCAAGATCGAGCCGCCCACCCTCCACCCATTCCAGCAGCGTGCCGCTGAACACCTCGTGGATGCGCAGCGTGGCGTCCGGGTAGTTGTCGTGGAAACGGCGGGCGAGCGGGGCCCCCAGCGTGGCGCAGATCGACGGCGGAAGACCCAGCGTGACGGTGCCGGTCAGCCGTTCCGACTGGTCCTGGATCTCCTCCTTGATCTCGGCCAGCGCGCCCAGCAGATGGCGCACCACGTCGTAGAGCTTGCGCCCCTGCTGGGTCAGCGAGACACCGCGGCCATGGCGATAGAACAGGCTGGTGCGCAGCTCATGCTCCAGCTTCTGGACCTGCCGGCTCAGCGCCGGCTGGGTGATGCCCAGCTTGACCGAGGCCTTGGAGAAGCTGCCAAGGTCGGCCACCTGAACGAAATAGCGCAGTTCCAGAAGTTCCATCGCGGGCGGCCTCGTCCTTTCAGTCCTCCCCGTCGGATAGCGAATACGCTGGTATGGCACAAGCATAGTCGCGACAGGTCAGTCCCGCCCGGCCGGAGGTTCTCAGTTGCGGCGCGACAGCAAACCGCGGGCGACCACCTGGGCCTGGATTTCCGCCGCCCCCTCGAAGATGTTCAGAATACGGGCATCGCACAGCACCCGGCTGACCGGATATTCGACGGCATAGCCGTTGCCGCCATGGATCTGCACCGAGTTGTCGGCGTTCGACCAGGCGACGCGCGCCGCCAGCAGCTTCGCCATGCCCGCCTCGATGTCGCAGCGGCGGTCGCCGTCCTTCTCGCGCGCGGCGAAATAGGTCAATTGGCGGGCGATCATCGTTTCCACCGCCATCCAGGCCAGCTTGCCGGCGACCCGCGGGAAGGCGGCGAGCGGACGGCCGAACTGGACGCGCTCCTGGGCATAGCGCAGGCCGAGCTCCATCGCGTTCTGCGCCACACCGACGGCACGGGCGGCGGTCTGCACGCGGGCGGATTCGAAGGTCGCCATCAACTGCTTGAAGCCCTGGCCCTCGACGCCGCCCAGCAGGTTCCCGCGCGGAACGGCAAAGCCGTCGAAGCCGATTTCATATTCCTTCATGCCGCGATAACCCAGAACCGGAATCTCGCCGCCGCTCATGCCCTCGGCCGGGAACGGGTCCGTCTCGGTGCCGCGCGGCTTCTCGGCCAGCAGCATCGACAGGCCGCGGTAGCCGGGAGCGTCCGGATCGGTGCGCACCAGCAGCGTCATCAGATCCGACCGGCTGCCATGGGTGATCCAGGTCTTCGCCCCGGTGACGCGGTAGGTATCGCCGTCCGGCACCGCGCGGGTGCGCAGGCTGCCCAGGTCGGAACCGGTGTTGGGTTCGGTGAACACGGCGGTCGGCAGGATCTCGCCCGACGCGATGCGCGGCAGCCAGCGCGCCCGCTGCTCGGCGGTGCCGCCCGAGCGGATCAGTTCGGCGGCGATTTCCGCGCGGGTGCCGAGCGACCCGACACCGATATAGCCGCGCGACAGCTCCTCCGTAACCACGCACATGGCGAGCTTGCCCATGCCCAGCCCGCCATCCTCCTCCGGTACCGTCAGGCCGAACACCCCCATTTCCGCCATCTGCTCGACGACGGCGAGCGGGATCAGCTCGTCCTTCAGGTGCCAGTCATGGGCATGCGGCTCCACCGCGTCGGCAACGAAGCGGCGGAACTGGTCGCGGACCATGTCCAGCGCCTCGTCCTCCAGCGCCGCGTCGCCGAAGCCGCCGCCATGCAGCGCGTCGGCCAGCAGTTCGGCGATGCGCAGCCGCAGACCGGACGCGTTGCCGGCGTCGATCAGCCGGCGCACCGCATCGGTGCGGAAGGCGCTCCGCTCCTCCTCGCCCAGTCCGAAATCGGCCGGACGGACGATCTCGCCCTGGCTCATCGCCAGACCGCCGTCGAGTTGGGCCAGATACTCGCCGAACGCCGCCTGGAGCATGGCCGCCTCCAGTTCACCCAGCCGGCCGGCGCGGTCGAGCCGTTCCGCCCAGCCCCGCATCTGGCGCAGCGCCTCCGCATAGGTCGCGACCCAGGCGAAACCATGCGCCGCCACCTGATGGCGGTCGAGCAATGCCGCGTCCACGCGCCCGTCCGGCGCCACCAGCGCCGCGACGCCGCGCTCCGCGGCCTCGGCCAGCCGGGCCACCGCGTCGAGCGCCGAGGCCGTGGCCTGCAGCAGGTCGGGAAGCGGAAGCGGCTGGGCTTCGGACGGGCTGACGGTGCTCAAGGTGGAAGACATCGGCGCGTTTCCCCGGTGTTCGTTGTACGGTGTTCGTTATCCAGTCCAGCCGTCGTTGAGGACGGCCGGGTCGTCACTCCGCCGCCGCTTTCCCACGGGACGGCAGGGCCGCGGCCCCGGCAGCGACCCCGGCGAAGGCCTGCTCGACCAGCCGGCGCTGGTCGGCGTCATGGTCGCCATGGAAGCTGCCGGCGGGCGAGGACGCTTCGGCACGGGCCACGCAGGAGACGCGTGGCTCGGCACAGCCCGCGGCTTGCCGCAACGCCTCCAGCCGGCGGTCCAGATAGGTCCAGGCGCCCAGGTTGACCGGCTCCTCCTGCACCCACAGGCAGGATGCGTCCGTCCAGCGGCGGAACAGCGCCGACAATTCCGCCTCGGGCAGAGGATACAGCATCTCCAGCCGCACCACCGCGACCTCATCCATCCCCAGGGCCGCCCGTTCGCGTTCCAGCTCATAGGCCAGCTTGCCGCTGCACAGCAGGATGCGGTCGGCACGCTCCCCCGCGGTGACGACGACCGGCTGGAACCCGGTGCCGGGCGCGAGGTCGGCCAGTGCGGACACCGCCGCCGGCAGGCGCAGCAGGGTCTTCGGGCTCAGCACCACCAGTGGCTTGCGGTCGCGCCGCAGCATCTGCCGGCGCAGCAGGTGGAAATAGTTTGCCGGGGTGGACGGATGCGCGATGCGGATGTTGTCGCGCGCCGCCATCTGGAGGAAGCGCTCCGGCCGGGCGGAGGAATGCTCCGGCCCCTGCCCTTCCAGGCCGTGCGGCAGCAGGATGACGAGGCCGGAGGGCTGACGCCATTTGTCCTCCGCGCTGACGATGAACTGGTCGATCATGATCTGGGCGCCGTTGGCGAAATCGCCGAACTGCGCCTCCCAGATCACCAGCGCGTCGGGCCGCTCCAGGCTGTAGCCGTATTCGAAGCCGAGCACGGCATATTCCGACAGCGGGCTGTTGACCACGTCGAAGCGGGCCTGCGCGACGCCCAGATGGTTCAGGCTGACATGGCGCCGCCCGGTGGCGGCATCGGTCAACGCGAAATGCCGGTGGGAAAAGGCGCCGCGCACCACGTCCTGACCGGTCAGCCGCACCGGCACCCCATCGGCCAGCAGCGTGGCGAAGGCCAGCGCCTCGCCGGTCGCCCAATCCAGCGGCTCCTCGGCGCGGCGGCGGATGACGCGCTCCACCTTGCGGTCGACCGTCAGCCCGTCGGGAATGGCGGCCAGCGCCGCCAGCAGGGCTTGCAGCCGGTCGGCCGCGAAACCGGTGTCCGGTTCGACGGACGCGGAACCGCCGGGGGCGAACGGCGCCCAACGGCCGCCGGGGAAACCGTCATGGTTCGGCCGGTGGTCGGCGGCTGCGGCCAGTGCCTGCTGGAAGCGGGCCTTGTGCCCGGCGGCAATCCCCTCGGCATCGCCGGACGGGACCACGTCTTCGGCAGCCAGCCGCTTGGCATAGAGCATGCGGACCGCCGGGTGGGCGTCGATCGCCGTATAGTCCAACGGCTGGGTGAAGCGCGGCTCGTCGATCTCATTGTGACCGTTGCGGCGGTAGCCGACGAGGTCGATCACCGCGTCGCGCCCATGCGCCTGCCGGAAGGCGACCGCAAGGTCGGCGGCCCGCAGCGCAGCGTCCGGATCGTCCGCGTTGACGTGCAGGATCGGGCTGTCCACCGCCTTCCACAGGCCGGTGCAATGGAGCGAGGTCCGCGCCTCGTCGCGTTCGGTGGTGAAGCCGATCTGGTTGTTGACGATGACATGGATGGTGCCGGCAACGGTGAAGCCGGCGACGCCGGACAGCTGCAGCGCCTCGGTCACACTGCCCTGGCCGATCACGCTGGCGTCGGTGTGCAGCAGCACGCACAGCACCCGGCGCGCCTCGCCGCCCTCCTCGCGGACCAGATCCTGACGCGCCCGCGCCCGGCCCAGAGTGACCGGATTGATCGCCTCCAGATGCGACGGGTTGGGGGACAGGGTCAGCGCCAGCGTGCCTTCGCCGAAGGACAGGCTGCTTTCCACCCCCATGTGATAGGGGACGTCGGCAGGAACCGGCGGGTCGGCCAGGAACGGATGCATGCCCTTGATGCCGGCGAACAGTTCGACCAGCGGCTTTCCCAGCACATTGGCCATCAGGCTGAGCCGGCCGCGATGCATGGTCCCGACCTGCACCTCGGTGACGCCCGCCGCCGCCGCCGCCGCGAGGATGCGGTCCAGCAGCGGGATCAGCGTCTCCATGCCCTCCGCGCCGAACCGCTTCTTCGTCGGGTAGCGGGTGGCGAGGAGCCTTTCGAACTCCTCCGCCGCGCTCAGAAGCGACAGCGCCCGGCGACGAGTCTCGGCCGTCGGGAGGGAATCGGACCCCTCATAGGCCTCGCGCAGCCAGGACCGCAGCGCCGGATCGTCGATGTGGGCGGTTTCCAGCGTCAGCGTGCCCTGGTAGAGCCGGCGCAGCCGTGCCGTCCCGGCATCCTCGGACGGCTGCCCGGCGGAAGGAGCCGAGCGGCCGAGCGGATCGAGCGCGGCGGCGGCGTGGCCGCGCTGGCGGATCTCCTCGTGCAACAGCACCGCATCGGCGGCCGGGGCACCGGGTGACGGCATCGCCGCCGCGGCGGCGCCCAGTTCGTCCAGGATCTGGAAGACGGCGCGCCAGCTCACGTCCACCGACGCTGGATCGTCACGGAAGCGCTCCTGCAACGCTTCGAGATAGGCGGCCCCGGCGGCGTTGAGCGGAGAGGACGGCCTAGACATGGCGCATACCGTTCATGCGGTTGAATATCCGTCGTTTGAGGCGGTTGGGGACAGTTCGCCACAGACTATCGATCAGCCGCCCGTCGCGGAGCGCATGGCGTGCCTGTAACAGATATTCATTGCGGGCATAGCAAACCGTCAGCCTTCGCCCCGGTTTCAGGGCCATCAGCAGGATCCAGGTGAAAACAGTTGGGGTCACTGATGGCTTGCCCGGCTTATGGCTGGTATGCCCATGAAACACATTCCTGTGGGCTGCCGCTTGCTCCACTGTCAGGGTCACCACATCGCCCCGGCCGTTCCGGAACAATCGCCGTCATCTCCACGGACACCGCGCAAAGGAGACGCCACGCCCCGCCAAACGTTGGAAAGCAGGATGCTTGCCCGTCCGGTCATGGGTGGATCGATATCTTGACGACAACAATGGCCATCCGCGTTCAGCCGGTATCGTGTCATCACACAACAAGAATTTCGGGAGGAACAACAGAATGAAGCGCCGTCAATTCTTCAAGGGTGCCGCCGTCGCCGCAGGTGCCTCCACGCTCGCCGCACCGGCCATCGCGCAGTCGGAGCCGACGATCCGCTGGCGCTGTGTGTCCAGCTTCCCGAAGAATATCGACGTGCTCTATGGCTCGGCCGAGGTGATGGCGAAGAACCTCGCCGAAGCGACCGACGGCAAGTTCCAGATCCA